>JAZRXU010000123.1:0-12272 GCA_045600345.1 Candidatus Cryptobacteroides sp. | reverse complement strand
GGCACGATGGGAACGTCTCATAATATAGGCAAAGAGGCTCTGGAGCATCTGCAGATGACCAGCATGACCGATATGGCTGCCCTTCTGCCAGGTGGCAAGACCGTGAATCCTGACCTAACCCAGGACAATTCTTTCACCCTTAGAGATGGCGGAACCGCAGCGGGTAATGCCGCATTCGGTACGGCCCTCGAGGTGGATGGTGTGCGTATAGGTAACAATGCCGGGCTGGAACAGCCTGCAGGAGCGAGCACCAGAAGCATAGCCGTAGAAAATATCGAGAGTATCGAGGTGATGACAGGCGTGCCTTCTGCAGAATATGGAGATCTGAACTCCGGCATGGTGAAGGTGAATACCAAAAAAGGCCGCAGCCCTCTGAATCTGGCTTTCAGCGTGAATCCGCGCACATATCAGGTATCGCTCAGCAAAGGCGTGGACCTTACAAAGAACAACGGTGTGCTCAATATCAGCGGTGAATGGGCGCGTGCCACTACAAAAATCACCAGCCCGTATACATCGTACACCCGTCGCAATGTCGGGGCCACATATTCGAATACCTTCAAAAAGTCGATCCGCTTCGAATTCGGCGTCAACGCCAATATCGGCGGCATGAACTCGAAAGATGACCCTGACGCAAACAATGGAAATACCGAGAGGGTAAGGGATAATGCCTTCAGGGCAAACACCAGCCTTAACTGGATGCTCAACAAGAGTTGGATTACGAGTCTCAAGGCTGAAGCGTCTGCCTCTTTTGCAGACAATCTTGCCAGGGCGCACACCTATTATTCCTCTGCCAGCACCATGCCTTCTGTGCATTCTGAGGAATATGGCTATCATTTTGCCGATCAGTTGCCGCTGGAATATTATGCGGACAAGGTGGTGGACAGCAAGGAGCTGGACTTTGCGGCGGCGCTCAAGTATGACTGGACACGTACTTTCGGTATTGTGAAAAACCGTCTCAAGGCCGGTGTGCAATTCAAATCGAACGGCAATGTTGGTCAGGGAGAGTATTATGAGGACCCTTCTCTTGCTCCTAATGGATATCGTCCCCGTCCATACAGCCAGTATCCGTTCATGCATAATGTGAGCGAGTATATTGAAGATCAGGTGACAGTTCCGGTAGGCAATACCAAGCTTGAGGTCATAGCCGGACTTCGTTTCGAGCAGGTGATCATCAAGGGAACACAGTATAAGGGAATGAATTCATTGTCTCCTCGATTCAATGCCAAATGGACTCTCGACGACCATGTCACCGTGCGTGGTGGATGGGGTGTAAGCGAGAAACTGCCTTCATTCTGGGTGCTGTATCCGAAGCAGGAGTACCTGGATGTTCAGACATTCGGTTTCAGCAGTGGCAGCAATTCATACTACTCTTATTTTACGGTTCCTTATGCCATGGAATATAATCCGGACTTGAAGTGGCAGCGCAACTACAACTCGGAGGCGGGTGTGGACCTGAAGTTCGGAGACTGGAAACTCAGTTTTGTCGGATTCTATAATATTACAAAGGACCCATATCAGTACACCGATGTCTATACTCCGGTTGCGTACAATATCCTGAAACTTCCTGACGGTTATTCCGTAGCTGCCAAGCCGCAGTATAGGATAGATCAGCAAAGTGGAATGGTATATCTGCGTGGCAGTGATGCGGAACCGTGGACAGTTATGGAGACCAAGGTCACAGACCGCAGCTTCGTGCGCCAGACCCGTCAGGTGAACGGCAGTCCCGTATACCGTGCGGGAGCAGAGGTGGTGATCGATTTCCCGGAGATAAGGCCGATACGAACATCTTTCCGTATGGATGCGTCATATAGCTACAGCAAGTACGTGGACGAGACGCAGTCATACTATTACAAAAACGGCTGGTCTTATGTGAATGGTCCCGGCGAGGATATCAAGGACCGTTCATACCAGTATGTCGGTATATACTCGCGCGGATCGTCAACTTCTACAATCAACGGCCGGCTTACCCATAATGTGGATATGAATATCACGTCCATTACCCATATCCCGGAGGCAAGGCTTGTCTTTACATGCCGCTTCGAAGCAGCGCTGCTTCGCCGAAGCCGCAATCTGAGTGAATACAATGGGGCAGAATATGCATATAATGCAGACCAGACCACTCTCAAGAAGACAGGTGGCAGCATTTATGACGGTAACAACTATGCTGTGATACGTCCGCAGGCGTATATGGACCTCGATGGCAATGTGCACCCTTTCACTGATGCGGAGGCCTCGAATGCCGCGTTCCGCAATCTGATGGTAATTACGGGCAATGCATATACTTACAATCAGGACGGTTATGGCTTCTACTGCAGTGCCAATTTCAGCGTTACGAAAGAAATAGGCAAACATGTATCGCTCAGTCTTTTTGCCAACAACTTCACTGCTACAAGATATAACGTCACCTCTATGGCCACCGGCGTGAGCGCCGTGTTCACCCCAGCCTTCTATTATGGCATTACATGCAGAATCAAGATATGATCAGACGCCTATCATATATAGTGATGATCCTCGCCGTTGCGGTGTGGATGGCCTCCTGTGTGCGCATAACCGATGCGTACAAGTCATCGCTGGTGGCACTGAACCTGCATCTTGTGTATCCCGAAGGTTATGAAAGTGCTGTTCACGAGGGCGCAGAGATAGCTCTGGAGGATATCAACACTCTTTCGAAATATACGGCTCTTACCAATGCGCAGGGCGTTGCCCAGCTCCGTATGCCACGCGGACTCTATCGTGCCACGGTAAGTGACGGTGCATTCAATGGCAATAATGACAAATTTGTGCTCGAAGCAGATTCTGATGTCAATGTCGAATTGCTGTATTCCAAGCCGGCCACCCTGCTCATCAAGGAGATATACTGCGGCGGATGCAAGAAACTTCCGGCTGACGGTAATTATCAGTCAGACCAATATGTCATGCTGCATAACAACGATTCAGAGACAGTATATCTGGACAGCCTGTGCTTTGGCACCCTGGCTCCATATAACTCCAACTCTGCCAACCCATGGGGGAAAATAATTGATACGGCCCCTGTCATCCAGGCAGTATGGCAGCTTGGAGGCAGCGGAAAAGATCATCCTCTGGCATCCGGTGCAGACGCGGTGATCTGTCTTCGCGGAGCCATAGATCATACTGTGCAGTTCCCTCTGAGCGTCAATCTGAACAGGGAAGGATATTATGTACTGTACAACAATACATATTTCTGGAATCCAACCTATCATCCGGTACCAGGCGACAAGATAGCTGTTAAGAATTATTTCGATGTCGTAGTAAAGACAGGCCAGGCAAACGCATATACATTCTCTATCAATTCCCCAACCGTCATCATATTCAAGGCTGTGGGAACGACGATTCAGGAATATGTATTGCAAGAAGGTACGGTAACAAGCGTACCGGGATCCAGTATAGACAGGGTGACTATGATTCCATGGTCATGGATCATCGATGGTGTGGAGGTATTCAACGGCTCGTCCGGAGGTAACAAGAAGCGTCTTCGCAGCGATGTGGATGCGGGATATGTGACGCAGGCAGAGTCCTTCAAAGGGCTCAGCGTCATGAGAAGAGTGGATGAACAGGCATCAGAAGCCAGCGGATACGAGATACTTGTAGACACTAACAACTCGTCAAAAGACTTTTATGAGAGGGAGGAGGCCTCATTGAGAAATGAGTAGGCTCAGACTCATATTGATGACGCTCTTCATGTGCTCGTCTGCCATTGCGCTTCATGCTCAGGTAAAGGTAAATACCCGTTATGAGTTCATTCATGACAGGAACTTCTATCTGGGAGGGGAAAATATCGCCGGCATGCGTGCAGACAGCGTCAATATATCTACAGCATCACTGAACGGCGGCTATAAGTTCGGGGACAATCGCTTCGGCCACGAGGCACCCCGGCTCTGGAATGCCGGAGCCGATGCTTCCACCATCATGCATCTTGAGAAATTCAGCATGTATGGCCGTTTCTCCTTCGATCAGACCATGATGTACGATGCATGCGGAAGCATGCTGCTTGATCCTGGCCGTTATCCTGTAGATATCCTTGAATATACCCCTGGAAGGAAAAGCAGGCAGAATTATGCCGTGACCGGAGGTATCAGCGTAGATGTAATGGACTGCCTTCGCGTGGGCGCAAGAGTGGATTTCTCTGCTACCAACTATGCCAAGCTCAAGGATCTCCGTTACACGGATTATGCTCTGGATCTTTCTCTCCGCCCCGGCATTCAGTGGGTCGGCGATGATATCAGCGCTGGTGTGGCTTTGGCTTTCGAGCGCAGTTCGGAAACGGTCAATGCCGAGCAGGTGGGAGAGTCAGCCCAGTCATATTATGCATTTGTCAATCATGGCGCATGGTATGGTCTGTCACAGCTTTGGACAGGCTCTGGCGTGCACCTTAATGAGTCCGGAATAAGCGGTTTCCCAATATCGACCATAGGCGAAGGAGTGTCGGCGCAGTTCTCATACAAGGGACTGTTTGCAGAAGCTTCATACCTGTATTCGAAAGGCAGGATAGGCGAGAAGGACGCCATATGGTACACCTTCCCAGAGCATAGGGTGGGCGGTATTTTGGCATGGCGCTCTGATGAGAACTGGGATAGCGGAGCACAGCACACTTTCCGCCTGGATGGAGGATTGTCGCTTACGGACCTTGACCAGAGCGTTATCGACAAGGTAACAGAAGGCGGTGTGACCATACGTCATAACTATGGCAGCAATACCATTCAGCGCCGCGGCCGTTATCATGCCAGGTTTGCATGGGATGCGGTGCGTCTCGACATGTTTAAGGCTTCAGCCTCAGTGGCATATGAGAATGAATCTGTGGTCGCTTCAGCTGTATTCCCAAGGGCTGATGCATATGTGCTGCAGACAGTCAGGGCTGATGCAGTTCTCACATGGCTTTTCAATCGCAACTGGAGCATAGACGGAGGATTGTGGTTTGGCGATGGCAGTTACAGAGAGGAAACTCTCATACAGGAGACGGCCATATCCGGTGTTGCTGAGGTCTATCGCAGTACTGAAGATTACGAAAAATGGCTTAAACAGTGCGTAAATTCATATTTTGGTGCTAAATTTGCGCTTCGATATACTTTCGATATGGGAATACATCTTGGTCTGGAATGCTCGTCCGAGCTTCGCAGGCAGATGCACAGAACATACGCAGGCTTATCCCTTGGATATACTTTTTAAATTATAAATTCTAAACTTTCAAAGTCATGAAAAAAATCTTGATTCTTATGGCGGCTGCAGCAGCCTTGATGACTGTCAGCTGCAAAAAACCAGCAGTGACTCCAGATGAGCCGGAGGATCCAAACACCCTCGTGTATGGCGGTGTAACCTACAAAACTGTAACTCTCGCTGATGGTAATACCTGGATGGCAGAGAACCTTCGTTATGTACCGGAAGGAATGACCCCAAGCAGTGATCTGAATAATGTAGCAGCTGGTGTTTATTATCCAGTAAAGGTTGTCGGTGGTACTGCTTCTGCAGCGGGTACGGCACAGTTTGCTACAGATGAGGAAACTGTCAGAACTCAGGGTTATCTTTATCAGTTAGAGGTTGCACTTGGTGTGGCTGTAAATAGTATTGATTCTGAAGCAAAAGCCAAGTCATTTGAGGGATGTCAGGGAATTTGCCCTGAGGGATGGCATATTCCTACAATTGCGGAAATTACAGGCCTTGTTGGAAAAGCTGTAAGTCCAATTGAGACAAATCCTGAGGCTCCATACTATAATGGAACAAATGGTTCAATAAAACTCTTGAATGAAGCTGGCTTTAATGTTAAAGCATGTGGCGCAGTAACCGTACAGGATAATACAAAGACAGCTGCTACTCTTATGGGTGCGCTTAAAGGATTTCCAGATCAGGTGACATCAGGTTATATCTGTGGTTCAACCTATGCTGCTATAACATACAATACTACAGGTGATGCGGATTCCGGCATCAAAAATGTGCAGTTCTTTGGCTTGATGCCTATGCAGAATAAAGCCGATGAGGCTGAATGTACCTGTAACGGTTCAAAGATCAGCTACAAGCTTGGCGTTTCCGTTCGTTGTGTAAAGAACAAATAAGCAGTGCATTGAAGTGTTGAATCACTTCTGAATGCATATAGTATCCGACATCTCTGCATCGCAAGTCATTGCGGTGCAGATTTTTTTAGATCAATAAATAACTAAACGGCATAAGAATCGGGTCAATTTGAGCCGATAATTGGAGAATTATTCGCATATTTGCACCGATTAAACAGGATAAGACATGGATACATCCAGAGAAATATTGCAATTCCTGCATTACAATCCTCTTTCTTCGCGTGAAGAAATTGCGAAGGGAATTGTTTTCGAAGGCAGTGACGCCACTCTCAAACGTATGATTGCTCACCAAGTGAGCAGTGGTGATGTTGTTGTGGAGGGAAAGGCTCGTGCTACACGTTACAAGCTATCTGATCAGGCTCATCTTCTCATGCCTTTGAATCTGGATACATATTTCGCCCAGGACGTAGATGACCGCAAAGTTCAGGATTCGTTCAACTTTGAACTGATAAAGGAACAGTTGCCAAAAGTCAATCTCTTTACAGAGAAAGAGAAAACGCATCTTGCGCTACTCCAGAGTGAATTTCGCCGTCATGTTGATGAGATGTCCCCCAACGAGTACAACAAGGAGATGGAGAGACTGGGCATAGATCTCAGTTGGAAATCTTCCCAGATAGAGGGCAACACCTATTCATTGCTGGAGACAGAGCGCCTGCTCAAAGAGAGCAAGACCGCCGATGGTAAGACCCAGGAAGAAGCAGTCATGCTGCTCAATCATAAATATGCCCTTCGTTTCATCCTTGATAACCCGGAATACCTGGAACAGCTGAGCGTAAGTCATATAGAGGACATTCATGGGCTTCTGACCAAAGGTCTGTCTGTTGATAAGGGCATACGACGCAGGCGAGTGGGAATTACCGGAACTAATTACCGCCCGCTTGATAATGAGTTCCAGATACGAGAGGCAATGCGTGATACCTGCGACCTCATCAACGGCAAGTCCGATGTTTTTGAGAAGGCCTTGCTTGCACTCGTTCTCCTGTCATATATCCAGGCATTTTCTGACGGCAACAAGCGAACGGCACGAATAACAAGCAATGCAATATTGATTGCGGGTGGTTATTGCCCGCTCAGCTTCCGTTCTGTTGATTCGATTGACTACAAGAAGGCCATGCTGATATTCTATGAGCAGAATAACATATATGCCTTCAAAAAGATATTTATGGACCAGTTTGAATTTGCGGTTCAAGAATACTTTTAGAAAGCATTTTGACTTTCTGCATCGCAAG
This sequence comes from Candidatus Cryptobacteroides sp., assembly GCA_045600345.1. GTDB lineage: Bacteria > Bacteroidota > Bacteroidia > Bacteroidales > UBA932 > Cryptobacteroides. The sequence goes on along the minus strand of JAZRXU010000123.1, from coordinate 4,960 downwards.
TCATTGCGGTGCAGAATTTTTTTTAGAGAACCAGGTTATTTTTTTGATTTAGCATTAAATATTTAGTACCTTTGCATCAGCAAGTTTAATGGAGATGCAAAGGTATTTTTCTTTTATTATTGCTGCGCTGGCTCTTGTGCTGACCTCGTGCGGAAAGCCGTTCCAGTATAGGATTCCCGAAGGTGGCGCTCAGCCCGATCTGGAGGGCATTATCCCTGTTGAAGAGATACGCATCAGCTTGTCCAGATTGACAATAGAAGAAGGAAATGCAGGCACGCTCACTGTAGAAGTTCTGCCGGAGAATGCTACGGATAAGGAAGTAACATGGAGCGTGTCGGATGCGAGCGTGCTCGCTGCAGAGCAGCTCAATGCGACTCAGGCCCGCTTCGAGGCCGTGTCTTCCGGCATAGCATCCGTGCGCGCGACATCGAAATCGAGTGGCAAGTATGTCCGTTGTACCATCACGGTGACTCGAGACGGCGGTCTGCACCCGTCCAATCCGGATCCCGATCCAACCCCCGATCCTGAGCCGGACCCTGATCCAACTCCAGACCCGACACCTGATCCGGATCCGACTCCTACTCCGGGTCCTGACCCTGATCCGACCCCTGGCCCTACTCCGGGCACAAATACCAGGTATCATAACTATTATGAGTTGCCTGTGATAAATGACGCAAATAAGGATGGAAAGGATGATAACGACCATACCCTGTTCTATGCTCAGCACCACTTTACGATGAATAACAAGGACTATCGCAATTATACCGTATGTTTCAGCTCCGAGCATCATTGCCCTGTGTGGGTGGCGGCTCCGCGTCACAGCTGTTATGTGGGTGGCACCGGCCGTACAGAGACATACGGCTCTGATCCAGTCATTGAATCATTGGTTCCAGGCGTTCAGTACAGGAGCAAGTCTACCGGTGGCGGATGCAACAAAGGACACATGCTCGGCTCGGCCGAGAGGACATGCGTCACCAAGGCAAACAATCAGGTGTTCTACTACAGCAATATCGCTCCGCAGCTTTCGTCCGGTTTCAACACAGGAGGCGGCGGATGGAATATCCTCGAAGACTTTGTCGATTCCAAAGTGCCGGCCGATACCCTTTATGAGGTGATAGGATGTTATTTCGACAAATATACCGATGGCTACGGCAATACTGTGAATCCGTCTACGATATCTTTTGGAGGTCGCACAGATGTCGATATGCCGACGATGTTCTACTATCTCGTGCTCCGTACGAAAAAGGGTAACAGCGGCAAGCCGCTCAGTAAATGCTCTGCATCCGAACTTCAATGCGTGGCATTTGTTCGCAGCCATACCAATGCCCTCAAGGGTCAGAAGGTTACCTCCAAAGAGATGATGAGTGTTGCCGATCTCGAGAAGATAACGGGCATGACGTTTTTCCCCAATGTTCCGAATGCTCCGAAGAATACATTCAGCACTTCAGACTGGGGATTATAAGGATGAATCTAAATTTTACTAAAAATGAACATTAAAAGAAAAGTTGAATACGTCAGGTGCTATGAAGCTCCTGCCTGCGATGTGATCTCTGAACTTGAGATCGACGTGCTTTGCGAGAGCACGGGAGAAACGTCCATTGAGAGCTGGACGTCAGATGGTGACGAGTTGAACTTTTAATTGACTGCCCTATGAAAAGAATTCTTATCTCTATGGGAATCATTGTGGCAGCCACAATGTCCCTCACAAACTGCAAGAAAGAGATTGCCGCTCCTGAGGCGGGAAACGGCTCTTTCGCAATCTATGCCGAGGCTGACACCAAGACAAATAACGACGGCATGTCTACCAAATGGGTGGCCGATGATGCACTTACAGTTTTCCATGCACTTGCCGGAGCAACGGAGTATGGCTCCAATGATAAATTCACAATTTCCGAGGCTGGCCTTGCCAGCAATAAGTTCACAGGCTCCCTTACCGAGGCTCTGGAAGAAGGAATGTCTTATGACTGGTATGCACTTTATCCGTATAACAGCCAGATCGTCACTCCTGCCAATACTTCGAGGGGCTACATTACTATCGGTTCGGCCAGCAACGGCAAGCAGACCCAGAACGGCAACGACAGCAAGGCCCATCTTTCCGGAGAGAACCTTCCTCTGTATGCTCAGGCTTTGGATTTCGAGTCAGATGTACCTCCGACATTCGTCATGAAGCAGCTTGCTGCAGTGATAGCCGTGAAGGTCAAGAACTCCATAACGGATCCTCTTGCAGTGGCTACGGTTTCATTCAAAGCCACAGAGCCTGTTGTCGGAACATACTATGTTGATTTTGCCGGTGTCGCTCCTGTCTACACTTCCAGTGGAGACAACTATGTTTCCTCTACTGCAAACCTGAATGTGACAGATGCTGCAGACCTTGCAAATGGAGAGTCAGCTACCTACTACCTTGCCATCAAGCCATTCAAGGCATCATCCGGTGAAAAACTCACCCTCACTGTCAACGGCTACAGCAAGGAAATCACCCTTACAGCCGATGCCGATTTCAAAGCAGGCCACATCAAGACGCTTAACTTTGACTTCAATCAAAAGCCCGCTGAACTTGTTACCTTCGACCTTTCTATCGATGAGACCACAACTGCTACAGAAACTGAGATCTCATGGGTGAATGACGTTGTTACAATAAAAGACGAGAAAGCAGGTGCAACAACTTCTACGAATAACTACTATCCCGGAACATCCGGAAAAACATACACCAGCACTCGTTTTTACAAAAACAGTGTTTTGACTGTTACTCCGGCTGATGGCTATTCTATAGAGAAAGTCGTATTTGCAGCTACGAGCAAAGACTATGCTTCAGCTTTTGCTTCAAGCACTTGGTCAAATGCTTCGGCTTCTGCAGAGGAAACCACAGTGACAGTTACTCCAGATGAAGGTACGAATAGTTTTTCTGCTACAATCGGTGCAACTTGTGGTTTCACAAGTATCATTGTATACTACTCGACTGCTGCTCCAGCAGTGAAATACGCGGTCAACATAGCAGACGGCATCACTAACGGTACTGTTTCTACTGATGTCGCCACTGCAAAGGCTGGACAGACAGTGACTGTAACAGCCACACCAGCAAGTGGATATGAGCTTGAGAACATTAGCGTCCAAACTATTTCAGGTGACCCTGTGGCTGTTGCTGACAGCAAGTTCACCATGCCTGCCGCAGATGTGAATGTCAGCGCAACATTCACGAAGACACAAGGCGATCTGTATTCAATCAATTTGAATAATTCCCTTTATGGAGTCGGATCAGGTAGTAATGCTGCAGAGCAGAGTGTAACGACTTCAGATGGAATTACAGTTATATCCGGATGTCTTTCTACTGCTTCAAATAAGACATATTATGCTGCTGGGCATATCCGTTATTATACTGATTCATATTTAAAATTGGCCGCTCCGGATGGATATGAGATTGTGAAAGTCGTATTTACACCTGATGGATCATGGAATGGTGGCATTACTGCAAATGTCGGTAACTATACTGATACAGACAAGACCTGGGTAGGATCATCAGACATGGTCGACTTCTCGTTCTCTAATCAGTGTAGAGTGTCTAAGATTGATGTTACTCTTGAGCAATCCTCAGTAACGAAGTATACGGTTAATTGCCAGACAGTTTCCGGCGGTACCATATCAGCATCTCCTGTTAAGGCCGCAGAGGGTGCTGTGGTGACACTTACCGCAACCCCAGATACAGGTTATGCATTTGAGTCTTGGAGCGTCACAGGTGCTGCAGTTGCAGATGCAACAAGTGCTACAACAACCTTTACCATGCCAGCCGCTAACGTGAATGTTTCAGCTACATTCAAGGCCGTAGCAATTTCTGATAAGACGATTGCAGAGTTTATCGCAGCGAAAGGTGGGGATTGTTACTTGACAGGTGTTGTAAGCAATATCGTAAATACAACCTACGGTAATTTCGATTTGACAGATGCGTCTGGAAAGATTTATGTTTATGGATGTCTTACCCCAGATCAAGAGGCACAGAAGTTCAGCACTTTGGGGGTTGAGTTTGGAGATAAGATTAAGGTTCTTGCTTCAGAATACGAGCTATATAATGGCACAGACGAGGCTAAAAATGTGGTTTTCGTGGAGATTCTCGAAAAGGCTGCCAAGTACAATGTGAATATTGCTAGTGGTATTGCCAATGGTACAGTTTCCGTTAGTCCTACTCAGGCAGCAGCTGGTCAGACTGTGACCATCACAGCAACGCCTGCTTCCGGTTACAAAGTCAAGAGTGTCAGCGCCAAGAAGACAGCTTCTGGTACGGCGATTTCCGTATCTGATGACTACGAGTTCACCATGCCAGCCGAGGCAGTAACTGTCAGCGCTGAGTTTGAACTAAATGCTGGTGGAGAAACAACTGTAACTTGGGTAGCAAAAGATGATGCTGCTAATCCAGGTAATATTCAGGATTGGTTGTCTGGTACTATTGATTCAAATATATCATGGAGCGCTTCAAAAGGTGGAAGTAACAATCCTAAATATTATGACACAGGCACAGGCCTTCGTGTTTACAATGGAGGTACGTTTAAAATTGAAGCTGCAAATGAAAAAAAGATAACTAAGGTAGTGTTGACTTTTTCTGCTGCTAACTATACGTTTTCTACTGACATGAGCACACCTCATACTGAGACATTAAGTTCTGTATCATCAAAGGAATGGAGTGTGTCTAGAACATGTCGTCTCCAGAAGGTCGAAGTTACTTATAAATAAATCAATACCGTTTAGAACAGCCTGGGGCTGACTCGCCTCCGGTGGTTCCCGACGAAATGAATAACAACGAAGTGGCAGCAACCGGTTGAAGTTTGCTGCCACTTTTGTTTAGGATATTTTGACACAGGTCTGCGGCTCCGTGCGTAAACTACCAACAATCGAACTTGTCACTCCGGTATAAGCAACGGCAACTTAGGGTGGGAAACCCCTCCTCTTGACTGTCGCGGCTGAGCGCCGTTCC
>JAZRXU010000122.1:0-5678 GCA_045600345.1 Candidatus Cryptobacteroides sp. | reverse complement strand
ACCTGCTTTCTCGCAAATCTCATTTGCCTCTTCGATAGAAGCGATACCGTTCTCGTTGAGGGCTGCGAGGATCTGTTTGATACGACGATCCTGGCTTGCGAATTTTACTTCTCTAATCATAGTCTTATCTCCTTATTCTTTACGTGGGTCAATGTATTTAACTGCACCGGCCTCTTTTGAGAAACGGCCATAAGTACCTGTAACGGCTTTGAGAGCCTCGTTGGCGTCTACGCCTTTCTTGATCTGCTCCATGAATTTGCCAAGGTGTACGAATTCGTAGCCGCAGATCTCATCGTTCTCATCAAGAGCGATAGTCTTGATATAGCCCTCAGCGAGCTCAAGGTAACGAGGACCCTTTGCGAGAGTACCGTAAAGAGTACCTACCTGGCTGCGAAGACCTTTGCCGAGATCCTCAAGGCCTGCACCGACAACGAGACCACCCTCAGAGAAGGCGCTCTGTGTACGACCGTAAACAATCTGGAGGAAAAGCTCGCGCATTGCCGTATTGATAGCGTCACAGACGAGATCGGTATTGAGAGCCTCAAGAATGGTCTTGCCTGGAAGAATCTCAGATGCCATAGCGGCAGAGTGAGTCATGCCTGAGCAACCGATAGTCTCAACAAGAGCCTCCTGGATTACACCCTCTTTGACATTGAGAGAAAGCTTGCATGCACCCTGCTGAGGAGCACACCAGCCAATACCGTGTGTAAAGCCTGAAACGTCTTTGATCTCTTTTGATTTGATCCACTTACCCTCTTCTGGGATTGGAGCCGGACCATGATTTGGTCCTTTCTTTACGCAGCACATCTGCTGCACTTCGTGTGAGTATTGCATGGTATAGCTTTAATTATACAATTAGCACTTTATAAAAAACGCACAAATTTACAAAAACTGCGTATGATAAGCAAGATATTTCCGCTTTTTTTGCGAGATTTGCAATGGAAAGGTCATGGACTTCAAAATCGACTCACAATTCAAGCCCTCCGGCGACCAGCCGGGTGCAATAAAAGGGCTTTGCTCGGCACTCAGCCAGGGTGTCGACGCCGTCACTCTGCTCGGCGTAACAGGCTCGGGCAAGACTTTCACCATGGCAAATGTCATAGAGAAGCTGCAACGTCCCGCACTTATTCTCTCGCACAACAAGACACTGGCCGCCCAGCTGTATGGCGAGTTCAAGAACTTTTTCCCGGGCAACGCGGTCGAATATTTCGTTTCATATTACGACTACTACCAGCCCGAGGCCTACATACCTTCCACCGACACCTATATCGAGAAAGACCTTAGCATAAACGACGAGATCGAGAAGCTCAGACTGAGCGCCGCCTCAGCCTTGCTGTCAGGACGGCGTGACGTCATAGTGATAAGCTCCGTTTCCTGCCTTTACGGTATCGGAAACCCCGAGGATTTCCATGCTCAGACCGTACGCGTGAAAGTTGGTCAGACAATCAGCATGACATCCCTTCTGTATTCGCTTTCCGAGGGTCTGTATTCACGGAGCGAAATCGAGCTCAAACGAGGGACTTTCCGCGTAAAAGGAGACACGATAGACATCGGTCTCGGGTCTTCGGCAGATGGCGTGAGAATAGAGTTTTTCGGAGATGAAATCGAACGCATAAGCATCATCGATCCGGTGAGCGGAGCATACCTTGAAAATCTCTCCGAAATAAGCATCTTTCCGGCCGGAAATTTCGTTACGACAAAGGAGCGTTCGACCCGTGCCGTAAGCGAAATCCAGGACGATCTCGTCAAGCAGTGCGAATGGTTTGAAGAAACAGATAAGCCATTGGAAGCCAAACGCTTACAACAGCGTGTAGAGTATGATCTCGAGATGATAAAAGAGATGGGATACTGCCCTGGAATCGAGAATTATTCCCGCTATTTTGACGGCCGTAAAGAGGGCATGAGACCTTTCTGTCTGCTCGATTATTTTCCGGACGATTTCATCACTTTCATCGATGAATCCCACGTTACGATTCCTCAGATCCGGGCGATGTATGGAGGCGATCATTCAAGGAAAAATGTTCTCATAGATTACGGATTCAGACTCCCCGCGGCAGCCGACAACAGGCCTTTGAAATTCGACGAATTCGAGGATCTGACAGGGCAGAAAGTCTTCGTTTCCGCCACCCCTGCGGAGTATGAACTGGAGGCCTGTCAAGGCCTCGTTGTAGAGCAGGTTGTACGCCCTACCGGACTGCTCGATCCACCTATTGAAGTACGGCCTACCGACGGACAGGTTGACGACTTGATGGAGGAGATAAGAGTCCGCGCAGAGAGGGATGAAAGAGTGCTTGTCACTACCCTTACAAAACGTATGGCGGAAGAGTTGGAACAGTATTTCACACGTATGGGAATAAGGTGCCGATATATACATTCCGACGTAGACACCATGGAACGCGTAGAGATAATCGAAGAGTTCAAAAGCGGACTTTTCGACGTTCTGGTAGGCGTGAATCTGCTTCGGGAGGGCCTGGATTTACCTTCCGTGAGTCTGGTAGCGATACTGGATGCCGACAAGGAAGGGTTCCTTCGAAGCGAACGTTCTCTGACACAGACTGCCGGCCGTGCTGCACGAAATGTGAACGGACTCGTTATAATGTACGCAGACAAGATCACCGAATCAATGCAGCAGACGATATACGAAACAGACCGGCGCCGTGCCAAACAGATGGAATACAACAAAATGCACGGCATCACACCGCAGCAGGTCAGCACGAAAAGGAATTCGCTCGTAGGGACTGTCCAGGGCCGCATGTCGGCAGCCAACTCGTACGACTACCCTCATTACATACCAGACCCCTCGGAACTCGGCAAGGGACGCATCAGCGTGGGACTGGGCCATGATTCCGTGCGAGACACGAACTCAGCGTTCGAAGACGGTCACATCAAGGCAGATTTGGCAGCAGTTTTGCAAGATCCTGTCATACGTTCGATGAGTCGCAGCCAGGTGGAAGCGGCTGCTGAACGGGCAAAAGAAAATATGAAGAAAGCATCTGCCGATCTTAATTTCAGCGATGCAGCCATGTATAGAGACGAAATGTGGGCTCTTAAAGAATATCTCAGAGTATGGAAGGAACAGTAAACAAGGCAAGAGAGATAGCAGTCAGCGCACTTGCCGACATGACCAGAGGTAATGGTGCTCCGTTCATGGAACACCCTGATAATGTTGCCCGCATCGTCAAAGAGGAAATAGGTCTCTCTGACGATAGCGTTGTAGCTGTATACCTTCATGAAGCCTCCCGCGTAAAGCCGGAACTGATGTCTGTGATATCCGAAGATTTCAGTCCTGAGATTTTCACGATCGTAGAAGGGCTGAACAAGATTTCACAAATTCATCCGAAAGACACACGCCTCGAGGCAGACAACTATAAACAGCTCATAATCAACTACTCCAAAGATCCGCGGGTAGCTATAATAAAAATAGCAGACCGTCTAGAGGTAATGCGCTGCATAGACATGTTCTCTAAGGCAGAACGTGAACGTAGAGCTCTTGAAACCCTGCTTCTCTACATCCCCATCGCCCATCAGCTTGGCCTGTACAACATCAAGAGCGAGATGGAGAACATCTACCTTAAAGAGGCAGATCCTGAGACCTACCGCAGCATCACCAACAAACTTAAAGTAGGTGAAAGCGCACGAGAAAAACTCATGTTTGAGTTCATCAAGCCTCTCGAAGAGCGCCTCGCTGCAGACGGAGTCAAATACAAGCTAAAGGTACGCACCAAGGCCGCATATTCCATATGGAAGAAGATGATTGCGCAGAAAGTGCCTTTCGAGGGCGTGTACGACGTTTTTGCCATACGTTTCATCATCGATTGCGAAGATGATCCAGCTGTGGAGAAAGCACTCTGCTGGAAAGTATTCTCTCTCGTGACAGAGGAATATGAATCAGATACGAAACGTCTGCGCGACTGGATATCGAATCCCAAGCCCAACGGCTACGAGTCGCTTCATATCACCGTAAAGAACAAAGATGGAGCATACCTTGAGGTGCAGATCCGAACTCGCCGCATGGATGAGATTGCGGAGAGCGGTCTTGCATCACACTGGTCATATAAGGGCATCAAGAAAGAAGCCACTCTCGACTTGTGGCTGAATTCCGTGCGTGCAATGCTCGAAAAGAAAGACGGCATGGATCTCAGCTCTGAAGACGAGGTCACTCTGGCAAGTAAGGACATATTCGTATACACTCCCAGCGGAGAGCTTAGAAAATTGCCTTGCGGAGCAACAGTGCTGGATTTCGCCTTCAGCATACATTCCAATCTTGGTCTGCGCTGCAGCGGAGGTATCGTAAACGGCAAAGCTGTGCCTATACGCGAGAAACTCCACACAGGCGACTACGTAGAAATCATACGCAACAAGAATCAGAAGCCATCTGCAGACTGGCTGAACTACGTGGTATGCAGCAAGGCCCGGACAAAGATCAAACAGTTCCTTAAGGAGGAGGAGTACCAGAAGGCAAACGAAGGAAGGGAGCTTCTGATGTCAAAATGCCGCAAATGGGAGTTCGAGATCACGGATGAAGACATGGCCCAGGTAATGAAGAAGATGCGCTACAAGACGCTCAGTTCTTTCTTTGAGGCCATAGGAGACGGCCGTATCGATCCTCTTGACGTCAAGAAATTTGTCGAATTCCTTCATGAAGTGCACCATGTGGATCTGCAGAATGCAGAACCTGCTGCTGAAGTTACGCCATCAGAGTCAGGAATCAGCCAGAAAGACCGCGAGAATGTGCTTATAATCGACGCCAAGAATATCAAAGGATTGGACTACAAGTTGTCTCAGTGCTGCAATCCTGTATACGGCGACGACATTTTCGGATTCGTCACACGCATGAACGGCATCACCATCCATAAGATCTCCTGTCCTAATGCAGCCCGTCTGTTGGAGCAATATCCATATCGAATCCTTCGGGTAAAGTGGTCTGAGAAATAGCGATATAATAGTAGCATATCAGTTTATAGTCGCCTATCTTTCTTCCGGGTGACACTTTTTCTCTGACGAGGGGTGCCAGGCACCCACTCTTTTCCATTTGTTGTATGCTTTGCATCCACAAATGAAAAATTCACCCCTATTGTCAGAGAAACAGTATCTCCCCGGAACAATTACCGCAATTATAGCGACTTCCCGGCACTTCTGTGCCGGCGGGGTATTATAGGGGCAGCGCCCCTAGGCATGGAAAGTTGTTCCCTCTGGGAACAGCTGACGTTCTTTGGCTCTTCTTTTTATGTGCAGCATAAAAAGAAGAAGCCCTGAACAAAAAATTGTTCAGGGCTTCCAAAGAACGGCAGCTACCTACTCTCCCACTTGGTATAGCAGTACCATCGGCGTTAGCGGGCTTAACTTCTCAGTTCGGGATGGGATGAGGTGGATCCCCGCTGCTATTACCACCGTAATATAGTAATTGAGAGAGATACTGACACAGATAGATTCGCACTAGCTCTGTCAGATTCAACAAGGTCAACACTCTAGAAGGTTTCGGGCTATTAGTACAGGTCAACTGAAGACATTGCTGCCATTACATTTCCTGCCTATCAACGTGGTAGTCTCCCACGACCCTCAATGGAAGTCTCATCTTGAAGACGGCTTCGCGCTTAGATGCTTTCAGCGCTTATCCTGACCGAACGTAGATACCCGGCGGTGCAACTGGCGTCACAACCGGTAAACCAGAGGTTCGT
>JAZRXU010000121.1:0-11281 GCA_045600345.1 Candidatus Cryptobacteroides sp. | reverse complement strand
ATACTCCTTGCCTTTTCCTGGCACTTTTACCATCACCAAAACGTCCGAAACGACTTGGCAATGAGTACTTTTATTTCTAATTTTGCGAAAACTAATCCCAATGAAATACGTTTTCCGCACACTTATCGTTCTACTTGCCATTGCAGGAGTAGCAGTCATGACATGCCCAAAGAAAGACGCTCACAATGATGCCATCAAAGGGATCGTCAATGAAGCCTTACGTGAATCTGGAGCAGATGAGGTTTTTGCCTTGGCAGCAGCCTTTCCATTGGCCACAAATTATCTCGAGAATGTCATGAAAGACTTCTTCAGCATGTATGTTGTCTACGAGAATAATTTCGTATATAGCGTTGAATATTTTGTCGGTGACGGTGAGAAAAAGATGCTCTCGCTGGGTATATTCGGTCACGTGTTCACCATAAGCAAAGATGATTTGGAAGAATTGTGTTCATAATGCAGCAATTATGACCTTGTGACACGTTTTGTCACACATTAATACTACCTTTGCACCATGACCTACGCTAATCTTATATACTGGGTGGTAATTGCCGTCATTCTGGTTGAGGCTGCATGGACCTTTATCCTGTCATCGCTAGATGCTAAAGCATCAAAGAACCCTATACCTAATATTCTCGGAGATGTCTATGATGGGGAGTCATACAGAAAACAGCAAGAGTATTTCGCTGCAAAGACACGTTTCGGAAGATATTCTGCAGGCACATCATCACTCATTGAACTTGTACTGTTCGGCTGTGGCATATATGGTCTTACGGCAGGTATGGTGCAGGGAGTCACAGACTCTCTGGTGCTTCAGACCGTGCTTTTTGTTATTGTTTTCAGCGCGGTAGAGTCTATAATCGAGCTGCCATTCGACTGGTACAGCACCTTTGTACTTGAAGAGAAGTTCGGATTCAACAGGACAACCAAGAAAACATTCTTCGGCGATGCAGTGAAGAATGTCCTGTTAAGCCTTATAATGTCGGGAATACTTTACGCTGGCATGGCGGCCATATATGAGGCTATACCTGACTGGTTCTGGATTGCAGCTTTCACTGTTATGCTGCTCTTCACTGTTATCCTCTCATATCTATTTTCCGATATCATCGTGCCGCTTTTCAACAAACAGACGCCTCTGGAGGAAGGTGAGCTCCGGGACAAGATACTCTCGTTCGCAGATAAAGCCGGGTTTAAGCTGAAGAACGTCTACGTCATCGACGGCAGCAAGCGAAGTACCCATTCCAACGCTTATTTCACCGGATTCGGGAAACGCAAAAGGATTGTTCTTTATGACACCCTTATCGAGAGACTCACAACAGAGGAGATTGTAGCTGTGCTGGCGCATGAAGTTGGACACTATAAGAAGCACCATATCATCAAAGGAATGCTGTCTGGAGCTATCTCATCTCTTGTCTCGATGTATATCATGGGGCTGATCCTCTCCTCCGACGCTGTGGCTCAGGCGGCCGGCGCATCCAGCGCAGTATTCTATATCAACATGTATGTGTTCACTATGCTCTGGGCACCATTGAACCATATGCTTGACATCATCTCCAACAGCATCAGCCGGCGCAATGAGTTCGAGGCCGACGCATTCGCATGCAGCTATGGCCTCGGAGAGTATCTCGCTTCAGCTCTCAAGAAACTGGCCAGCGAAAATCTGAGCAACCTCACCCCTCACCCATTTGTTGTGAAAGTCAGCCATTCACACCCCACTCTCCTGGAAAGAGTCACCAGGTGCTAGAACTCAAACTTCTCAAGCTTGAGCTTGCCGCACTTCTCAATGATACCAACGCATTGAGCAAATTCAGGGGTCGCAGAATGTTTATCGAGGGACTCCTGGTCCTTCCAGGTCTCGCAGATCATGAAAACATCGTTGCGGGTTGCACTCGGGAAAGCATCATACGCGATGCATCCTTCATGATCACGTGACTTCATAGTGAGGTCAATTGCTGCAGTCAGCGCAGTTCTAAAGTCTTCAGGGCTATCTGCCTGAAAGAAACAATTAAGTCGTAGCATGTCTATATTTTTATTAGAATGCGACAGGAAGATTTATTTTGAATTCCTTTTTGTCTCCTGAATCACTACAGCGGGTCAAACGTTGTAGGATTTTCGATGCCACTTCTGTTGTGAACATTTACAGGATACTATCCAGCTCTCTGCGAAGCTGATCCGGATTATGGAACTGGATGGCGGAGAGTCCTGCAATGCGGGCGCCTTCGCAGTTCTTGGCATTGTCATCGATGAATACACACTCTTCAGCTTTCAGATCATATCGCGAAAGAAGAAGCTCAAATATGCGTCTGTCAGGCTTTACAAGATACTCTTCGCCTGAGACAATCATACCTTCCATAAGATCAAATACAGGGAACACATGACGCACCTGTGCGAAAGTCTCGCGCGACCAGTTGGTAAGGCCGTAAACATGGTAGCCGCGTGCCTTATAATCGCGGACAAGCTGTTCCATTCCTTCGATCTGGCCGCCTATCATGTCCATGAAATGGTCGTAATACATGCGTATCTCATCCGCCCATTCCGGAAATAATGCGATGCGTTCCGCAGTACCTTCAGCTACGGGCTTGCCAGCATCATGCTGCGCGTTCCACTCATAAGGACATATCTCTGACAGGAACCAGTCGGCCTTTTCTACCGAGCCGAAATACTTATCATAATAATGGTGCGGATTCCAATCTATCAGAACCGCACCATAATCGAATACTATATTCCTTATCATAGTTATTTTGCTATGGCAACAGAACGTATCTCACGGATAACTGTGATCTTCACCTGACCAGGATAAGTCATCTCATCCTGAATCTGCTTGGCTATCTGAGCGCTCATCTTCTCTACGTCGGAGTCGGACACCTGATCTGCGCCCACGATGACACGAAGCTCACGGCCAGCCTGGATAGCATATGCTTTTGTGACGCCATTATACGAAGAAGCGATATTCTCCATATCCTTGAGACGCTTGATATAAGACTCGATAACCTCACGACGAGCACCTGGACGGGCACCGGAAATAGCATCGGCAACCATAACGATAGGAGCTATGGTAGTATTCATCTCCATCTCCTCGTGGTGAGCACCGATAGCATTGCAGACTTCAGGCTTCTCCTTGAACTTCTCAGCGAGCTTCATACCCATGAGTGCATGTGGCAGCTCTGGATCCTCCTCACTCACCTTTCCGATATCATGAAGGAGACCTGCGCGTTTTGCGAGCTTCACGTTAAGACCGAGCTCTGCAGCCATGATAGACGCAATGTTTGCAACTTCACGGCTGTGCTTCAACAGATTCTGTCCATATGAAGAACGGTATTTCATACGACCTATCATACGTGTAAGCTCAGGAGCCAGGCCATGGATACCAAGGTCGATGCATGTGCGCTTACCCGTCTCCATGATTTCCTCTTCGAGCTGCTTGGTCACCTTCGCAACAACCTCCTCGATACGTGCCGGATGGATACGTCCGTCCACAACGAGCTGATGGAGAGACAGACGCGCAATCTCACGGCGTACCGGATCGAAGCCTGAAATAAGTATAGCATCAGGAGTATCATCAACCACAATCTCCACACCAGTGGCTGCCTCCAGAGCACGTATGTTGCGGCCCTCACGACCGATGATACGTCCTTTCACCTCATCGTTCTCGATATGGAACACCGAAACTGCGTTCTCGATGGCCGTCTCCGTAGCGGTACGCTGGATAGTGTTGATAACGATACGCTTAGCCTCCTTGGCAGCACTGAGGCGAGCCTCATCCATAACATCATTGATATAGCTCTGAGCCTCTGTGCGGGCCTCATCCTTCATGCTCTGTACCAGCTGAGCCTTGGCTTCGGCTGCACTCATGCCGGCAATACTCTCGATCTGAGATATGGCCTGTGCACGAAGCATCTCATATTCCTGCTCTTTTTTAGACACGACTTCGAGCTGAGCCTTCAGGTTTTCACGTATGGCCTCAGCCTCCTTGTTTTTGCGGCCTAACTCGGAGTTCTGCTGATTGAGGGAATTCTCTTTCTGCTTGATACGATTCTCAGCATCACGCAGAGCATTGTTCTTTTCGTTTACATAACGCTCATGATCAGCCTTGAGCTGGAGAAATTTCTCCTTTGCCTGGTAGATCTTGTCGCTTTTGATCTTCTCAGCAGCTATCTCTGCCTGCTGAATGATTTCTTCCTTGCGTCCCTTCAGGATTGCCTTCCTGACAGCTGCATACACGACTACTGCTACAATAGCTGCAATCACAGCGGACACTACACACAATAAAATAGTGTTCATAAAACATGTTTTAATTATAGGAAGAAAATAAAAGCCGCCAGATTTGTCCGGGAAATCTTATCAATGTAAGATTCAGGCTCCGAATACGTTCAAGCTTCCCTCGTCCCGTGATGGAATCCTGCAATGCAGTCACCTGGGCCTGCCATCCGGCTTCGAGTCACCCCTTTCAGTTTTGCTTTAGTGATTTCGGCAAATGTACTGACGGCTATTTCAATGAACTGACATACTTTTCCAAGTCAGAGGATATGCGCTCTATCTGTCCTTCTATCTTGCTGATACGTTCCCTGAGTTCTGCGCTTTCCATAACAGCGTTCAGGGCAACAATTGTAGTGATATCCACCTGGGAAACCTCAGGATAAGCTCTTGAGTATTCCCTGATGACTTCATCCACGCTCTGGGCGGCTTTCCTAATGGCCCCCTCCTTATCTTCGGACACCTTCTGCGGATAGATCCTGTCTGCAATCTTGATCTTGATACTGTGTTCTGCCATCTTCCCTTACTGCAATAATGCCAAAGCAGCGTCAATGTCTTTAATCAAAGCGTCCACCTTAGCCTTGGCTGTTGAATAATTATCAGGAGTAGAAGGCATGAAGACAGTTCTCTCTTTCAGAATGCCAATCTCTTCTTCCAGTTTGTTAATCTTATTCTGCGCTCCTTCCAGACGGGACTTACACCTACCCAGCTCTGCCTCAAGAGCATCAGCCTTCTGCCTCTGAACTTCATAGGCGCTGATGAGATTCTCCAAGTTATTTTGAAGCTTTGAAAGCATAAAAACCCATTTTTCCGGATACTTTACAAATATAGCAAAAATTTAACAATTTTTCTTATCTTTGAAAAAATATCGAACCACATCATGGATACAAAAGAATACATCGAACGAATTGAAAAAGCTGCCGCATATATCCAGGCACAGGATCCTCGCAGACCGGAGATTGCCATCATCCTGGGAAGCGGCCTTGGAAAACTCGCAGAACTGATTCAGAATCAGAAGGTTCTCCCATATACAACAATTCCCGGTTTTCCAGTATCTACAGCCATAGGACACGCAGGGAACCTTATCATAGGCGAGCTCGGCGGCAAGAGCGTCATCGCGATGCAGGGCAGATTCCATTATTACGAAGGCTATGACATGCAGACAGTCACCATGCCAGAGCGCGTTTTCAGCCTTATCGGCATCAAATACCTCTTCGTTTCAAACGCGGCCGGAGGCCTTAACGACAGCTTCCGTATCGGAGATCTCATGCTGATACGCGATCATATAAACTGCGCCCCAAGTCCGCTGATAGGCCCTAACCTCGATCAGTTCGGCCCACGCTTCCCCGACATGGGACACGCATACGACCCCGAGCTCATGCGTCATGCCATCAGATGCGCAGACGAAATAGGTGTCAATCTTCAGAGAGGCGTGTACGTCATTGTCACAGGTCCTACCTACGAGACTCCGGCAGAATGCAGCTTCTACCGCATCATCGGTGGTGACGCCATAGGCATGAGCACAGTTCCTGAAGTGATTGTGGCACGTCATTGCGGCATCAAATGCCTCGGAATGAGCATCATTACCGACGCAGCATACGGTACTCGTGAAGAGGGTGAAGTAATTGACGGAGCGGAGATTGTTGCAATAGCAGATGCCGCTGCCGACAAGATGAACGCCTTATTCACCCACATCATCGAGACTCTTTAATGACAAGATACATCAAATATGCTGCGACTTCACTGTTCGCAGCTTTTGTTTTTCTATACGCCAGCGCCGAAGAAGACCTCTACGACACTCAAGGTCGCAAGACCAGATTCGCATATGACCTGGGAGCACAGACGCGCTTCGAGAACACCGAATACGGATCACACGGAGACTTTGTGCCGTCTGAAACCCTCTTCGGTATCCGGGCAGATGCAGCTGTGGGGCTGAAGTTTGACGAAAAGAACACCAAGCACAGGATACTGGGAGGCATTTCCGCCCTGTATGATTTCGGCGGCGGATGGAGACTCCAACCACTGCTATATTACAAGCTTGACACACATCTGAAGAACAGCCGGTTCAGACTCGTAGCCGGCGCGTTTTCCAGAAATGAATCCAGGGCATACTACTCGCCCGCCCTATTCTCCAGCTATAACAGATACATAGATGCCACATACGAAGGCATACAATTCAGCTGGGAGGCAGAGAAATATTACTTCGAACTGGGATGCGACTGGATGGGAATGATAAGTGTCAATCAGCCTGCAATCCGCGAGGAGTTCAAGATATACAGCGGAGGATATTACAACGCAACGAATTGGCTGACAGTAGCCTACGCCGGTTATTTACATCATTACGCAAATTCCGTTGAAGCCGGAGGAGTTGTGGATGATGCAGTGTTGAATCCATACCTTGACTTCGAATTCGCATCATTCGTTCCACTGCAATCCCTGCTTGTGCGTGCCGGCATCCTGGCTGGTTATCAGAACGACAGACGAACAGGAAAAGGCGCCACAATACCGGTAGATGGCAACATATACATACGCATTAAGAAATGGAATGTCATCATCGACAACGACCTCTATTTCGGCAACGACTTGATGCCGTTATACAGCACCATTTCGCCGGAAGGCTCTCCTTACGGATCGCATCTTTACATGTCAGAACCCATATTGAGGCATCGTCATGGCGAAGCGTTCGGCTATTTCAACCGTCTTGGCATAGCATATGAGCCGCATATCGCGGAAGGCCTTTCACTGCAGCTCAGGGTCAATTTCGATTTCAACCAAGGCTTTCTGGGCAGCCAGCAGATAATACAAGTAGCATATCACTTTTAACGAGATAAAATAAAATAAAATGAAGATTCTGAAATACATCTATTTCGGCATCCTGAGCCTGGGATGCCTTAAATATCCGGAAGAAATATTGCACGTCGAGATCAACGATCTGGACATGGCTTATGCAGTACGCGGTCCGAAAGACGGAAAACCTGTAGTCCTGGTGCATGGCAACGGAGGTTCCCACAAAAGCCTGCTCACCCAGGCCAAACAGCTTGCCAGAGCAGGATACCGCGTATACAGCCCTGACTCCCGTGGACATGGCCTTAACGCTCCGCTTGAAGAATATCACTACTCCGACATGGCGGAAGATATCTACGTATTCATACAGAAAATGGGACTTGACAAACCGGCATTGTGGGGATGGAGCGACGGAGGTATCATAGCACTCATGCTTGAGATGTCGCATCCCGGGACCTGCAGCATGATTGCCCTCAGCGGCGCCAACCTTACGCCTGACTGCGGCGAAGGCTTCGAAGAATTCAAGAAATGGATATACGACAACTATACTCCCCTCACGGCAATGATGCTTGTGGAGCCTGACATCAAGCCTGAAGAACTGAGCGCCATCAGGGTTCCGGCGTTGGTGACAGGAGGCACAGAGGAGATGATCAGCGTAGAACACACAAAACTCATTGCCGACTCAATTCCTGGTTCAGAGCTTGTCATCTTCCAGGGCGAAGATCACGGCAGTTACATAAAACGCAGCCCAAAGATAGGCCGCGTTCTACTGGATTTCCTGAAGCGTCACAACTATTGATTATAATTCAATCAGCTGATACTGGCGGGTGCCGAGGCCGAGAGTTTCTGCATATTCAAGACCTGCAGCCCAGTCGGTATCCGGATGCATCATATGGAACTTGTCGTCGTCATGATGCTCATGATGACACTCATGCTCCTTGTCAGACAGCATGTTCGAAGTCTTCAGAACAGGAGCCTTGTTGACCATATCGACACATGCCTGATCGAGTGCAACAGGGTCGAAAGAAGCCATCATGCCGAGATCCGGAATGATAGCCGCGTCATTGTGTGCCCAGCAATCGCACTCCGGGCTCACATTCATGATGAAAGACACATGGAACGCCTGCTTGTCCTTAAGGACAGCCTTTGCATATTCATCTATCTTGTAATTGAGAATCTTGCTGCTCTCGTCACTGCCATTGACAGCAGCCGCATGAGGGCACAGAGCCACGCACTGGCCACAACCCACACAATTGTCATAATTGATGACAGCCTTCCTGTCCTGCACATGTACAGCATCGTGGGCGCAATGTTTTTCGCAGATCCTGCAGCCTATGCAGTTCTCAGCGACAATCTTTGGCTGAGCCGTGTCGTGCATTTCCTTCTTGCCGGCCACGCTGCCTGATCCCATACCGAGATTCTTCAGAGCACCGCCGAAGCCAGCCATCTCATGACCCTTGAAATGATTCATGCTGATGACTACGTCAGCCTCTGCAATCGCGGCACCGATAAGCGGAGCGGGACAATATTTGCCCTGAACGTCAATCGCGCGCTCATCCTTGCCGCGCAGACCGTCTGCTATGATCACATCACAACCCACAGCTATACGATTGAAACCGTTCACCATAGCGGTATGAAGGTGATCCACCGCATTGTCGCGGCTACCTGTATACAGAGTATTGGCATCCGTCAGGAATACCTTACCTCCCATTTTCTGTATTTCATCCACTACAACAGCTGCATAATTTGGACGAATGTAAGCCATGTTGCCAAACTCTCCGAAATGAATCTTTACGGCAACATACTTATCCTTGAAATCGATGTTTCCCATTCCGGCCGTTCTGACGAGACGACGCAGCTTTGCGAGCAGATTGCCCTTCTGCACACTGGTGCGAAGGTTGGTGTAGTAGACTTTTGAAGCTTCCATAATACTGTTTGTTACATACTTTCGCCAAATATACGAATTTTCCAAGTCTCTGCGATTTTTTTAATATCTTTGCATACTTATTTATATACAGCAGATATGTTCGAAAACCTCTCCGATAAACTGGAACGCTCATTCAAGATACTGAAGGGCGAAGGAAAAATCACAGAAATCAACATTGCCGAGACCCTCAAAGAGATACGCAGGGCCCTGCTCGACGCCGACGTATCCTACAAGATAGCAAAGACCTTCTGCGATGACGTAAAGCAGAAAGCTCTGGGTGCGAACGTGCTTACGGCAGTGCAGCCGGGCCAGATGATGGTGAAGATCGTTCACGACGAGCTCGCAGCCCTGATGGGCTCCGAATCATCTGAGCTCAATGTCAGCGGCAACCCTTCCATCATACTTGTAGCCGGTCTTAACGGTTCTGGCAAGACCACCCTCTCAGGCAAACTTGCCAACTACGTAAAGAGTAAAAAGGGAGCCAAGGTACTGCTCGCAGCCTGCGATACTTTCCGTCCTGCGGCGATAGATCAGCTGAAGGTTCTGGCAGAAGGGATCGGCGTGCCGGTATACAGCGAGGACGGTGAGAAAGATCCTGTAAAAGTGGCTGTGAATGCCGTTGCAAAAGCCAAGGCAGAGGGCTACAAGGTAGTGATTATCGATACAGCGGGCCGTCTCAGCGTGGACGAGGAGCTCATGCAGGAGATCGAAACTCTCAGCAAGGCCGTCAATCCGACAGAGACCCTCTTTGTAGCTGATGCCATGACTGGTCAGGACGCCGTGGAGACTGCCAAGGTCTTCAATGAGCGTCTGAACGTGACCGGCGTCGTGCTGACAAAGATGGACGGCGACACGCGCGGCGGTGCAGCCCTCAGTATCAAGGCGATCACAGGCAAGCCTGTCAAATTCATCTCGGCAGGTGAGAAAATGGATGCCCTCGATGTATTCTACCCTGCCCGCATGGCAGACCGCATTCTCGGCATGGGTGACGTCGTATCTCTCGTAGAGAAGGCACAGGAGCAATTCGACGAGAAAGAGGCGCGGGAGCTCAAGAAAAAGATTGCGAAAGACCAGTTCACCCTGTGGGACTTCTACAACCAGATCCAGCAGGTGCGCAAGATGGGCGACATCAAAGACCTCGCAGGAATGCTGCCGGGAGTAGGCAAAGCCATCAAAGATGTAGACATCGACAATGACAAGGCTTTCAAGAGCACCGAAGCCATCATTCTTTCCATGACTCCATATGAGCGTGAGAATCCTGACCAGATAAACGGCAGCCGCAAAAAACGCATAGCCGACGGATCCGGGACATCGATCCAGCAAGTCAACCAGCTCCTCAAACAGTTCGAAGCCAGCCAGAAAATGATGAAAATGGCAATGGGCATAGGCCCACGCGGTCTCATGCAGCAGATGAGAGGCATGCGACGCAGGTAAAAATTTCCATCAATTTTATATTGCTAATTCCCACAAGTTTTATTAAATTTGTGGGAGTTTTCGTGTGCGTGCACGGAAAATAAAAGCAAGGAAACAGAAACAACTAAATACAACTTATTAAATTCCTAACTTATGGCTGAAAAAAAATTTATCACTTGTGATGGTAACTATGCCGCAGCGCATATCGCTTACCTCTTCAGTGAGCAGGCAGCAATCTACCCTATCACTCCGTCATCAACCATGGCAGAGTATGTTGACGATTGGGCTGCCGCAGGCAAGAAGAACCTTTTCGGTGAGGTTGTAAAAGTCACCGAGATGCAGAGCGAGGGTGGTGCTGCCGGCGCAGTACACGGTTCTCTCCAGGCCGGTGCCCTCACCACAACATTCACTGCATCACAGGGATTGCTCCTTATGATCCCTAACATGTACAAGATCGCAGGCGAGATGCTCCCTACCGTATTCCACGTTTCAGCACGTGCACTCGCATCTCACGCCCTTTCAATCTTCGGTGACCATCAGGACGTGATGGCATGCCGTCAGACAGGTTTCGCAATGCTCGCATCAGCTTCTGTCCAGGAGGCTCTTGACCTCGCAGCAGTAGCGCACCTCTCCACTATCAAATCAAGCATCCCATTCATTCACTTCTTCGATGGATTCCGTACATCCCATGAGATCCAGAAGATCGAGCTTCTCGATGAGGAGGCTCTCAAAGGCATGATCTCAGAGAAAGCTCTCACTGCATTCCGCGCACACGCCATGAGCCCTAACGCCCCTGTCATCCGCGGTACAGCTGAGAATGGCGACGTTTATTTCCAGAACCTCGAGAGCCGCAACCAGTTCTACAATGCAGTTGACGACATCGTTGCACGCTATATGGGTGAGATC
>JAZRXU010000120.1:0-29237 GCA_045600345.1 Candidatus Cryptobacteroides sp. | reverse complement strand
CTCAATCCTAAATATGAGCGCGGTACTTTGGGCCAGACATATGATGCTATCGCTGCCGATCTCGATGCTGCGCTTCCTATCATGGATGACTCACATATCAAGGTCCTCAAATACCACTTCAACAAAAAGGCAGCTTACGCGTTCGCTACTCGTTTCTTCCTCCAGTATACCCAGGAGGACGGCAGCAACTATGACAAAGCTATTGCGTGCGCTGATGTCGTGATCGGTGCATCTGCAAAGGCTGCAGTACGCGACTGGGCTACTATAGGAGCCAAAGACATCAACAATCAGGTGAGAGCAATGGCCTATACTGATGTTGCTGACCCTGCCAACCTTCTCAATGTCTCTGTGTATTCTCAGTGGTCTATAGTTTATGGTCCTTTTGGCTATGCATACAAATACTGCCACGACAATGTCATTGCAAACAATGAGAGCTGCGCAGCCAACCCTTGGGGAAGCAAGTCGACACTTAAATTCAGAGTTCCTCAGTATAGCGGCATGCCTAAGGTAATCATGGCAAAGATTGCATACTACTTCGAGTATACTGATGCAGTGAACGGTATTGGATTCGCACACTCGATGATTCCTGCATTCACTACCGACGAGGTGGTGCTCAACCGCGCAGAGGCATTCATAATGAAGAAAGACTATCAGGCAGCTGCTGATGATCTGAATGCGTGGGGTACCTCATTCTATGATAGTGCCTCAGCAAAGACTGTAGATCAGATCGCTGCTTTCTACGATGGCCTTGCATACTATGACCCATTCCATCCGACACCGAAGAAGAAGCTCAATCCTGACTATGAGATCGAAGAAGGTACGCAGGAGAACATGATTCATGCTGTACTTGCTGCACGCCGTCAGCTCCTTCTCCACGAAGGTCTCCGTCTTTTCGATGTGAAACGTTTCGGTATCGAGATGTATCGTCGCGGCATACTTGACGCCGCAGTGCAGGAAGTCATCGACGTCATGCCTAAGAATGACCCTCGCCGCGCCATCCAGCTTCCACAGAGCGTGATCAACGCCGGTCTGGCCCCTAACCCTCGTAATGTTAATGACTAATACATACTACATCATGAAAAGATATATCTACGCTATATTCTTTGCTGCTGCGTGTATGCTTTCTTCATGTGCGAAGGAAGAGCTCAGCAAAACAAGTATCTTTGACCAGGGAGAGGTAGCCGCGCGCCAGAACGCTTTCGATGTATGGCTATACGAGAATTTCACATCTCCTTACAATATCAGAGTCATCTATCGTCTTGAAGATATGGAGACTGACCTCGAGCACACAGCCGCTCCTGCAGACTTCGTAAATTCACAGATCCTTTCCAAGATTGTCAAATATGCATGGCTGGAGGCTTATGACGAGGTGGCAGGCATCGAATTCACCCGTACATACGTACCAAAGATTCTTCACTACATCGGCTCGCCTCTCTATGAGGATACTGGAACGATGATTCTCGGTACTGCAGAAGGCGGTCTGAAAGTCACTCTCAACATGGTCAACTACCTTCAGATCAATCGTGACTTCCTCAATACCTATTATTTCCGTACTATGCACCATGAGTTCACTCATATCCTGAACCAGACCAAGAACTACGATATCGACTTCGAGAGAATCAGCTCCGGAGACTACGTAGCAGGTGACTGGTATCTTGTAAGTGACTCAGATGCCCACAAGAAAGGTTTCGTGAGAAACTACGGAATGTCAAGCCCAGCTGAGGACTTTGCAGATATGACATCTATCTTTGTCTGCAATACTCCGACGGAATGGCAGGCTCACCTTACACTCGCAGGAGCAGATGGCGCTGCCAAGATCAATCAGAAGATCGATATGATCAAGACTTATTTCAAGACTCAATACAGTATCGATCTTGAGCAGCTGCGTGACGCTGTGAACCGCCGCATGTCAGACGTTTGTGCATACAGCATCAATCTGTCTCCTATAGTGGACCCTAATGATAATAATAATGACTAATTCTATGAAAAATCTCAGATATATATTTGCAGCGGCATTTGCCTTGCTGGCAATGGCCTGCTCGAGGTATGAGGAGAATCTCTTCCCGGAGTCTGCCGCACAGCGCATGAACGATGCGGTGGAGAAATATACCAAAGTTCTTGAGAGTGCCGAGAATGGTTGGAAAGTGCAGTTCTATGCTTATCACGACAACCTGATGGGTGGTTACGTCTATACATTCCGTTTCAAGGAAGGTATAGCATATATACGTGCCGAAGTGGCAGCCGACCCTACCGAGGAATATGCTTCTCTCTATCAGGTGAAAGGCGAACAGGAATGTCTTCTCACATTCGACTCTTATACAGAAGCCCTTCATCTCTTCTCAGAGCCATCTTCAAGCAGTACAACAGGTATGGAGAGTGACTATGAATTCTGCTTCAAATCGCTTTCTGCCGACGAGAACGAAATCGTTCTCAAGGGTAAACGCTATGGCCAGCCTCTTGTGCTGACACGTATAGCTAATGAAGAAGACCCTGAAGAGTACATGGAGAAAATCGTTGTAATGAGCGACTATCTCAACAACATGATGCCACGTATGCTCGCGGTAGTAGATGGAGAGGATGAATACGAGGTGATGCTCGCAGGCGGTGTCTTTACATATTCCATCCCTCACGTAAAAGTAGTGGATGAAAAGGAAGTCGTTTCTTATGAGGACTTCTCTTACCCATACATCACCACAGTAGAGGGCCTTCACTTCAAGGATGAGGTAGAATTCTACGGCAAGAAATTCCAGGACTGCACCTATGATCCGGAGGAGGACTGCCTCACTGCTGTAGGCGCGGATGTATACTTCCCATTCACCATACCTCCTGGATTCCGCGAATATGAAGAGCTGGTAGGTAGTTATACTGTAACTACCGATGAGGGAGAGCGTCCTATCACTGTAACTGCAAATGCTGATGGCGAGACATATACAATTACAGGTATGTCATATTTCAGCCCAACTGCAGCAATTACAGCTCAGTACAACAGCACCTTCGGATCATTTGAGATTCATCCGCAGTATATGGCACGTTACAGTAGTTACTATCTCTGGATTTTCGTTAGCACACCTGATGGATATGTGACATGGGATACATCAGAGTCTATAATCGGCATTAATGACGAAGCAGGTAACGTATCGTTCAAGGGTAACGCCAACAGCATTATGGAGTATGCATGTACCGCTCAGACACCAAGTTCTACAACAATTGCAGGTTGGGTAACCGACTATGGAGAAGTAGTTAAATTCACTAGAGTAGAATAAACTATGAAAAGTATAAATAAACTTATTGCATTGTTTGCAGCCGCGATATCGATCGCGGCCTGCAACAAGGCTGACAACAGCTGGTATGTGACATCGGACAATTACGTACTTGCCGTAAAGTCAGCAGAAGTATCTTTCGGCCCGGCTGAGTCTGAAGGCAAAATCGTGGTTGACGCTAAAGAAGCTGTAAAAGCTGTCTCAAACCAGGACTGGTGCGTCGTTAACGTGGACAAGGACACAGTATTTGTGTCTGTCGCAGCATATGATTCGCTCGAGGGACGTAACGCAGAGGTAACCGTAAGCTCCGGAGAGCGCAAGGCGGTTGTCCCTGTTCATCAGGAAGGTCTTTTACTTATAATTAATGCTGATCCATCATACCTTATCAATGCCGACTCATCGGCTCCGATCTCTATCCCAGTGCAGGCAAACTGCTCTTTGACAGTATCATCGGACGTTGACTGGCTCAGCATAGCTGAAGCTGATAATGGTTATACGATCACCCCTGCGGCAAACGAAGGCGAAGACTATCGCCGCGGCTCTGTAAACATAGGCCCTAAGAAGGTGTGGGTAGGTCAGTGGGGATCTGCCGGCAAACCTTCAATCGTAGGCACCTACACTATCCATTTTGAAGATGAAGAAGGCGAGTGGTATCAGCCGGACGTAGAGATTGTCGCAGGTACAGCTGCCAATACCTATGTGATTAAAAATCTTCTTTATTGGAGTGAGACAGAGCCTGCAGTGGATCTTCCATTGTGGTATAACGCATCGAATGGAGATTACTACATCCAGAATCTCTGCCTGCTCAGCCCTTCTATCAGTCTCGAGGGTACCACTTACTATCTCCGTCCTATGATGTCATATTATAATGCCAGTGGAACAAAGCAGTATCAGACATCTGCGAACACTTCTGCCACTAATGGATATCGCATGTCATTCGCGTGGAGTATTGATGATGAGGCAAATCTTGCGTTTAAGTATGTTAGAAACTCTAACCTGAGTTCGACTTATACAACTGACGGATTCGAGATATACGCATACACCAGAAACAATTCAGCGTCTGCAAGTTACCGTGCTGGCGTATTGTATCAGTTCTGGAATCCATACTTCGTTCCTCAGGAAGTTGGTGCGGAGTAATATTCCCATCCCATTGATAAAAATCAGGTGACCCTTTCATTCCGGGCCACCTGATTTTTTTAAGCCTTCTTCAACAAATTGTCCTTCGCTTTTCCAAAAGTTATTTTATAGGAAAATATAGCTTTTCCAAAAGTTATTTTTATCTTTGTGGAAAGAACTGTCTGTTATGGAAGCTAATGAAATACTACCTCTTGTTGCGGTCTATCATAGAAAACTTGCCGAAACATCGCTATCCTTCAAAAGATGCCTATATTCATCGATCAACTGGGATGTCCGTATGCTTGGAATAAAGGGTGAGAAGGGTGTTGGAAAGACCACTCTGATTCTTCAGCATATCAAGGAGACCTTCGACAATCCTGATGACGCTCTTTATGTTTCCATGGATAATCTTTGGTTTAAGACTCATTCCATTATGGACCTTGTCGATTATCTTTATTCTGTCGGTGTTAATTATATTTTTCTGGATGAGATCCATAAGTGTCCGGACTGGACTGCGGTTCTGAAGAATCTGTATGATAACTATCCGAACCTGAATATTGTCTATACGGGTTCATCCATGCTTCAGATAGATAACTCAAAGGTAGATCTATCCAGAAGGCAGACTTTGTACAGGCTTCATAACCTTTCGTTCAGAGAATATTTGGAGTACGAGGGAATTGCGTCATTTGAATCCCATCCTCTTGAGGATATATTGAAGAATCACGTGAAGTATGCGATGGATATCACATCTAATGTAAAGGTCCTTAAATACTTTCAAGATTATCTTTCCCATGGAATGTATCCTTTTTATAAGGAGTCGCATCAAGACTTTCATATAAGACTTGCGGAGGCTGTCATGCAGACCCTTGAGAGCGATTTGCCTGCAGTTGAGAACGTGACATTCGAAACCGTGCAAAAGGCCGGGAAGCTATTGATGATTACAGCAGAAAGCCTCCCGTTTATCCCGAACGTAAACCGTTTGTGTGAAGTACTGGCTACGACACGGGACTCATGTCTGAAAATGCTATATGCCCTTGATCGAGCTGGGGTGATGAATCTTCTTACAGCAGAACTGAAAAATTATAAGAAACTGTTGAGTCCGGATAAGATATTCCTTGGTAATCCGAATATCATGTACGCTCTTGGGGGGAAGATGGAAACAGGTACAGTCCGTGAGACCTTCTTCGCAAATCAGGTCGGAGCGTGTTACACACTCCATTATCCTCGGAAGGGAGACTTCTTTGCGTGTGGAAAGTATCTTTTCGAGGTCGGTGGAGCCGGTAAGTCGTTCGAGCAGATAAAGGGTGAACCAAACAGTTTCCTAGCTGTCGATGATGTTGAAGTCGGCACGGGCTCAAGGATTCCGTTATGGCTGTTTGGATTTCTATATTAAGGACGCGTTGAAATCCGTTTACTGATCAGATATTCTGCGATCTGGACGGCGTTGAGGGCGGCACCCTTGCGGATCTGGTCTGAACTGAGCCAGAGGGTGATGCCGTTGTCGTTAGCCAGATCTTTGCGTACGCGGCCTACATATACGTCGTCTTTGCCTCCGGTATAAAGCGGCATAGGGTAGGTCTTTGTTGCAGGATCATCCTGCAGCGTGACTCCTGGAGCTGCTGCGAGGGCGGCCTGTACCTGCTCCACGCTCAGAGGCTCATCCGTCTCGATCCATACGGCCTCGCTGTGAGAGCGGAGAGATGAGATGCGTACGCACATAGCAGAGCAACGTACATCGGAATGCATGATCTTGCGGGTCTCGTTGAACATCTTCATCTCCTCTTTGGTGTATCCGTTATCGGTGAATACATCAATCTGAGGAATTACGTTGTATGCTAGCTGGTATGCGAATTTCTCGACTTTAGGCTCCTGCCCGGCTACGATAGACGCGTACTGGTCCTGAAGTTCGGCCATGGCTGCGGCACCCGCTCCCGATGCGCTCTGATATGATGCTACGTGCAGGCGGTTGATGTGGGAGAGTTTCTCGATAGGCTGGAGAGCCACTACCATCATGATAGTGGTGCAGTTTGGGTTGGCAATGATGCGGCGCGGGGCATTCAATGCATCCTCTGCATTGCATTCAGGCACTACAAGCGGCACGTCGGCATCCATGCGGAACGCACTCGAGTTGTCGATCATTATTGCGCCGTATTTTGTGATGTCCTCTGCGAACTCCCTGGATGTGCCTGCTCCTGCAGATGTGAATGCTATATCCACTCCCTTGAAGTCGTCGTTATGCTGGAGAAGTCTGACTTCTATCTCTTTGCCACGGAACGTATACTTTGTTCCTGCACTGCGGGGCGAACCGAAGAGCAGAAGCTCGTCAATAGGGAAATTTCTTTCGTCCAGAACACGGAGGAATTCCTGTCCTACGGCGCCGCTGGCGCCCACAATCGCTACTTTCATAGTTTTATATATGCCTTGTACGGCTTTAAATGTTTGCTATACTCATGATGTCGGCGAATACACCCGCCGCTGTGACGTCTGCACCTGCGCCATAACCTTTGATCATCATAGGGTGGTTATGGTAGCGTTCTGTGGTCAGAAGTACGATATTGTTCGATCCGTCCAGGTTGTACATAGGATAGTCGGAGTCCACCTCCCTGAGGCCTACGTTGCATTCTCCCTCCAGCATCTGTGCGACGAAGCGCCATCTCTTGCCTTGAGCTTCAAGTCGGGCGCGGCGCTGCTCGAAATCGGCATCGAGCGATGGCAGTTTCTTCCAGAACTCTTCCATTGAACATGAGAAGAACTCCTCTGGAATAAAAAGATTAGCCTTAACATCTTCCTGTTCAACCCTGTAACCAGCTTCGCGGCTCAGAATGACAAGCTTGCGTATGACATCTTTGCCACTCAGGTCGATGCGGGGATCAGGTTCGCTGAAACCCTGCTCTTTGGCCATTCTCACGGCTTTGCTGAAAGGAATCTCGGCTGAGATGGTATTGAATATGAAGTTCAGAGTTCCGCTGAGCACTGCCTCGATGCGCTGTATGCGGTCGCCGCTGTCCACCAGGTCGTTGATGGTGCCGATAATTGGAAGACCGGCTCCGACATTTGTCTCGTAGTGGTATTTGATGCCGTGTTCGAGACATGCCTGCTTGAGAGAGGCGTAGTGCTCATATGACGATGAGGCTGCAATCTTGTTCGCCGCAACGACACTGATTCCGTGCTGCAGCAGGTCTCCGTAGATAGCTGCCACTTCCTCGCTTGCCGTACAGTCTACGAAGACGGAGTTGAAGATATTCATGCCTATGACCTCGTCAGCGAGTTTTCGGGCATTTATGGCGATGCCATCCTCGACAGTCTGACGATAATTGTCCAGCTGAATGCCTTCACGGCAGAATATGCCCTTGGTGCTGCGTGCTATGCCTACAATATTGATCTTCAGCTTGCGCTCGCGCATGAGCCTTTCCCTCTGGCTCGCTATCTGCTCTATCAGTTTGCTGCCGACTGTGCCTATTCCGCAAATAAATACATTGAGCTCCTTGTATTCGGAGAGGAAGAAACTGTCGTGTATCACGTTGAGCGATTTTCGCAGATAATCCTTATGTACCACGAAGGATATGTTCGTCTGGTCTGCTCCCTGGGTGCATGCGATCATATTGATGCCGTTGCGTCCCAGGGTGGTGAAGAGCTTGCCTGCTATGCCTGGCCTGTTCATGTTCTCGCCGACGACTGCAACGGTGGCAAGATCTTTCTCCATGCGTATCGGGTTGATGGAACCTATGGCAATCTCATGGGTGAATTCCTGCTCCAGAAGCTGTTTCGCACGTTCTGCATCGTTCTGATCCACGCCTATCGATATACCTGTCTCGGATGAAGACTGGCATATGAGGAATATGCTGATGTTATGTGCGGCAAGTGTGCTGAATATACGGCTGTCCACGCCTATCACACCCACCATGGAGTTGGCGGAAAGAGTCAGCAGACAGGTGCCGCTGATCGATGATATTCCTGTGATCGGCTTCGCGTGCGGGCACTGTGACGTAATGATGGTGCCCTCTGCCTCGGGACGGAATGTGTTCTTTACCAGTACCGGGATGTTTTTCGCGCGGACGGGGTGCAATGTCGGAGGGTATATCACCTTGGCTCCGAAGTTGCAGAGCTCCATGGCCTCGCGATAGCTGATCTCTTTGATGACGTATGACGTCTGGATGATGCGCGGGTCCGCGGTCATGAATCCGTCCACATCTGTCCATATCTCCAGAACCTCGGCATCAAGGGTTGATGCTATGATACTTGCTGTGTAGTCGCTGCCGCCACGTCCGAGGTTTGTGATCTCTCCGCTGACTCCGTCTCTGGAGATGAATCCACCCAATACGGCAACACCTTTCCTGTTCTTCAAGTCTCCCAGTTCCTTTTGTACAAGAGGTTCTGTGAGCTCAAAATCCGGGAAGCATTTGCCTCCCTGCGAACGTGTCTTGATTATTTCCAGTGAATCATGAAGCTCTGCTCCATCAATGAGAGCTGCCGCAATGCGTGAAGATACCCTCTCGCCGAAGCTTACAATCTCATCAAGTGTAGATTTGGTGAGCGTGTGCAGAAGATAAAGGCCCTGGAGCATGTCTCCGAGGCGGTCGAGAAGAGGATATACCTCAGCTTTGATCGATCCCGCTTCTCTGGCGCTGAAAAGTCCGTCGATGACCTGGTCGTGGCGCATTCGTATATGGGCGTAGATGTCCTTATAGCCCATGTCAGAAGCGGCGGCCATGCCTGCCACCTTGATGAGCATGTCTGTGATGCCTCCCAGTGCGGATACAACGACCACCAGACTCTCGTCTCTGGCCTCCACGATTCTCTTGACATTCTTCAGGCTTTCAATCGAGCCTACCGAAGTGCCGCCGAACTTCAATACCTTCATATATTATATAAGCAATAAAAGCTTACAAAGGTAGGGAATTCCTATTGTATTTGCAATTGGTTTTCCCTACATTTGTGCTTCCTAAAACACGCAGAGGCCGATATGCTAGTCAAGAAGATATACAATCACGAGGGAATATTCAAGTTTGAAGCAGGAGGGCAGATCAGCGATATGCAGCTCAGCTACTATTGCCCTGACCGTCCGTACAGGAAGGGTGACAGGGTGGTATGGCTGTGTCATGCGCTCACGGGGAATGCCGATCCCGAAGACTGGTGGCCGCAGATGGTCGGCAGCGGGCGAATTGTGGATCCCTCGCGCGACTATGTCGTATGCGTGTCCATGCTTTGCTCTGCGTATGGAACCTGTGGACCTGCGGCAGAGAAGCTCGGTACGGGGCGTCCTTATTTCTTCGATTTTCCCAAGACCACGATTCGTGACATGGCTGCGGCGAATGATCTGGTCCGCTTGTCTCTCGGCATCGAGCGTGTCGATCTGCTCATAGGTCCGTCAATAGGAGGCTTTGTGGCGTATGAATGGCTGATAATGTGTCCTGACGTATTCGAGGAGGCATATCTCATTGCGACGACATTCCGCACTCCGCCCTATATGACAGCGTTCAACGAGAGCCAGAGAATGGCTCTGAAGCTTGATCCGACCTTCCTTGCTGCGGAATCTCTGGATGGTGGGGCAGAGGGCCTGAAATGTGCCCGCGCCCAGGCTCTGATATCGTATCGCACCCCTCAGGGTTATAATGCCACCCAGCCTGAGCAGTCGGATGATGTTGTGTTTGCAGATCGCGCGGCGTCGTATCAGCGTTATCAGGGCGAGAAGCTTGTCCGCCGCGCATTCGATGCGTACAGCTATTGGTACCTGACTTGTGCGCTCGATTCGATGAACGTCGGGCGCGCCCGCGGAGGCGTGGATGCTGCGCTGGGCAGTATCCGGGCGCGTGTCCGTCTGGTCAGCATAACGACAGACCAGTTGTTCCCGCCGGAGCTCGGTGAGTATGCCGCCGCCCGTATCCCGGATGCAAGGCATTTCGAGATACAGTCGGCGTTCGGTCATGACGGTTTTCTGATTGAGCACGAAGCCCTCGTCCGTGTCCTTACTCAGCAGAACTGAGACGGGATTTTCCGACAGGTGTTCCTGACCTGTGGTTTAACGCACTCCGAAGGCGAAAATGATGGCCTCTTCAAATGTTTCGCCGGCTTTCAGAAGAGTGGTAGGATACTCGGGTTTGTTTGGAGAGTCAGGGAAATGCTGACACTCGAGAGCTACCGCAGAATAATCCTCGTATGTGTGGCCATTCTTGCCTGCAGGACATCCTGAGAGCCAGTTGCCTGTGTATACCTGAATGCCGGGCTGTGTTGTGGATACTTTGACGTAGCGGCCGGAAGCAGGGGAGTAAAGTTCGGCGGCGTCGGCCAGCTGTCCTGGCTCGTAGCCATCGATCACCCAGCATGCATCGTAACCTTTACCGTAGTTAAGGGCAGGGAAGTCTTTCTTTATTTCTGCGCCGAGTGTTTTCGCATTGACAAAGTCCATAGGTGTGCCTGCCACAGGCTGGCTGTCACCTTCGGGGATAAGAGTGTCGTCTGTAGGGAGGTACTCTGCACAGTTGAGGGTGAGCTCGTGATCGAGGCAGTCTCCGCATCCCTCTCCTTTGAGGTTGAAATATACGTGGTTTGTGAGATTGATCACGGTGTCGGCATCGCTGACAGCGGTAAGGGTGAGCAGAAGCTGATTGTCATCGTTCCATTCGTAATGGGCGACTACCTTGAGATTGCCGGGGTAGCCCATTTCTCCGTCGTGCGAGAAATAAAGGAATTCTACGGCATTGTCCCCGTCTTCGCGAGACTCCCAGATCTGGTTCTGGAAACCGTCAGGACCGCCATGCAGGTGGTTGGGACCGTTGTTGACAGGGAGTTTGTATTCGTTCTCGCCGATCTTGAGCTGGCCTTTGCATATGCGGTTGGCATAGCGGCCGGGAATCTTGCCTGAGCATGGGCCGTCACCGAAATAGCTGAGTGTATCTGGATAGCCAATGACAACATCCGCAAGTTTTCCATCCTTGTCAGGGACATTTACTTCTACTATTGCAGCACCTACGCTGCCGAGTACCACGCTTGCGCCAGAAGCGTTGGTAATGGTGTAACGGAAGATATCCACTCCGTCCTTTGCACCCCAGATTTCCTTTTTTATAGCCATGATATGTTTATTTGTTAGATTGGGTTATCGTTTATTTTGTTCTATGCGTTCGCACCTTCAAATATAACGATTTTTACGTTTCCGACTTGCGCAAATCGATAAAAATGCGTACCACGCGGCACAACGGTTTGCTGCGTCTTTCGTTCCCGACGCCATACCCTCGCATTGTTTACTTCTGCTCCGCACGTTGCCCTTCCTCCACGAATTGTCTCGTTTTGTGGATGAAAGCTCCGCACTACGCTGTTTTATCCACGATTTGCCGTGTTCTGTGGACGGAGGTGCACACGCTTATGGCGATGGGATATATTGAGGCTCAAGCAGTTGTGTGATTGAATGCAGGCGTTATGTGACATAAGGTATGTGCGAAAAATGTATCAAAACGCGGCTACGCTAGCGTCTATCGCGGTTTTTGTGCATTACACGTGTATTTTTTTCGACACACGGATAATCTCTCTGATTTTTGTATATGAATTCAAATTGAGAAAGGTTTGTATGAAAGATTCGTTATTATCTCCAGAAAGTTCTTGTATTGATGCATTTAATATTCACTCGCCTTTTTACCATTTGTATACACCAGGCATCGAAAGTCCTATTCTGTTCACCACGGCAGAAGAGACGAAACTGGCGATAAACACTTTTGCCAGGACAAAGGTGGAATTCAGATCTGTCACTGTTTTGGTGTATGAGTTTATGAGCAATCATATTCATTTTATCGCATCGGGTGAGATCGATGATATTCTAATGTTTTTTACAGTGTATAGAAGGCGACTTTTACGTTTATTCTCATCAAGGGGAATTGTTAGGGACTTTTCTTCTTTTAATGTCTCTTTTAAAACCATCATGGACTTACGGTCGTTGAGAAATGCAATTGTTTATGTTGTACGAAATGGATATGTCGTGAATAAATCATATACGCCATTCTCATATCCGTGGGGAACAGGGCGAAGCTTGTTTACTTATTTATGGAGTTCGGAGGAAGAACCAACTGTATCAACAAGGAAATTAAGAGAAATATTTTCATGTAGGAATGTGGCGGATCTTGTTGATCTTAAACTTTACGATGGTGTTGTTTTACCAGAATCGATATGTGATATTAAACTTACTCATTCCTTATTTAGGAATGCTCATCAATATATGATGATGCTCTCAAAGAATGTGGAAGCGTATGATGATCTTGCGCTTGAGATAGGAGAGAAGAACATATTAAGTGATGAGGAATTATTTCAAAAGGCAGCCAAACTGGTCAAAACAAGATATAGTGTAAATTCTGTACACGACTTGGGCTCTCAATGTAGATTGGATCTGGCCCGTAGACTGCACTATGAAAATAATGCAACAAACGGCCAGATTAGAAGGATTTTGGGTTTGTCTCAAAGGGAGGTGGACAGTATCTTCCCTCTATCATCTGCATTAAAGTAATCGAAAGTCGTTCTATCCACGGGATCGGGCTTTTTGTGGATGAAAGCCCTGTATTATGCAGTTTCATCCACGATGTGCCTCGTTTTGTGGACGACAGCGAGCTTCGTAAATGGGCTTCTCTGTTTCTGCCCGCATTTCTGGCCAGGGCTCTGGCTCTCCCGCCTTTTGCAAACGAAACAGCCTCGAAGTCAAGTGACTCCGGGGCTGTCTCCGTGCCGCCCGGTTCTTACTGGCGTGGGCGGCCGGCGATTGCAGGAAACGGCGGTTATTTGCTGATCTCCTGAGAGAGTTTCTCGCAAAGTTTGTCAAGGCCCTCGACGAGCTCCTGACGGATGCCGTTGAAGTATGCCTTCTTGTTGCCTTCCACTTTCTCGCTTACCTTGTCTTTGAGATCGTTGTAAAGATCAACGGCCTCGTCAATGATTTTGGCGATGCCATCTTCATTACAGTCAGGGTTGAACGCAAGGAAAAGTGAACAGTCATCGATAAACTCGCCTACGAGGTACTCGATATCTTTCTTGATGTCTCTAAGATTCATTGTGTTATTGGTTTAAATTCTATGCAAATATATAACTTTTATCTGATTCTGCAAGCTTTATGTAGGCGGTCTAGATTCTCGTAGACGTCAGGATCGCCGGGCCGCAATGAATTTATCCGGACTATCTGCGATGCATGGATCATGCGTCCGTCACCGAGATATATGCCGACATGTGTGATCGCTCGTGAGCCGTCAGCACGTTGAGGCCCGAAAAACAACAGATCGCCCCTTCTGAGTGATGACAGGTCGAATCCAGGTTTGCCGCCGATATTGCCGCTGTCATTCAATTTGTTCAGCGGAATATCCTCACCTGCCGCATACTGCTGCGAGGCGTTGCGTGGGAGCGTCACTCCGTTCATCAGGTATGCCAGGCGGACCAGCCCGCTGCAGTCGGCTCCTTTTGTACTCATTCCTCCCCACAGGTATGGCACTCCGAGCATTTTCTCGGCCCATGATGCCGCGAGAGCAGCCACTTCCTCTTCCGAAAGTCTGGACAATCTTTCCTGCAACTCGTCCTCGCGGCACACGTCACTTGATCTTACCCATCCGAGGCGTCCGTCAGGGAGCATTACGGAAGTGAATTCCCGAGATTTCCGGAGATGTTTTGACGAATGTTTCCTGCCGTGAGACGCGGGTTCTGCTGTCTGAGCTACCCGCAGAATGTCGCCAGCCACGAGGTCGCATACGGGAAGGCTGTCATAAGATGGCGCCTCGAAAATTGTGGAATGCAGGGCAGTGACCTTGTATTTCGGTGTTTTCCCGTATTCTTCCAGCTGTTCGTCTGTCATTGCAGTCAGCATTTTCCCGTTAACCCAGGCAGTGTATGGCTGAGGTGTGGACACTTTGACCCAGTAGCGATCGGTGTCGAGGACTTCTACCACCACACCCATGAGCTCCTGTGTCTCGAGCGGGCTCTCGTAGTCGGGAGCGCTGCGAAGGTATGCTGCACTCACGTTGATGACAGCGCGCCGCTGCGCAAAAAGGCAGGGATGTAAGCAAAATATCATGTAGAGTGCCATGCAGAATGGCATGAAAAATGTTATGTTGCAGGTGCTTTTCCTCATTTGCGTGGGTATTTGCTTTTATATTATTGCGGTCTGTCAAGCACGAAGTTAGCAATATTTTAATTATATTTGTAGGTTATATTGCTTGAAAAGCGGTGAATATATTGGAAAAATGAAACTGCCCGGACATATCATATCGGCCATCGTTGTTGCAATACTGGCGGCGTCATGCTCTTTCATGCATGATGACCAGCCTGTTGCACGCGTGGGCAAAACGGTGCTCTATAAAAGCCAGGTTGAGAAATATGTTCCTGCGGGGCTGCCTGCGGCTGACAGTGCGGCACTTGCACAGCAGTATATAAAGTCGTGGGCCAGCGAGCTTATAATGAACGCCATGGCGTCAGAGCAGCTGAGCAGGGCCGAGCTGGATGTCACAAGGGAATTGGCGGATTATAAGAACTCTCTGCTGAAGTATAGATATGAGCAGCATTATATCGAGTCGCGCCTTGATACGGTGGTGACGGCTGCGCAGATTGAGGAGGATTATGTGCGGAACGCCTCACTCTACAAGCTGACGGTTCCGATTGCCAAGGCCCGCTATATGCGCATTCCCGCCACATCCCCCATGAAGGATAAGTTCAAGAAACTTATGACCTCGGACAAAGAGGAGGATATCTATCTGCTCGACAGCCTTTCGTATTCCAGCGCAGACCGCTATACGCGTTATGGTGACAAGTGGGTGGACATGGTGACCATAGCGCGGGAATATGGTACCGATTACGGTACATTGATTGCTGCTATCAAAGACAAATATATAGACATCGTGGACGAACAGGGTGTCGAACATATAACTTATCTCGCAACATATATTCCTTCCGGCAAGGTGCCTCCTATAGAGTACTGGGCCGATAAGATCAGGGAGGTCATCGTGAGCCGCCGCAAGTATGCGCTTTCGACCAATCTGGAGGAGGATCTGTTGAAGAATGCCCTGGAGAAGGGCCAGTTTGTAATTTATGAAGATGAACAGGAATAAGGTATTAACGGGCATAATCGTATGCCTTGCATTTGCATTTGGTGCCAAAGCGCAGACTTATCCGGCCGGCATCATAGATAAGACGATAGCCGTTATCGGTGGCGAAATGGTCACAATCTCAGATATCGAGAACGAGATACAGATGATGCATGCCCAGGGCATGTATTCGGACAAGAACATGCGCTGTGAGATATTGGAGAATATACTTCAGAGCAAACTTTTCCTTGTACAGGCACGTCTGGACTCATTGACAGTGAACAATGATATGGTTGAGGCCAACATGAATCAGCGTCTCGACCAGATCATGACCCAGCTGGGCGGTGAAGACGAGGTGGAGGCGTATTTCCGTAAGCCTATCTATAAACTCCGCCAGGAATGGCGTACGGCACTTCAGGATCAGAGCCTTACTCAGCAGGAACAGCAGAAGATCGCCGGCGAAGTGACCCAGCTGACCCCTATGGATGTGCAGGACTATGTGGCCAAACTTGATCCTGCCGATATTCCGGTGGTGCCTGTCAAGTATCAGCTCAGCCAGATATGTGTCTATCCAGACAGGGAAGCGGCCAATACGGCTGTCAAGGAGCGTCTTCTGTCTATACGGGAGCGTATCATCAACGGCGAGAGGTTCAGCACTCTTGCACGTCTCTATTCTCAGGATCCCGGGTCGGCCCGTCGTGGCGGCGAGCTCGGTATGGCATCGCGCAATATTTTCTGGCCGGCATTCTCTGATGCGGCAATGTCGCTCAAGAACGGTATAGTGTCGCAGATCGTAGAGACTCCGGATGGTTTCCATATCATCGAGGTCATGGAGAAGAAGGGTGACATGTTCAATGCCCGTCATATCCTGATGAAGCCTGAATATACATCTGAAGACCGTCAGAAAGGCTTCGAGAGGCTGGACAGTCTCCGCACCAGGATCATTGATGGCGAGCTCGAGTTCGGCCAGGCGGCCCGTTTCTTCTCGGAAGATCCCGCCACTCGTACGAACAGAGGTCAGATGAGCGACCCTAACACAGGATCTGCGTATTTCGAGATAGACCAGCTGAAGCCTCAGGATTATGCGGCCATACGCGATCTCAAGGAAGGCGAAATCTCTCAGCCTGTGGAGTCCCTCGATAATGAAGGCCGTGCAGGCAATACGATTTACAAGATCATTCGTGTGGATAAGATCATACCTTCTCATACGGCGACGTTCACGCATGACTATGACATGCTCATGGATATGGCCAAAGGTGAGCAGCAGAAGGAGGTCATAGAAAAATTCATCAAGGAGAAGATATCTGTTACACATGTGGTGATCGACCCTATCTTCAAAGATTGCGACTTCAACGATCAGGAGTGGAAAGACAAGATTAAAAAGTAAGGGTCCGGCATGAGATTCTCACGGTTGTTATGCGGAATTGTGGCTGTAGCTATGCTGCCGGTCATTCTGTACGCCCAGAAGAAGGACGATGATAAATATGTCCGACTGATGAGTGCACAGGCTGTCAGCACTTTCGAGGAATTCGGAAAGACCTACAGAAGAGCTGATGGCCCGGCCCGCTTTCTTCATAATGACACATGGCTTATCTGTGATACAGCCATATGGGATGTGGATCTCCAGGTCATTTATGCTCTTGGCCACGTCAGCATTGAGCAGGAGAATACAGAGCTCAGAAGTGATAAGCTCACTTATTTCATAGAGAAGGATCTGGCAGAGTTCCGTGGCAGCGTAGTGGAACTTGTGGATAAGGACAACAACACGCTGCGCACCCGCAACCTTGACTATAATACGAAGGATTCTACTGCCATCTTCCGCTCCGGGGCATCGATGCGCGACAAGGATGGCCAGATTATAGAGAGCCTTGACGGAACATACGAATCAAAGCTTCATCTTTTCACTTTCGAGAATGAAGTGAATATGTTCTCGGATTCCGTATTTGTGCGGACATCCCGGCTGCTGTACAATTCAGACCTCTCATTGGCTACTTTCCCCAATTATGTGGACGCATGGAACGAGGACCGCATGATGTCTGGCGGCAATGGCCATTACAATAACAAGACTGAGAAGTTCTTTTTTACTGATAACGTTCACACCATGAATACTGAGAAGGAGGGATGGTGTGACTCTCTGTATTTCTATCGCGGCACGAAAGAGCTTGAGCTCATGGGTAATGCCCAGCTGACCGACAGTGCCAAGGCCGTGACCGGATTGGCCGGATACATTCATTTTCAGGATTCACTGAGCCTGACGACGATGCTGAAGGATCCATTGCTTCTGGTGGATACCGTATTTGTGCGGGCTGATACGCTCAAGTTCTGGAAGGTGATGAAGATGCATCTGGACTCGCTTGAGGTGGATGCGGCGAAGACCCGTATGAAGGAGCTTGGCGATGATCCGGTGGCCAATATCCGTGCCAAGGCGGCGGAGGAAGCCGAGAAGAGACGGCAGGAAGCGTTGGAGAATGACCCTAATGCCCCGCCTTCAGTGAAGAAGGGTGCTGGGAAGAAGAATAACGACAATGAAGAAGATAACTCTGAAGAGGAGGTTGCATCACAGGCAGGGCTGGAGCCTTCTGTGCCTGATGCGGTGGCAGATTCGCTAGGGGTGGATACTGTTGATTCTTTGAGCATCCATGATACTCTGGGCGCAGTGATTCCGTCGGGGCCTGTATATAGTGCTGCTGATTCTGTGGAGCTGTCCCATATATATGGGCATGGCAAGGTCAAGGTGTTTCGAAGCGACATGCAGATGGTGTGTGACTCGCTGGTGTATACCGATATAGACTCGCTTGCCCGTCTCTATTTAAACCCTGTCGTTTGGAACAGCCCTACGCACCAGTATAATGCCGACAGTATCTTTATCGCTGTACATGATCAGCGTATTGACAGGGCCAATCTGCTGTCCAATGCGTTTATTCACATTGAAGAGGAGGCAGATAGGTATTATGACCAGATCAAGGGCACTGAGATGACGGCATTCTTCGATGAGAATGGCCAGTTGAGGCGTTTCGATGCTCTAGGTGGCGCCAATGCGCTCTTCTATCTCAGGGAGAAGGATGATGTGTCACTTGCCAACCGTTCAGAAGCTACGATGCTTTCAGCTAACTTCAAGGAAGGTGAGCTCAAGAGCATATACTATTACGAAAACCCTACCAGCAATGCATTCCCTGTTCCTCAGATGGGACGTGAAGACAAGTATATCAAGGGCTTCAACTGGACGCCGGATCTGCGGCCCCGTGATGTCGGCGACTTGAGCAGTCGAACCGCGCGTGGCAGCCAGCGCAAATCATATGAGAGACATGAGAAAGCTGCGTTCAAGCAGACAGGTATTTATTTCCCGGGATATATCGCAGGCATTTATCGTCAGATCGAGATCAGCGATTCGTTAAAACTGGTGCGAGAGGAGAATGAAAGAATACGGCAGGAGCAGAAGGAACGTGATAGAGCCTTGAAGGAAGCGGCTGAGAAGGCCGATTCTCTGGGTGTCAAGGATAGCGTCGATACGGTTCTGGATTCTTTGGATGCAGTCGTTGATTCTCTTGGAAATGTATTGGACTCCCTGGGTGTAAGACTCGACTCTCTTGGAGCTGGGCAGGACTCGCTTGCTGCCAGTCTTGATTCGGCGATAATTAGAACTGCCAGGGAGCTGAAGGCTGAAGAGAGAGCGCTCAAAAGGGCAGAGAGACGTGCGGCCTTCGAAGCTAAACGCAAGGCCGCTCAGGAGAAACGCGAGGCAAGATGGGCCGAACTGGATGCCAGAGATGCGATGAGACAGGCAGCCAGAGATGCCCGGAAGCGTGAGAAGAGGGAGAAAAAGATAAGGCAGCAGATAGCGCGTCTGGAGAAAGAGAAGGCTAGGGAAGATGCGTTAATTGAAATGTATAAGGCGAAATATTT
The DNA here is from genome assembly GCA_045600345.1 of Candidatus Cryptobacteroides sp. Lineage (GTDB taxonomy): Bacteria > Bacteroidota > Bacteroidia > Bacteroidales > UBA932 > Cryptobacteroides. The sequence goes on along the minus strand of JAZRXU010000120.1, from coordinate 9,919 downwards.
AAAGAAAAGTTTGCCGACTGAATAAAAATTTGTATCTTTGCACTCCCATATTGGGTAAAAGGTATTTGGCGCGTTCGTATAACGGTTAGTACATAAGATTTTCATTCTTGTAATAGGAGTTCGACTCTCCTACGCGCTACTAAAAAAATAAAAAAAGATAAAAAATGGCAAATCACGCATCAGCAAAAAAGCGTACTCGTCAGATTGAGGCGCGCAGATTGCATAACAGGTATTATGCAAAGACTACAAGGAACGCTATCCGCGACCTTCGTAACAATGGTGATAAGGCAGCTGCAGAGGCTGCAGCACCTAAAGTATACGCTATGATCGACAAACTTGCAAAGATCGGCGTTATCCACAAAAACAAAGCAGCCAACCTCAAGAGCGGTCTCGCAGTTTACATCAACAAACTTGCGTAATTCTCTTGAAGCAGATATCAGTAAAGCCGGCCTTTTGGGCCGGCTTTATTGATTTAATTGATTTTCTGCGAAAACTTCATCGCGGAATCGCTGTAGCGGATGGCGCTGACGGGCTTGTTGGCCTTGACAGTCCAGATATGAGGCGAGGGGAGGCGACGCATCGGGATGAACTCGTCGCGATGCGCTCTGCGGTATTCTCTGCTTATTGAGGCATTCTCCGAGATTATATCGCTTACCTCTGGCGCCACCATGTATGTGTGATGGCATTTTACCCACTTCCCGGCGACCTTTACCTCTACATTACCTTCGCGTGAGCCCCCGAATATATTTATCACGGTAGTCGCGCTTCCGTCGTCATAGGACGTAGTACGTATAGAGTATCTTTCGCTGTATGGTTGCGCTATGCATTTATAACTTAAAGCATACCAATTCTTACGCGTCTTGCTGTTTATATCGGCCACGAAGTAGCCGCGTGGTGCTCCGCAGTTCATAAGAGCGTATGGAATGCCATCCTGGCCGCTGCCAGGTCCTTGGACGCCTTCACCCTTTCGTCCCCGCCACCATGTGCCGCAGGCTGCACCGGCAATGATTTCCTCGTGCCCTCTCTCTATGATATGACGGTCCACGCTGTGAGTATGCCCGCATACGAAGAGCAGGTCGTCGTGTGAGGCAGTGATGTTTGCAAGGCTGTCCAGACCTTTACTCTGTGATACGGGGATGTGGGTGCAGAAAATGATCTTCTCTCTGACCGGTGAGGCGAGCATCACAGAGTCAAGCCACTGCTTCTGCTGTTCGCGCAGACCGCCTTCATATCCGCCTTTTTTCAGGCGTCGGACATTGTTCATTAAAATGAAACGGACGCCACCCTGCAAGAAGGTGGTGTCCGTTTTCGGATTCGGGCCGTCATGGTTGCCGTTTATGCGGACCCATGGGCAGCTCAGGGAGTCAAGCGAGGCTTCGCTGGGTGCTATGAGTGACGGGTTCTCGTTGACGAGATCTCCCAATATGACTACAAGGTCCAGATCGTCACGACCGCGAAGCTCACTGTAAATTGACTTCCGTGCATATTCCAACTCCTTGACGTTGTCCACCTGCGGGTCGCCTATAAACGCGACGCGCAGTGTGGCAAGTAAGGTGATCAGAATTGTTGAAAGGCTCATTGGCGACTATTTCTGTGCGCAGACTACAAGACGGTTGCTCTTGCTGATAAAGAATACGAATACGTTCTTGTCTTTGTCAACTGCAACAATAGGAGCGTCTTCAGAGAAGAGGTTTGATGCTGGATATACCTCCCATGCTTTGGTCTCGTTGTTGATTGATGCAACGAAGCATCTATTATCAGCATTACCCTGGAATGCTACGACTGGATTGCCATTCTTGTCTAGTACGATGCTAGGGAACAAGTCACCCTTAGATGAGTTGCTCTGTGGAATCCACGATACGAGTTCAAGTTTTGCTTCTGCGACGTTGTATTTCTGTATGCAAAGGCTGAAAACATCCGGAGCACTCTGCACCTGTGCACACAAGTATACTGTGCCGTCTTCAGCGACTGCGAAGTTATTGTAGTAAGAGCTTGTTGAGGTAGAAGGAGTAATGCCCTCTGGTACGGCAGCTACTTTGCTTTCGTAAACTGTCGACCATGCGTTGTTCTCATATTTGTAAACAGATGTGCTGAAAGTGTTCTGGTTGCATACGAGAAGGTACATCGCATTGCCGACTTTCTTGATGTACTGTCCGTAGCCATATGTAGATGACGGACGGCCTTCAAGAGCCACTGCGTTGGTCCAGCCTGTTCCATCATATTTGGCAAGGTTGAGGAGTCGCCTGGTTGTACCGGAAAATGCCTCGTTTGCAGTTGATGCATACCAGATGCTGTTTGCTGAGGCAACGCCAAGAGCGACTGGGTTTGAACTGTTGATCTTGGCAATCTGTCCTCTTTCACCTATGATGCTGGTAGTTCCGTTCTCAACCTTTGATACAGTGATTCTGTTGGCCGTAGCAGCTGAATAGTCTGGATATGCGAAATAATAGACTCCGTTGCATACATCAGCAACTACGTTGCCGCTTCCTGTTCTTACTTCCTCTACGACTTTCATAGGGGAGAGATTTTTTCCGTCAAATTCGTAATAGACTGGGTACGCGTTATCGTCTTTCTTGGCGCGGAATCTGTCTGCTGCGATAAATTTGTTGGCAGCAGCATCGTATGCGACTGATACGTTAGAGTAAAGAGTATCTGTAACAGGAGCAATTGCCAACTGAGCCCACCTCTCGCTTTCTGCGAGTGAAATGTTCACGTTGTATGCCCAAAGGTCCTCTCCGCTCTGAAGGTGGATTTCAACGGGCTCTACAAAAGAGAGTGTGTCTTTACCATCAAGAATCGTATCATCTACGGGAACGATAGCATCGGCAGGAACTGTCTTGTAGTTGAATACTATGCTTTTCAGACTATCAGGGTGAATGGAGTTTGGAAGTACGATACTGATTGAAGATGTCTTGTCAAGATTGCTGAATACATAGTCTTTGTCGATGAAGCTATTTTCAGCTTTGAGAACAGTGAATTCGGAGAAGTAGACATTGGTCAATGGCTTCTCTACGTTGTTCTTGTTGCAACTTGCCAGCATTGCCAATGCAGCGAGCGCAAAAAACATTGCTTTTTTCATAATTGAAATGTGGTTAGAGTTAATATTTTGTTATAGTGATTGACCTGTTGATTTCGTCAGGGCCGGGTTGGCCGAGGCATATGTCAGATGATGAGCTTTTCTCGAGTCTGATTGTCAGAGTGTTCTTCTTACTTGCGTCGATTTGATGCTTCAGCCATTTCACTTTAATGCTTTTGTCAAATATTCCCGGAAAGAATTCTATCGTGTTCGATTTTGATGGCAGGCTGTAATCAATCCCCTCTGCCAACCCGTCGCCAGGAATGATACTATAGGTTATGATTATGGGCTTGGCAGGTGTAGTCGATGTCAGGTGTATAACGTACGTGGATTCTGCGGAGCTTTCGCAATTTACGGTCGTAGGGTCGCTGGCGATGGGATCGAATGCGACAAAGAACTCGTCAAACTGCTTGAACTTGTTGCATCCCGCTAACAGTGGAAGAATCAATAATACTATATATGCTATCTTTTTCATATTAATTGTTCGTTGGGTTCTGTTGCATGTCGTGATTCGCTTCCATCTCCACGGCAGGAATCTGAAGTATGAATCTGTAATCCGGGTAGGTGAGAGCCTTCACACTGGCGGAACTGTCGCTGGTACGTATGACGTCTTTGTGCCTTCTGGCAATGTCTGTGAAACGATGTCCCTCGAAACACAGTTCTTTGATTCGTTCATTCTCTATGATAAGATCCAGTTCCTCTTTCCCAGAATAGATGAGCGATACAGCATCCTTGCCAATGCCTCTGGCACGGCCCTGCAGGGCTTTGATATCGTCAGCAGCTTCGTTAAGATGGCCTAGTGCGCAATTTGCCTCAGCGCGGATAAGATACATCTCGGATGCTCTCAGGATGATAGGGGAGTAGTAAATGTTGTCTACAACGTCATCGTCCTCGCAATTGTACTTGCATACGATATCAGTCTGACCTTCTTTGTATGTAAAGAGGCTCTTGCGTATGTCATCGTCCTGCAGAAGGTCTTTGACTCTGGCGGAAGGCCTGGCTTTAGGCTCCAGGTAGTAGAATAGCGAGCGAAGCGATTTGCCTTGTTTCATGCCGTTGATGCGCAGGTAGCTCTCATCAGCGGCTGGTACTCTGGTCGTGAACATTGCCCTGTAGCTCGACTGTGCTACCAGATCTTTGGCTGCGATAGCCAGGCTTGCCTCTTTGACGGCGTTGCCGTAGTCATTCATGTATAGGTATACCCTGGCGAGCAGAGCATGACACGCAGCCGGACTTGCCATGTATTGGCTGTTGTAGCTTTTTGCTGCAGGAAATGTTGCAAGCGCTGAGTTCAGATCCGAGATGATCTGTGCGTATACTTCGGCGCAACTGGTCCTGACAATCTTCTCGCTCAGACTGGGAATATGGTTCATGTTGATCACGCCCAGGTGAGACGCGTCTGCAGAAAATGTATAGTTCTGCCCGTATACGTTGCACAGGAACAGGTGCATGAGCGCTCGTATGAAGTATGCCTGCGCGAGGGCGTTGTCAGTCGTGACGTATTTGTCGGGAAACTCATCTCGGAGTTTCGGAGCATACTTGATGATCTCGTTGGCATTATTGATGACCTCGTAGCCGTTTCTCCATATATAGCCTAGCACCGTTGCATCATCGCTGGAATTCAATGCATAGTCCTGACATTTCTGCCATTCGGATACTGTAGGGCTAAGGATAATCTCGTCGCCGGCAACTTCTTCGTATGCGATATAGTACTTGTCAATGAAGTCGTATGTCAGGTTATATACGCCGTTGAGCGCCGGGTCCAACGCCGTGATCTCGGCAAAGTAACTGTCTATTGTGCTTTTCCCGATATTCTCCACTTGCAGGAAGTTGCATGATGCTGTGCAGAACAACGAAACGGTTGAGATAAGTATGTGTTCTATATTGCGTTTCATATGTTAGAAGGCTGCGCTGATTGAAAGTGAGTATGTCCTGGTTGCAGGGTATCCGTTCATCACGGTCTTATATGAATTGAATGTCTTGCTCATTCCTGGAGTGAACAGATATACGTTATCGATGACAAAGGCGAAGCGCATGCTGTTCATTCGCATCATTCTTGCGTACTTGCTGTCAAGGTTATATGAAAGACTGAGATTGGTAATGTTGAAATTCGTCTTGTCGTATACAAATCGGTCGTTGTAACTTGCCGAGTTCTGACTGAGTACTGACACTTTTGGAAACAAAGCTGCCTGCCCTGGAGCTGTCCATCTGTAATAGTATACCTCCACGGCCTGGTTGCTGCCTCCTGTAATGTCATATCCGTCTCTCATATAATTCCGTGCGTATGATCCGAGAGCATATCCTCCGATATTGTAGTTCATCTGTACGCTGAGAGTGAAATTCTTATATGAAAGTGTGTTGGTCAGACCGCCGAACATTATAGGATCAGCACTCTTGTCGGGGACGCGGTTGTCGTAGTTGTATGACCGTGTGATATTGCCGTCCTTATCGTACCAGAGAGGTGCTCCGTTAGATGGGTCGACTCCAGCCCAGCGGATCAGCATGAATGTATTGGAACTTTTACCTTCCATCCATATTGTCTCGCCGAATGATGTGGGGCGTCCATTGTAAAGTTTGGTGATCCTGTTGCGGTTGTGTGCTGCGTTCAGGTTTACATTCCAGACAAAGTCATCCTTGTCTATGATGTCGGCGTTGAATGTCAGCTCAATACCCTGATTGTCCATTTCGCCCATATTGGCGTACAGCCTGTCAGGGGAAATGGCCCTGGATACGTATACTTTGCTGAGCAGATCGGTGGTATAGTTGTCATAATACTCTACTTCAACGCTGATGTTATGTGGAAATTCAAATCGCACACCGGCATTGGTCTGATATGTGGTTTCCCAGGCAAGCCCGGGATTCGGCACGTCACCTATCGTAGCGCCACTCTGTCCCATGTACCCGTTGGATGCGCTGTATGAGTATGTACCTGTCGCTGTGGTGGCATCGATGCGGGAGTTGCCCGATTTGCCGAATGAGGCCTTTACTTTTGCCATCTTCAACCAATCAATATTGTACCAATGCTCCCTGTGAATATTCCAGCTGCCTCCTACAGACCAGAATGTACCCCATCTGGAATATTCCCCGAAGACGGAACTGCCATCTCGGCGCAGATTACCCGAGATGATATATCTGTGATCATACTCATAGCTTGCACGCCCGAAATATGACATGGTGCGTCGGTTGGAAACGTTGGTGTAATCGTATGTACTCTTCTTTTCCGCGTATTCTATCTCCTTGATATGGTCGTTGGTAAATCCGGAGCCGCTTATGCTGGCATATTTGTTATGCTGGCTGTAGAATTCAAGACCTGCGTAAAATCCTACTTTGTGCTTCCCGAAGGTTTCGTCATAGCGGAGGACGTTGGAGTTGGTCCAGTTGAGATATGAAACATCCTTCTTTGATGAGCTTCCCATAGGAGTAGTGCCATCAATGCCGTCAAGTGTGTTGCGCGAATGGTATACGTCTTCATGTCCGGAGTTGTATTCCACTCCGAATATTGTAGAGAATTTGAGCCCTTTTACAATCTTCCATTCCAGGTTTGTGGAAGCTTTCGTTACTACGGTCCTTTGAATGTTGTCATTATATTCGCGGTTTGGCAATTCGTTGGCATGGAACTTTCTGTCCACGAACGCCCCAGCCCCGTCATTGGCGGTCTGGTCCCATAACCTGTTGTACAGACGATAGGTTGTTCCATCATTCAGATATGGAGAGTATATCGGAGGACATTCGAGGAAAGAACGCGCTCCTACGTTGAACAGGTTATTCAGGTTGAAGCTGCCGTTCAGACTGATGCCCCAGGTTACGTTCTTGTGGAGGAAGAAGTTCTCTTTGAGGTTGAGAGTTGCCCTTTTCTGGTTGTCTCCTATGACGGTATTGTTCTGGTTGAAGAATGAGGCTGATGCGGACCCTGCCATCTTTTCGCTTCCGGAACTCAGGCTGACCTGCACAAACTGGTTGTTGCCCAGGCCCAGATACTGAGAAGGCCAGTATGTGCTGGTGGTGCTGTATGTGTTGTAATCATTATCCTGGTAAGGGAAGTTCTCAGCCGTATAGCCTGCATTTGCCCACGCTTCTTTTGCCACGGTCATGAACTGCTCGGCATTCATCATCTTGAACATGGTGGTGAAGTCGGGCTGCGAGATGCCGAACTTGACGGTTGCGTTGATCTGAAGGGGTGTGTTCTTGCGGCCGTTCTTTGTCGTTACAAGTATTACTCCGTTTGCACCGTTTGCACCGTAGATTGACACCTGATCGGCATCCTTGAGAACTGTTATGGACTCGATGTCGTCAGGGTTGAGATAACTCAATGGAGATATGGTGTATGACATGCCCGGCATCTGTCCGGTGGCTCCACCCATGTATTGGATAACGCCGTCAATGATCCAAAGGGGCTCATTTGATGCACTTAGCGATGCTTCTCCTCGGATTCTGGTGTTGTAGCGTACACGGGTAGATGATGCTGTGTCTGTGTTCGGGTCCACAAGCACTCCTGGTATCACGCCTTGAAGCATGGATTCCAGACGGTCGACCGGTTTGTCTTTCAGCACATCGCTGTTTATCTGAAAGGCCGATCCTGTGAGGTCTTCCCTTCGCTGAACTGTGCCGTAAGCGCCTACGATGACAGCGCCGTCCAGTGTGTTGTCGGCTTTGAGGGTGACATCGAGCGCCTGGCTTCTGCCATTGATCTTGAAGCTTTGTTCAGCCATGCCCACGTAATTGAATACGAGGGTGGATTTCGTGCCGGCAGGAATTGAGATGCTGTATTTGCCGTCGAGGTCGGTGATGACGGTTTTCTTGCTCTCAAGGCAGCGGACGCTGGCGCCTATCAATACCTCGCCGTCGTCCCCGTATACTTTACCGCTTACGATTTGCGGCGAACTTTGCGCAAATACCGGTATTTCTGCCCCCCCCCATCAGGGTAAGAACCAGGATGGTTATCAAAGATAAGATGTGTCTGTAAGAGTTCATCCTTAGAAAATTAAGTTGCAAAGGTAGTAAAAGAATTTAATTTGCAAAATCGTGAAATAATAAGTGCAGATGGCCATTTCTTTAAGATTTTTCCATCTGCACTTTTATGAATGCTAACAGTTTGTAAGCTTATTCAGATTCTTTGCTTCATTTCATCAATTCCTCTACAGCTTTGACAATTTGAATATCTTTGCCTTCCATGAGAGATTCCGGAGTGTTGTAGACCAATATGTCAGGCTCTATCTGGAAGTTCTCCAGAGGTCTGTCCTCTTTCAGCCCCCAGCTGGTTACCTGGGGTATGCCGAATACCAGAGATGCGTCCACCTGACGTTCCCACCATACGGCTGTCATTGTTCCCGGTACGGGGGCACCAAGTAGCTTGCCTATGCCTAGTGCGCGGTATGTGTATGGGAATCCACAAGCATCGGAGTAGTTGTCTTCTCCTATCAGGACGATGCTCGCCTTGGTCCATTTGTTATAAGGCTCTGTGCCCATGTACTGTCCGCGGGGACGGAACTCGAGGTAGGCCTTGCCGCTGAATAATGTTGCCAGGTCGTCATGGAGCCATCCGCCGCCGTTGTGACGGGTATCTATGATTATCGCGTCGCAGTTGCGATATTTGCCTAACGCCTTTGAATATACGTTTCGGAAGCTTGGAGAGTTCATGCCCTGGACGTGTACATAACCTATACGTCCGCCGGATAATTTCTCAACCATCTGTTCGCGCTGACGTACCCAGCGCGTATATAGCAGGTCATGGTCGCTGGTGCCTGGTTTGACATTCACGGTGTATGTCTTTCCGTTCTTGGCGGATTTTACTGCAAGCTGCGTCGGCTTTCCGTATTTCCGTGCAAAGACGTCGAACCATTGTTCGCCTGCCTTTATCTCGCGTCCGTTGATGAAGGTGATGATATCACCCTTGTCAATATTGTTCTCTGCATTCTTGAGCATGCTTCCCGGAAGCATCTCGGCTATCTTGAGGCCTTTGCCTTCATAATTCATGTCGAAGAGCACGCCAATGTGTCCTGTACCTGTCTCGGCAGTGCGCTGATAGCGGCAGCCCGTATGCGATGCGTTCAGCTCGCCAAGCATCTCCGACAGCATCTCGGCGAAGTCGAAGTTGTTGTTGATATGAGGCAGGAACTGTCGATAGTTGTCGTGAAATCCTTTCCAGTCTATGCCATGGATATCAGGGTCATAGAACTTCTCGTCCACCTGCTTCCAGCAGTGCTCGAATATGTATTCGCGCTCTGCAGACGGGCTGTAGTCTATTTCGTTGCTGAACGACACGCTCTCGGTCTTGCCGCTGCTGAGTGTTATCTTGGATACGCTCAGGAGACCTCTGTAGTATACGCTCTTTCCGTCAGGAGAAGGGTAGAAGTGGCCGGAGAATCCTTTTTTTACAACTTTGGTGCTGCCGCTCTTTGTGTCCAGACAACACAGGTCGCTGCTTTTTTCATGATGCATCACGTAGTACAGCTTCTTGCCATCTGGGCTGAGTATGTGGTCGCCAAGAGTGCCGGATACAGGGGTCAGGCGTATTGTGCGGTCTTCTATGTTGTCAAGGTCAAGCACGAGTTTCTCCAACTTCTTTTTTGCTGTCGTGTCTGTGCTGTCCTTCGGCTCTTTCTTCTTTTTATCCTTGCTCAGGAATTCTTCAGTCTTGTCCTCTTCTTCGCTTCGGATGAACTTATGGTAGGCCTTGCCGTCGAAGAACATGGCATAAACGTCGCGCTGGGCTCCCCAGCTTCCGTGGCTGCGATAACCGGCGCGGTCGGATTCCCAGGTGACGGCCTTGCCTCCGAGCGCCCAGCGGAAATTGCCGTCAGAATAACCGCTCTGGGTGAGGTTCGTCAGCTCGCCGCTTTCCAC
>JAZRXU010000119.1:0-46753 GCA_045600345.1 Candidatus Cryptobacteroides sp. | reverse complement strand
GGGAAGGACCTGCAGCCGTTATCTTCTCCGATGGCCGTTATGCCGGTGGAATATTGGACAGCAACGGACTACGCCCATGCCGTTACACTATCACAAAGCATGGCATCATGGTCGTGGCTTCGGAGGTAGGCGTGATGGATTTCGACAGTGAGGATATCGTGGAGAAGGGAAGTCTGCATGCCGGAAAGATTATGATGGTAGATACCAAAGAGGGATGCATATATCACGACGGTCAGATCAAGGAGCAGCTTGCAGGCGAGCATCCGTATCATAAATGGATACATACCAACTGTATCCAGCTCGACAAGATTCAGTCCGGACGTCATGTAAAGAACTCAGTGGATGATCTTGAGGGCAAGATGAAGTCGTTCGGCCTGCTGCAGAGCGATGTCGATAAGACTATAATCCCTATGTGCACTACGGGGCATGAGCCCATTGGCGCCATGGGTAACGATACGGCATTGGCAGTACTCAGCGACAAGCCGCAGCATCTCTTCAAATACTTCCGCCAGCAGTTCGCTCAGGTCACGAATCCTGCCATAGATCCTCTCCGCGAGGAGTTGGTGATGTCTCTTACCGAGCATATCGGAAGCGTCGGTACAGGTATCTTGACCCCGGATGAAGATAACTGCAAGATGGTTCGCATGTCGCAGCCTGTGCTTTCGAACAGAGACCTCGACGTCCTATGTAACCTGCGGTATAAAGGTTTCAGGACAGAGAAAATAGATACCCTGTTCGAGATATCGCAAGGTGAGGCAGGTCTTGAGAAAGCTCTCGAAAGCATCTGCCGTCAGGCGGAAGACAGCATAGACAAAGGCATCAGCTACATTATACTTAGTGACAGAGCCATGGATGCGACTCATGCAGCCATTCCGTCACTGTTGGCATTGAGCGCTGTGCACCACCACCTGAAAAATGTGGGCAAGCGTATACAGACCGCTCTTATCGTCGAGTCCGGCGAGGTGTGGGAGACCATGCATATGGCCTTGCTCATAGGATATGGCGCCAGTGCGGTGAATCCGTATATGGCCTTCGGCGTCATAGATGACCTGGTTCGCACCGGAAAGATACAGCTCGACTTCGAATCCGCCCAGAACCATTACATTGCAGCCCTTAACCTGGGTATCAAGAAAATCATGTCCAAAATGGGCATATCCACGATATGTCCATATCGCGGGGCAAAGATTTTTGAAGCCTTGGGCATAGGTGCGGATGTGATGGCAAAATATTTCGGTACAAATACCAGCAGCATAGGAGGTATTGGTCTCAGGGAGATAGCTCGGGATTATATCCGTATGCATGACTCGGGGGTGGAAGATAACGGTAGAGATGACCATGCCTGGAATCCGAAGACCATATCGCTGCTTCAGAAGAGTACGCGAGAAGGATCTTATGAGATGTTCAAGGAGTGGTCCGAGCGTGTGGACTGCAAGGAAAGACCATTCTTCCTCAGGGACTTGCTGGACTTTAAAAAGGCAGATACACCTATTCCTATGAGTGAGGTCGAGCCTGTGGAGAGTCTGGTACGGCATTTTGTAGCCGGAGCCATGTCTTTCGGCGCTCTGTCGAAAGAAGCACATGAGACTTTGACCCTCGCCATGAATAAGCTGGGCAGCAGGAGTAATTCCGGTGAAGGTGGCGAGGATAGTGCACGATTCAACGCTACCGTAGACGGGGTCAGCCTGTCGTCAAAGACAAAACAGATTGCGTCAGGACGATTCGGTGTTACAACAGAGTATCTTGTCAACGCCGAGGAAATACAGATCAAGGTGGCTCAGGGAGCAAAGCCCGGCGAAGGCGGTCAGCTTCCAGGCTTCAAGGTTAACGATATTATTGCCAAGACCCGTAATTCCATTCCAGGCATTACGCTTATCTCACCGCCTCCACATCATGACATCTATTCTATTGAGGATCTCGCACAACTTATTTATGACCTCAAGAATGTCAATCCGACAGCCGCGGTGAGTGTGAAACTTGTGGCAGAGAGCGGTGTGGGTACCATATCGGCAGGTGTAGCCAAGGCAAAGGCAGACCTTATAGTGATATCAGGAGCGGAGGGCGGCACAGGCGCAAGTCCTGTAAGCTCTACGAACTATGCCGGAATATCCCCTGAGATAGGACTTGCCGAGGCGCAGCAGACTCTTGTACGCAATGGCTTCCGCCAGAAGGTCAGGCTCCAGGTGGATGGTCAGCTCAAAACAGCACGTGACATAATCATCATGGCTATGCTCGGAGCGGACGAGTTCGCTTTCGGTACTCTTCCGATGATTGTCATGGGATGTTGCATGGACAGGAAATGCAACCTCAACACGTGCCCTGTGGGTATTGCCACACAGGATACGGAGCGTCGCGCCAGATTCCGTGGCAAGGCAGAGCATATCGTCAACTACTTCACCTTCCTTGCAGAACACACCAGAGAGTATCTTGCGGCTATAGGTGTAAGGTCGCTTAAGGAAATAATAGGCAGGACAGAACTTCTCTTTGAAAAAGATGTGGAGGGCAAATGTGCTGCTGTGGATCTTGGCGGGCTTCTGTACAGCGTGAACTATGATACAAGATATTGGGACCGCAGCTCATATCAGACTACAGGCCGCGTGCTGGATGAAGCGATTGCCAGAGACTGCGCCGTGGCTATAGAGACAGCGCAGAAAGTATCTCTCGAGTATGATGTAAAGAATACCAACAGGGCAGTGATGACCGAATTATCAGGCATCATAGCTAAGAAATATGGCAGCGCCGGACTTCCGGAAGGTACTGTGAATATCCATTTCAAGGGCTCTGCCGGGCAGAGCTTCGGAGCTTTTGCTGTCAAGGGTCTTGATATACGTCTTCAAGGTGAGGCGAATGATTATTTCGCCAAAGGACTCAGCGGCGCAGTGATATCCATCATGCCTCCTGCGGGAATGTCTCCCGACTTCAAGGCAGAAGAGAATGTCATTGCGGGCAATACCGGTCTGTATGGTGCCACGTCAGGTGAACTGTACGTAAATGGAAAGGTTGGAGAGCGCTTCGCTGTCCGCAATTCCGGAGCGGTGGCTGTAGTGGAAGGCGTCGGCGACCACTGCTGCGAGTATATGACCGGCGGCTGTGTTGTCGTGCTTGGCGATACGGGCAAAAACTTCGCTGCCGGTATGTCGGGGGGTATAGCTTACATTTACGATAAGAACCATACTTTCGACTATTTCTGCAATATGGAGCTCGTGGAGATCAGGCTTCTGGAGGAAACTGGCTCCGAGGAGCATCTGCGCGGCATATTGGAGTCACATAAGGCTCATACGGGGTCTGCCCTTGCAAGCCGCATACTGGCAGACTGGGAGAAAGAGAAACACAACTTCCTGCGTGTGATGCCAACAGAATACAGAACGGCAATAGAAAAATAAACTGGGAAAATGAAGGAGATACGCTTTACCAAGATGCATGGTCTGGGCAATGACTACATATATGTCAATGCCGACTTATACCATATTGATGACCCATCTGCGGTATCGGTCAAATGGAGTGGTTATCACACTGGCGTAGGCTCCGACGGCCTGGTTCTTATAAGCAGGAGCGATAAGGCTGATTTCAGAATGCGTATGTTCAATGCAGACGGCTCTGAGGGCAGGATGTGTGGTAATGCATCCCGTTGCATAGCAAAATATGTCTATGAGAAGGGTCTTACAGACAAGACAGAAATTACTCTGGAGACCCTCTCGGGCATCAAAAAACTTTCTCTGCATGTCGAGGATGGCGTTGTTGTGAGTGTAAAGGTGGACATGGGAGAACCTGTTCTTGCGTCAAAAGCGCAGGTCGCAACATCTGACGGCACTCTTGCCGGTGTGGAGATAGTTGCCGATGGGCAATCGTTCAAAGGCACATTTGTGAGCATGGGTAATCCTCACGCGGTGATTTTTGTTCCGGATCTGGAAAGGATAGAACTTGAAAAGGTCGGGCCGCAGATAGAGCACAGCCCATTATTCCCGGAACGGGTGAATACGGAGTTTGTGCAGGTAATGCCGGATGGCAGCCTCAAGATGCGCGTATGGGAGCGTGGCAGCGGTATTACCATGGCTTGCGGTACGGGTGCCTGCGCCACTGGAGTGGCTGCGACTGTTGCTCTCGGAATGACGGGGAGCCATAGAGTGTGTATGCAGGGTGGTGACCTGACCATCGAATTCAGTCAGGAAGATGGCCATGTGTATATGACGGGCCCTGCAGAATTTGTATTTGAAGGAACCATTAAACTATAGATATATGTCTCAGATCAACGAACATTTCCTTGAACTGGCCGGAAGCTATCTGTTCTCTACTATCGCAAAGAAAGTTGAGGCTTTCAGACAGGCTCATCCGGATAAAAAGATTATCCGTCTGGGTATAGGCGACGTCACGCAGCCCCTTCCGCTTGCGGCGCGTGAGGCCATGCACAAGGCTGTGGATGAGCTCGGCTCCATGGCTACTTTCCGCGGATACGGTCCTGAGCAGGGATATGACTTTCTGCGTCGTGCCATAATTGATGGGGATTATGCCTCACGTGGGGTTCATCTCGATATGGATGAGGTGTTTGTCAGCGATGGCGCCAAGAGTGATTGCGGAAACATAGGGGACATACTGAGCAAAGAGTGCGTTGTCGGCGTCACAGATCCTGTGTATCCGGTGTATGTGGACAGCAATGTCATGAGCGGTCGACGCATCGTCATGGTTCCGGCCTCGTCGGAAAATGGTTTTGTGCCTGAGATTCCTTCAGAGCATATCGATGTCATGTATCTTTGCTATCCGAATAACCCTACAGGCATGACCCTGACACGTGAACAGCTTGCAGGGTGGGTGGCATGGGCCAGAAAGACAGGCAGCATAATCATTTATGACTCGGCATATGAGGCTTATATCCAGGATGACGCCATACCTCATTCCATATATGAGATAGAAGGTGCAAAGGAGGTGGCCATAGAGATACGCAGCTATTCGAAGACAGCTGGGTTTACCGGAGTAAGATGCGGCTACACTGTGGTTCCAAAATCGCTTGTGCTCCGCTCGGATGACGGAAAGGATGTGATGCTTAATTCTCTGTGGAATCGTCGCCAGTGCACAAAATTCAACGGTACTTCCTATATACAGCAGAGAGCTGCAGAAGCAATTTATAGCCCTGAGGGACGTCGGCAGGTGAAAGAGACCATAAAATATTATATGGACAATGCAGCTTATATCAGGACCCATCTTGAAGAGCTCGGATACAAGGTATTCGGCGGCGCCAATGCTCCGTATATATGGGTCAAGGCACCTGAAGGCATGGGTTCATGGGAGTTTTTCGATTATCTTCTCGAGAAGATCAACGTAGTGACAACCCCGGGCGTGGGATTCGGCAGTGAAGGCGAAGGATTCATAAGGATAACCGCTTTCGGTTCGCGGGAGAATTGTGTGGAGGCAATGGAACGATTCAAAACATTGGAATAATATGGATACAAAGTATGTATTTGTGACTGGTGGCGTGGCATCTTCCCTTGGAAAGGGAATCATAGCCGCTTCTCTTGCAAAACTTCTGCAGGCCAGAGGTTACAGGGTGACTATACAGAAGTTCGATCCTTATATCAATATCGACCCTGGAACCTTGAATCCTTACGAGCATGGCGAGTGCTATGTGACAGAGGATGGCGCGGAGACAGACCTTGATCTGGGTCATTACGAGCGTTTCCTTGGGGTGCACACCTCGAAGGCGAACAACGTGACCACAGGCAAGATATATAATACCGTTATCACAAAAGAACGCGAAGGAGCGTATCTGGGCAAGACGGTTCAGATAGTGCCCCATATTACTGATGAGATCAAGCGTCGCATGCTTCTGCTCGGCAAGAGCGGAGAGTATGACATCGTAATCACTGAGGTCGGCGGCACAGTGGGCGACATGGAGAGCCAGCCGTTTGTAGAGAGTATACGCCAGCTGCAATGGGAGTTGCCGGAAGATGCGGTTTGTACCATACACCTTACTCTGGTGCCTTATCTTGCTGCTGCCGGAGAACTTAAGACCAAGCCTACGCAGCATTCAGTGCAGACTCTTCAGCAGTCCGGAGTACATCCTGACATCATCGTATGCCGCAGCGAGAAGGAGCTCAGCCCTGAACTTCGCAACAAGATGGCAAGGTTCTGCAATGTGAAGCAGGGCTGTGTCATAGAGAGTATCGATGCCCCATCCATATATCAGGTGCCTTTCAATATGCTCGAAGAGGGTCTGGACCAGAGAGTGCTCCAGTGCCTGGGAATCAATGAATATAAAGACGCAAACCTTGCCAACCTCAGATCTTTCCTGGACAGGCTGTACAACCCCGGGGAGCGGGTGGATATTGCAGTGGTCGGCAAGTATGTCGAACTGCAGGATGCATATAAATCCATCCTGGAATCATTTGTACATGCGGGTGCAGCCAACAGATGCAAAGTCAAAGTCCATTATGTGCATAGTGAGCATGTGGATGGGAACAATGTGGAAGAGGTGCTGGGAAATATGCATGCAATACTTGTGGCTCCGGGCTTTGGTGAGAGAGGGCTTGAGGGCAAGATAGTGGCAGTGCGTTATGCCAGGGAGCATGGTGTGCCATTCTTCGGCATATGTCTCGGAATGCAGATGGCTGTTGTCGAGTTTGCCCGCAATGTGCTTGGATATGATGATGCAGCCAGCACAGAAGTTCGCCCTGAAACGAAGCACCCTGTCATCGATTTGATGGAAGATCAGAAGACCACGACCATCAAAGGTGGCACAATGCGTCTGGGCGCATACGACTGTGTATTGGAAAATGGCAGCTTGGCTCATGATGTATATGGTGTAGACAAGATACGCGAACGCCATCGTCACAGATATGAGTTCAACAGTTCTTATCTCGAAGAAATGGAGTCAAAGGGGCTGAAAGCATCGGGGCGCAATCCTCAGACAGGCCTGGTGGAGGTCGTAGAGATCCCTTCACACCCTTTCTTTATTGCAACTCAGTTCCATCCGGAATATAAGAGCACACCGGAATGTCCACAACCTATATTTGTGGCATTTGTGGCAGCGGCAGTCAAATATAAGAATCAGCAGAAATGATAGATCAGTTCGACAGAGGGTTGCACGAGGAGTGCGGTGTTTTCGGGGTCTATGGTGTGGAGTCCGCTTCATCATACATCTATTATGGCCTTCACAGCCTGCAACACAGGGGCCAGGAGGGATGCGGTATCGTTACAGTCGAGGATAACGGACAATTCCATAATCACAGAGGGCTGGGTCTCGTGTCTGATGTATTCAACCAGTCCATACTCTCAGGAATGAATGGCAGCATGGGTATAGGCCATGTGCGCTATTCCACTTTCGGGGGAGGTGGTCTGGATAATGTCCAGCCCTTCTATTTCCATCACAAGAACGGCGATTTCGCACTGGCGCATAATGGCAATATAGTGAATGCCGACGAGCTTACCAGCGAGCTTGAAGAGACGGGATGCCTGTTCAGAACCACGTCCGACAGCGAAATACTGGCGCATCTTATACGCAAACCATACAATGAAGACCGCATAGTCCATATCATAAAGGCTCTCCAGAGAATGGAGGGCGCGTTCTCATTCCTTATCATGACCCGCAACCGCATATATGCATGCAGGGACAAGCATGGCCTGCGCCCGTTGTCCATCGGTACATTGGGCAACGGTTACGTGGTCAGCAGCGAGACTTGCGCATTCGGTCTTATCGGAGCCCGATATCTCCGTGATGTCGAGCCCGGTGAAATCGTATGCATAGACAGCCACGGACTCAGGAGTAACTATTACTCAGATGACAGGGAATCGAAAATATGTGCAATGGAGTATATCTATTTTGCACGTCCAGACTCCAAGATAGAAGGATGCAATGTACATAACTTCAGAAAGGAGTCCGGTCGCCGTCTGTACAGGCAGTGTCCGACTGAGGCTGATATCGTGGTGGGTGTTCCGGATTCCAGCCAGAGTGCGGCCATGGGTTACAGCGAGGAGAGCGGCATACCTCTGGAAGTAGGTCTGGTGAAGAGCAGATACATAGGCAGGACCTTTATACAGCCCACTCAGGCCCTGCGTGAGATGGGCGTCAAGATGAAGCTCTCTGCCATACGCGAGGTGGTGGAAGGCAAGAGTATAGTGCTTATCGATGATTCCATTGTAAGAGGTACAACTTCGCGTCGCATTGTGCGCATGCTGCGAGAGGCAGGGGCTACCGCGGTACATGTGCGTATAGCCAGCCCGCCGCTTACCAACCCTTGTTTCTATGGTGTGGATATCTCTGACTATGATCAGCTGATCAGTGCCAACAAGAATATCCGGCAGGTATGTGAAGCGATAGAGGCCGATTCACTCGAGTTCCTCTCTGAGGAATCCCTACTCGCATCTGCACCAGGTCGCAGCGACATGTGTTTTGCATGTTTCAACGGTAATTACCCTACAAGTACATTCAGTCACATAATTAGAAAAAAGAAATAATGATACAGAGAAAAAAAGCAGTGCTCCGATTGGAAGGTGGTGCCGAGTTCCAGGGATGGATGCTTGGCTATGAAGCACCTTGCGATGGGGAAGCCGTATTCTCAACGGCTATGGTCGGATATCCCGAGAGCCTTACCGATCCTTCATACAGCGGGCAGATACTATGCGTGTCTTATCCGATAGTGGGCAGCTATGGCGTGCCGGATGAGGGCGTTGACGAGAATGGCATTTCGGTGAACTTCGAGTCTGACCGAATATGGGCCAGGGGCCTTGTTATCAGCGAATACAGTTTCGCCTACAGCCACTGGAATGCCGTAAAGAGCCTGGACCAATGGCTCAAGGAGCAGAAAGTGCCTGCAATATACGGTGTCGATACCCGCGCCCTTACACAGGAGCTGCGCGATAATGGTTCGCAGCTGGCCATGATAGTGCCGGACGGGGTCGAGAAGTCTTTCCCTGTACCGGATCCGAATCTGGAGAATCAGATAGCCATTGTGAGCTGCAAGGAACCTGTTCATTACGGACACGGTTCGAAAAAGGTTGTCCTTGTTGATTGCGGTGTGAAGCACAACATCCTGCGCTGTTTCATGGATAAGGATGTGGAGCTTATACGTGTGCCATGGGATTATGACTTCAATACCTTGGAGTGGGATGGCCTGTTCATCTCAAACGGACCTGGCAATCCAGGTCTCTGCGATGTGACTGTCCGCAACATACAGGAAGCCATGAAAAGAGAGAAGCCTATATTCGGTATATGCATGGGCAATCAGCTTCTCGCGCGCGCAGCCGGTGCATCTACCTATAAGCTGAAGTTCGGTCACCGCTCTCACAACCAGCCTGCCATGATGGTGGGTACCAGTAAATGTGTGATATCATCCCAGAATCATGGTTTCGCCGTAGATCCAAAAGGTCTGTCGAGCGACTGGGAGGAGTGGTTTGTAAATATGAATGACGGTACCAACGAGGGCATACGCCATAAAACCAAACCTTTCTGCTCCGTGCAGTTCCATCCTGAGGCCTCGAGCGGCCCTACAGATTCACAGTTCTTGTTTGACGAATTCATTTCCAAGTTATGATAGATAAATCCATAAATAAAGTTCTGGTTCTCGGTTCCGGTGCATTGAAGATCGGTCAGGCCGGAGAGTTCGATTATTCTGGCTCACAGGCTCTCAAGGCTTTGAGGGAAGAGGGCATCAAATCAGTACTTATCAACCCTAATATTGCCACGGTGCAGACCTCTGAGGGCGTCGCAGACAAGATATACTTTCTGCCTGTCACTCCTGAATACGTCGAGCAGGTGATAGAGAAGGAGAGACCTCAGGGTGTGCTTCTGTCTTTCGGCGGTCAGACGGCACTCAACTGTGGCGTTGAACTATATCAGAGCGGAGTCTTTGAAAAATATGGTGTCAAGGTGCTGGGAACTCCTGTGCAGGCCATAATGGATACGGAAGACCGTGAGCTCTTCGTGCAGAAGCTCGATGAGATATCAGTAAAGACCATCAAGAGCCATCCTGCAGGCAATATGGCGGAAGCAGAGGCTGCTGCGCAGAATCTGGGCTTTCCTCTTATCGTACGTGCAGCTTACGCACTGGGAGGTCTCGGCTCTGGATTCGTGGACAATATGGATGAGCTGCATGAAGTGTGTGCCAAGGCATTTGCCTTTGCGCCTCAGGTGCTCATCGAGAAATCGCTCAAAGGGTGGAAGGAGATAGAGTATGAGGTGGTGCGCGACGCGTATGACAACTGCATCACCGTCTGCAACATGGAGAATCTCGACCCTCTGGGCATACATACGGGTGAGAGCATAGTGGTGGCTCCGTCTCAGACGCTTTCGAATAAGGATTACTACTATCTGCGCGAGCTTGCCATCAAGATCGTGCGTCATATCGGTATTGTGGGCGAGTGCAATGTGCAATATGCATATGACCCCAATTCCATGGAATACAGGGTCATCGAGGTCAATGCCCGTCTGAGCCGTTCGTCAGCTCTCGCCTCAAAGGCTACAGGCTATCCTCTCGCATTCGTTGCGGCCAAGCTAGGTCTCGGCTATGGCCTGTTCGATATCAAGAACTCTGTCACAAAGACAACGCCGGCATTTTTTGAGCCGGCACTCGACTATATTGTATGTAAAATACCTCGTTGGGATCTGAGCAAGTTCCATGGCGTATCAAGAAAGATCGGATCCAGCATGAAGTCTGTCGGCGAGGTGATGAGTATAGGCCGCAGTTTCGAGGAAGCTATCCAGAAGGGCCTTCGCATGATAGGGCAGGGCGCTCATGGCTTTGTAGGCAACAAGGAGCTTGATATCCCGGATATGGACAAGGCCCTGAGCGAGCCTACGGACAAGCGTATCTTTGTCGTGGCTCAGGCAATGCAGAAAGGATACAGTGTGGAGCGCATACATGAGCTCACGAAAATAGACAGATGGTTCCTTGACAAACTCTATAACCTTGTGGTTACCAATGGCGATTTGTCAAGATATGACAAGGTTCAGGATGTTCCGTATGAGCTTCTGTCGCTTTCCAAGAAGCAGGGATTCTCTGATTTCCAGATACAGAAGGCGATTTATAAGGATCGCGGGAACGGTATGCAGCATCAGGCAGAAGTAAGGGAGTGCCGCAAGAGCCAGGGCATTGTGCCTGTGGTCAAGCAGATAGATACATTGGCTGCTGAATTCCCGGCTCAGACCAATTATCTGTATCTCACATACAACGGATGCAAAAGTGATCTCGAGCTTAAAGGAGACAAGAAGTCTGTCATTGTGTTGGGATCCGGTGCATATCGCATAGGCAGCTCCGTAGAGTTTGACTGGTGTTCGGTAACATGTCTAAAAGAGATCCAGAAGCAGGGATACAGGGGCGTCATGATCAACTACAACCCGGAGACCGTATCTACGGACTATGACATGTGCGACCGCCTGTATTTTGATGAGCTCACGTTCGAAAGGGTGATGGATATCATCGAACTCGAGAACCCTCATGGCGTGGTCGTGTCGGTGGGCGGACAGATTCCTAATAATCTCGCTCTGAAGCTCCATAATCAGGGCGTTTCGATATTGGGCACCTCTGCGCTGAATATCGACAATGCGGAAGACAGGTACAAGTTCTCAAGCATAGTCGAGCAGCTGGGCATAGATCAGCCTGAATGGAAAGAACTGTCAAATATGGATGATGTGGACAAGTTCATTGACAAGGTGGGATTCCCTGTGCTCGTGCGCCCTTCATATGTGCTCTCCGGCGCGGCGATGAATGTGTGTGACAACAAGGAGCAGCTCGTCAAGTTCCTTTCGATGGCCTCGGAGGTGTCCAAGGAACATCCTGTGGTTATAAGCAAGTTCCTTTCACGTTGCAAGGAGATAGAGTTTGACGCTGTAGCCGATGGCGGCAATGTGATAGCTTATGCCATATCGGAGCATATCGAGTATGCCGGCGTACACTCGGGCGATGCCACAATACAGTTCCCTCCGCAGAAACTGTATGTGGAGACTGTGCGCAGAATCAAGAAGATTGCCCGTGCCATTGCCCAGGCTTTGCAGATTACGGGACCTTTCAACATCCAGTTCCTTGCCAAGGAGAATGAGATCAAGGTCATAGAGTGCAACCTTCGTGCATCACGCAGTTTCCCATTCGTATCCAAGGTGTTGAAGATCAATCTTATCGAGCTTGCTACCAAGGCAATGCTCGGACTTCATCCAGAGGCGCCTCTCAAGAGTGCGTTCGACCTTGACTATGTGGGCGTCAAGTCTTCACAGTTCTCGTTTGCCCGTCTCGAGGAGGCGGACCCTATGCTGGGCGTGGATATGTCATCTACCGGTGAGGTGGGGTGCCTGGGAGACGACCTGAACGAAGCCCTTATGAAATCAGTAATCTCTATCGGCAACTTCGTACCTGAGAAGGGCATACTCCTCTCTACGGGAGACTCTGTATCCAAAGCCGATATTCTTCCTGCCTGCAAACTGCTTTACGACAAGGGGTTCAAGCTGTATGCAACCTCAGGTACGTGGCGGTTCCTTGCGGAGAATGGTATAGATGTGGAGAGAGCCGCATGGCCATCGGAAGATGTTGAAGGCGGAGTCCGCCGTGCGCTCGACCTTCTTCGTGAAGGTGTTGTAGATATGGTGGTTAACATATCACGCAACCGTCATGTGGGCGAAGCTACAAACGGCTATAAGCTGCGCCGTACATCCATCGACTGCAATATACCGCTGTTCACGAACGTGCGTCTTGCAACGGCGTGGATTCGTGCTTTCTGTACAGGAGAAAAGCCTCAGATCAAATCCTGGGATGAATATTAGTATTGCAGCTAAAGTACGGTAGAAGAACTCAGGCGCGCCGCCTCCTCATCGGGGCGGCAGTCTAGTAGATAGCATGGCACTGCACGCAAGATGTCTGAGATGGTATCGTTGAGAGCGTCTGCTATGCTGCTGTCGTCATCCTTGATGCCGCTGATGCTGCTGAACAGGGAAGAATAGCTCTCGAGAACGCTCATCCGACGTATCTTATTCTCCGGACATTGACGTATCTGGAAATATGCTCCAATCGGCGCTGAGACATTCTTGTAGCATGGGGTCTTGCCGCTCCATGGGGAACCATAGCATATCACGCTGCCATCTTCCCATACTCGAACGATAGGATTGTCATCGTTCATCAGTGTGCTGCCTTCGATATGTTTAAGCCAGAGTGAACTGTGAGTGCTCTTGCCGGTGCCGCTCTTTCCGAGCATAAGGAATGCACGTCCGCCATTCTCAATGACTGAAGCATGCATCTCAATGGTGTGGTGCGTTGCAGATGCAAATGCGAACAGGAGCATTGCGGCGTTGTTGATGCCGAAAGTGGCATCGCGAAGAAGCCTTGTCTCGAGTTTCAGCTTGGCATATGAAAAATCATCGTTTGCCCAGATGCGGGCGCTGATAGGGCGGCGATGGTCGCATGATGTCTCGAACATCCAGTCGCGCCCCATCCTGTAAAGCTTCACCACGGTCTCGCCATCCTCTGTAGGCATGTCGTAGATGCACTGCATTTCACCTTGCGGCAATTCATCCACAAGTTCAAGTGAGAACAGCAGATCGGAATCCCTGTCCTCCACAATGAATGGATCGTATTGATTCTCAACCGCGCCCCATAGTTTCGGAAGGTCGGGCAGAATGAAACGGAAACAGTGGCCAGCCACCTGGTATGTGCAAGATTTATTCATGACGTACAAATTTAGTAATTTTTACTATATTTGCGAAACTAAAACCTTAACTAAAGTCATGTCTGTACTGGACAATAAGAGATATCAGGACATGGAACTCGCTGAAGGCGTGTATGTTCCGGATATCAATGTCGATTATCCCATCGACGACCCTCTTGCCAGGCTGATGCCTGTCAAGAAGGTCCGCGACATCAAGTCCGATGATACATATCCGTTTCTTGATGACAGCCTCGGATTCAAGTTCCGCCGTTTCATTGCGTACTATGTCATCATCCCTATCCTGCGTGTCGTCCTTGCATTGAAGTTCGGCCTGCGCATCAAGGGACGTGAAAATCTTGAGCCTTACAAGGAACAGTTGAAGGGTACGGTTGTCAGTGTATCCAATCATTGCTTTCCGCTGGATGGACTGTGTGTTTTCTTTGCCATGCGGCGCAAGGTGTGGATCCCTATGCTCGCGGATCTTTTCACGGGCAGCAACTGGTGGGTTCTCACACATTTCGGAGGTGTGCCCCTGTCAGACGGCTCGATGAGCGCAACCAAGAAGTTCAATGCGGCATTCGATGAGCATAATGCACGTAAGGAATATATACACATATTTGCGGAGGCACGCAGCTGGCCGTTCTACAAGCCGGTTCGTCCTTTCCAGAAAGGTGCATTCACGATGGCATATCGCTGGGGCGCACCTATTGTACCTATGAATATCTCGTACCGTCCGCGCACGGGCTTTTATAAATTGTTCGGCAAACCGGAGATTCCGCTCATCACAGTAAATGTGGGGACCCCCATCTTCCCGGACACGACAGCTCCGCGTAAGACAGAAGTGGACCGTCTGCTCGAACAGACCCATGCAGCCGTATGCTCTCTGGGCGGTATAATTAAAAACTCTTGGCCAGCTATTTGGAATGATTAAAGCAGTTATTTTCGATCTCGACGGCACGCTCTACGACAATAGCAAACTTCCTTTCTATGTCGTGATGCGAAATCTCTTTCATCTGCGCTCTCTCTATGCTGAGCGCTCATGCCGTCATCATATGTCCGGCCGCTACTACGGTACCAAGGGAGCCGCTTATGATGAGCTCTTCCGCCGTATGGCCGCTTTCACCCATACAAACGTGGATCATGTGTCTCATTGGTATTGGACTAAGTACATGCCTTCACAGGTCAAGGTCCTCAAACGCCACATGCATGCTAAATCATGGGTGAAGCCTACACTGGAGAGCCTCAAGGCTCAGGGCATCAAGATTGCCTGTTTCAGCGAGTATAGCTTTATAAAGGAGAAACTCGTTGCAATCGGCATTGATCCCAATATTTTTGATTTTATAATAGACGCTCCTACGGCAGGAGGCAGCAAACCGTGTCGCAAGGCCTTCATGTATGTGGCAGCAAAACTGGATGTCCACCCGGCAGAAATACTGATGGTGGGCGATAGGGAGGACACGGATGGAGCCGGTGCAGAATCGTGCAATATGCAGTTCCAGCTTGTGTCCAAACATGATGAACCTACCCTTAAATTGAATTTGTAATGAAGAAAAATCGTTTGAAAGGCCTTCTGGCCTCGACTGCAATAAGCATTGCGGGTGCCAAAGAGTGGTACTTGCTTCGTGAGGCGTGCATATTCCCTCGCGTATATCAGGCAAGGACACTCCGCTCTATACTTGAAAATGCGAAGGATACGGTGTATGGCAAAGAACATCACTTCGATGAAATATTGGCAGCAGGGTCGGACAATGAGATGTTCGAGCTTTACAGAAAATATAACAAGCCTGCTGAGTTTGAGGATTACCGTCCATATGTAAACAGAATGCTTCAGGGCGAACCTGATATTCTCTTCAAAGGAAAGCCGGCACTTTATGCCACGACCTCCGGAAGTACAGGCGAGCCAAAGTATGTGCCTATCTCTCCGCAGTATCTTGAGAATGCATACGGCCGTATGACAAAGCTCTGGCTTCGGAACTATGTGAAGCACAGACGTCATGTGTTTGATGGAAAGATCTTCGTCATCATAGGCAAGGAGATCGAGAGCTATGCTCCAGACGGAACGGTATGCGGCTCTGTCTCTGCATTCCTGCAGCGTAATGCTCCTGGGTTTATCCGTGAACTGTACGCAATTCCGAATGCCGTGTATGATATTGAAGACTATGCGGTGCGCAATTATGTGCTGATGCGAATAGGTCTGGAATATAATATTACATTGTGGATAGTGCCGAACCCGAGCACTATTGTCGAGATGCAGAATAATGTCGACAAATGGCTCGACCAGATTATTGACGATATCGGAAATGGCACCATCAGCGATCAGTTCGACATTCCTGAGGATATACGCAAGAGCCTGTGTGCCAACCTTAAGCCTAATCCGGAGCGTGCATACGAGCTGCGTGCCCTGCACAGTCAGTATGATCGTGTACTCCCTCGTAACTATTGGCCCGATCTGCAGCTGCTTTCTTCGTGGAAATGCGGCAACACCCAGATATATCTCAAGAAAATGGCGGACTACTATCGTCACGATGTGTTCTATCAGGAGCTCGGCTATTTTGCAACAGAATGCCGTGCAGGCCTTGTGTTCGACGATACCAACGACAGCGTCCTGATGGCCGGCATGCATTTCTTCGAGTTCAAGAGAGAGAAGGATCTCGGCGACCCTGATGCTCCATTCTACTTCCTGTGGGAGCTCAAGGAGGGCGAACGCTACTGTCCTTACGTGACTACATGGAGCGGTCTGTACCGCTACAATATGAATGATATTCTTCAGGCTGGTCCTGCGTTCTTCAATACTCCGAAGGTGCATATGGTCCAGAAGGTGAATGGTATCGTGTCCATCACCGGTGAGAAACTCTATGAGGACCAGTTCATCAAGGCCGTGGACCAGGCTCAGGAGAGTACGGGCATGAAGCTTAGCTATTATACCGGTTACGTGAACCTCAACGAGAGCCGTTACGACTGGTATTTCGAGTTTGCAGACCGCAAGACAAATCAGAAACAGGCCGATGCTTTTGCGGCAGTTGTGGATGAGAATCTCAAGAAACTCAATATCGAATACGAGAGCAAGCGCAGAAGCTTCCGCCTTCAGGATCCGGCTGTCTATCTGCTCCAGGAGAAGGCATTCGACAAGTTCAAAGAGTTTATCATCAATCGCAGCAAGCGCGATGCGTCACGTTTCAAACCAAACGTGCTCGCCCAGGATGAGAGCAAGCACGCTGTGATACATAACCTTCGTCTGAAGATTCAGGAACGCAAAAAGAGCAAGGAAGACTAATAATGTTCGATATTGTATTTCGTTAGAATATCGATGTGAAAATAGTTATCCTGTATGTCGGGCTGTTTGTTGGTAAGCAAATAGTCCGACATTATTTCTATGGCCTTTGCGGACTGTTCTTCCACATGCTGGGCGATGAGGATGTCTGCAAGGCCCTGGCGAAGCATGCTTATGTTCTGGCTCAGGTCGTCGAATCCTATGACGCGGCGTCCTTCGCAGGGATTATCTGCAAGACATTTGGCTATCAGGTGCAGACGTGAGTTGAACATCACGATATGGCGGACGCTCTTAAGCTCTTTTATGGTTTCTGAGAGAGTCTTGGGTATGGTCGAGGGCTTCGAAGGGTCGATGTATACATTGTGTATCTTTGTGTCGGGGAATTTTTCTGCCATGTAGCTGAGGAATCCTTCACGGCGTCGCTGGGTCGGGTCCGATTTGCCCGAGGAGTCGCGCTTGATGCGTAAGATAAGTACATCCTTTATCTCTTCCTTTTTTTGACGCTCGGTCAGCAGAGCCGCGCATAGTATACCGCTGTCGCGACGTGGCATGCCTATGAATGCGAGGTGCTTCCTGTCTTCTTCGACTTTTGTATCGACGTATATGTATGGGATCTTCTTTTCTGACAATAATGCTGCGAATCTGCCCGTTGCCTCCTGGTAAAGCGTGGGCATGATCACACCGTCAGGATTACTCTTCAATGCTTCGCGGGTTGCATTCTGGAAGTCATTTATATCGTACTGGTCATAAAAGAATACCTGGACACGGATGTTGAGGCCGCTTACCGCTGCCCCTCCCTGCATGAATCCGTTGTACTCCTTCTCCCAGAATTCGTTCTTCTTGAAATGCGGCATGACGCAGGCAATGATCTTTGCCTTCTTCGATGCGAGAAGCGATGCATACATGTTGGGGCGGAAATTCAGCTCTTCGATTGCCTTGCGCACTTTCTCCGCACTCTTCTTGGACACTTCGCCTCTATTGTGAAGGACACGGTCAACTGTTCCCTTTGAGACGCCTGCTTTCTTTGCTACATCTATAATGGTGATTTTCTCTTCCATATGTCTGTCGAATCATGTTTGCGCAAATATAAAAAAAGCTTTCGTAAAAAATTGCCGTGTACGCGCACGATTTTCGTTAAAAAATTCTTATATTTGTTTGTGTACGTGCGTATTCAACTATAATTCAATATAACATGGCAAAAGTTATTACCCTTGGCGAAATCATGCTTCGCCTCAGCCCTGAAGGCAACGATCGTATCATTCAGACAGAGTCATTCCGCATCATTCCAGGTGGCGGTGAGGCTAATGTGGCTGTAAGCCTTGCAAACTATGGTCACGATGCTTATTTCGTGAGCAAACTTCCTAAACATGAGATCGGCCAGATCGCGGTCAACGCTCTCCGTCGTTACGGTGTAAAAGACGATTTCATCGCGCGTGGTGGCGAGCGCGTAGGCCTTTATTATTGTGAGACAGGCGCATCTATGCGTCCTTCTAAAGTTATTTATGACCGTGCCAACTCCGCCATTGCAGAGGCAGATTCTTCGGACTTCGATTTCGATAAGATCATGGAAGGCGCTACGTGGTTCCACTGGTCTGGCATCACTCCTGCCGTCTCTGACAAGGCAGCAGAGCTTACCAAGCTCGCATGTGAGGCTGCCAAACGTCATGGCGTGACAGTGTCTGTAGACCTTAACTTCCGCAAGAAACTCTGGACCTCTGAGAAAGCTATCTCCATCATGCGTCCTCTTATGAAATACGTAGATGTATGTATAGGAAACGAGGAGGATGCTGAGCTTTGCCTCGGCTTCAAGCCAGATGCAGATGTAGAAGGCGGCGAGACCAATGCCGAGGGCTACAAGGGTATCTTCGAGCAGATGATGAAGGAGTTCGGCTTCAAGTATGTCGTTTCAACTCTTCGCGAGTCTTACTCTGCTACATTCAACGGCTGGAAGGCCATGATCTACGATGGCAAAGAGTTCTATCAGAGCAAGCGCTATGAGATCAATCCTATCATCGACCGTGTAGGTGGTGGTGACTCATTCAGCGGCGGCCTTATCCATGGTATGCTCAAGTATCCTGGCGATCAGGGCTCGGCTCTGGAGTTTGCTGTGGCAGCTTCTGCTCTCAAGCATACAATCAACGGTGACTTCAACCTCGTAAGTGAGGCAGAGGTTCTCGCCCTTGCGGGTGGTAACGCAAATGGTCGTGTACAGCGTTAATTTTTAAGATATATGGCAAGATTCGATAAATTTGAGGTGATGGCCAAGACCAAGGCCGCTCCTATGGTCCCTGTTTTCTACAACAAGGATGTTGAAATATGTAAGAATGTCATCAAGGCGTGTTACGAGGGTGGCGTCCGTGCTTTCGAGTTCACCAATCGCGGCGATTTCGCTCATGAGGTATTCTGTGAGCTCAGCAAATGGGCTGCCAAGGAATGTCCGGAGCTGGCTCTCGGTATCGGCTCCGTGGTCGACGCTCCTACAGCTGCTCTTTATATGCAGCTTGGTGCCAACTTCGTGGTAGGCCCGCTCTTCAATCCGGATGTGGCAGTTGTGTGCAACCGCCGTTGTGTGACCTACTGCCCGGGTTGTGTGACTCCTTCGGAGATTGGCAAGGCTCAGGAAGTGGGCTGTGATTTCACCAAAGTGTTCCCTGGCGACGTTGTAGGACCTAACCTTGTAAAGGGTCTCATGGCTCCTATGCCTTGGAGCAAGATCATGGTGACCGGCGGCGTAGCTCCTGAGGCTGATAACCTTAAGAAATGGTTCGATGCAGGCGTGTACTGTGTAGGCATGGGCTCCAAGCTCTTCCCTAAAGAGGTCGTTGCTGCAGGTGACTGGGCATACGTGACCAACAAGTGCAAAGAATGCTTCGACGCCATTGCTTCATTCAAGAAATAACCATTGCTGAATATTATGTCAACAAACAAGAATCCAATGACTAACTGGCGCTGGTGGATGTGTGGTCTGCTCTTCGTGGCTACTACCGTCAACTACCTCGACCGCCAGGTTCTTTCGCTGACTGCTAAGGAATTTATCTATCCGGATTTCCACTGGACAGACGAGGACTATGGTACCATCACAGCTTATTTCTCAATTTTCTATGCTGTCTGCATGCTTTTCGCAGGCAAGTTCGTGGACTGGATGGGCACCAAAAAAGGTTATCTCTGGGCTATCGGAGTATGGAGCTTCGGCGCATGCATCCATGCTGTCTGCGGTATAGGTACGGCATGGGTTTCGGGAGCCGGCTCTGTTGAGGCCATGCGCAATCTGGAGGCTGCTTCGGCTGTAGCTCTCGGTGTGCCTGCAATTGGCGTGGCAATGTTCCTTGTGTGCCGTGCCATTCTCGGTCTCGGCGAGGCAGGTAACTTCCCTGCAGCTATCAAGGTGACTGCAGAGTATTTCCCTAAGAAAGACCGTTCGTTCGCTACATCCATCTTCAATGCAGGTGCATCTGTAGGCGCTCTCGCAGCTCCTCTCATGATTCCGCCTCTCGCAAAACATTTCGGTTGGGAGATGGCGTTCATAATCATCGGTGCCCTCGGCTTCATCTGGATGGGCTTCTTCGTGAAGTGGTATGACAAGCCGGAGGAGAGCAAGCATGTTAACGAGGCAGAGCTTGAGTATATCCATCAGGATGATGCAGCTGATGCAGCTGCAGGCGTTGCTCCTACAGAGGAGAAGTCTGTGTCTATCTGGAAGGCTTTCACATTCAAACAGACATGGGCGTTCATCACAGGCAAGTTCTTCACTGACGGTGTATGGTGGTTCTTCCTGTTCTGGGCTCCTGGTTATTTCCAGGATGTATACGGATACAAAGCATCTTCCGGCACGGGTATGCTGCTTATCATGACTCTGTATGCCATCGTGACATTCCTTTCTATCTATATATGCAAGTTGCCAACTTACTTCGTGGACAAGAAAGGTATGGAGCCGTATTCAGGCCGTATGCTCGCCATGATGTTCATTGCATTCATGCCGCTTGTATGTCTTGCTGCCCAGCCTATGGGCGCATATTCTGCATGGTGGCCTGCAATCATCATAGGTCTTGTAGGTGCCGGACATCAGGCATGGAGCGCGAACCTGTTCTCTACTATCGGTGACATGTTCCCTAAGTCTGCTGTCGCTACCATCACAGGTATAGGCGGTATGGCAGGCGGTGTAGGATCATTCCTCATCAACAAAGGCTCCGGCAAGCTCTTCCACTATGCCGAGCTCCAGGGCGCTGACTTCACTTTCCTCGGTTTCGAGGGCAAGCCTGCGTCATACATGATCGTCTTCTGTGTCTGCGCCGTAGCTTATCTGCTCGCATGGACCATCATGAAGACTCTCGTTCCTAGATACAAGAAAGTAGAGCTCTAGACCGCATATCAAAGTGCTCCCCTCATTTTGGCTCGCCTAACCCTTCTATACAGCGATGCCAAAATGAGGGGGCCTTTGTTTTATCGGCGATGCCGTGGAAAGGGAGAGGATTTTTTGCAAAAAACACTCCCCGATGATGTCAGGGAGTGCACGTTGCTTTTGAAAACTATACAAGAGCGGGGGAGGCGAGAGATTTATTCAATCCTCGCGCCCGCTGGCTTTGCTAGAGAATGGATTTTACAGCCTCACGCATACCTTTCTTCTGGATGAGAGCCAGGTCGGCTGTGAGCATGTCTGTAAGACCTGGGATGGCATTGAGGTCTTCGCCCCAGATGAACTCGTCGGCGAGAACGCCTTTTGCCACCTTGGCTACATCGCCGGTTGCCCAGAGCTCTTTGAGCGTGTCCATGATCTTCTGGTCGTCGTTAGGAACGATTTCATCATCGCCGCGTTTGCCACCTTTGTAGTATGTGGTGATGCCGGCAAGACCGAGCACGATGCCTTTAGGAAGCTCACCCTTGCGCTCGAGATAAGTCTTCAGGCCAGGAAGGTCGCGAGTCTTGAACTTAGGGAAGCTGTTGAGCATGATGGAAGTTACGAAGTGCTTTACGAATGGGTTTTTGAAGCGGTCCATAACATCAGATGCGAACTTCTCGAGCTCTGGCTTGGGAAGGTTAAGGGTCTCCATAAGCTCATCGAACATAACTTTCTTCACGAATGCACCGATCTCGGGATCCTCACAGCACTCTTTCACTGTGTTCAGACCGCTGAGATAGCCTACAGGGCTGAGGACAGTGTGAGGGCCGTTGAGCAGAGTCACCTTGCGCTCGTGGTATGGAGCCTCTGAAGGTACGAAGAGGACATGAAGACCAGCTTTGTCTGCAGGGAACTCCCTAGCCACAGACTCAGGAGCTTCTACTACCCAAAGGTGGAAGATCTCTGCTTTTACGAGAAGATTGTCCTGATAGCCTACGCGCTCGCAGAGCTGCTCTGCGGTATCGCGTGGATAGCCTGGTACAATGCGGTCTACGAGGGTAGAGTATACGCCGCAGGCTTCTGTGAACCATGTCTTGAATTCATCGCTGAGACCCCAAAGTTCGATATACTGGTAGATGCACTCCTTGAGGTGCTTGCCGTTCTCGAAAATAAGCTCACAAGGGAGTATGATAAGACCTTTGCTCTTGTCGCCTTTGAATGTCTCGAAGCGGTGATAGAGAAGCTGGACGAGTTTGCCTGGGTACGAAGAAGCAGGGGCATCTTCGAACTTGCATGAAGGGTCGAATGCGATACCGGCCTCGGTTGTGTTCGAAATCACGAAACGTATTTCAGGCTGCTCGGCGAGAGCCATGTAGTCAGCGAAGTCACGATAAGGATTGATGCCGCGGCTGATGACATCGATCATCTGTACAGAATCTACAGGTTTGCCTTCATCGAGACCCTGAAGGTTGAGGTGATAGAGACAGTCCTGATCGTTGAGCATGTCTACCATGCCCCTGTCGATAGGCTGAACAACTACTACAGATGCGTTGAAATCGGTCTTCTGGTTGGTGTTCCAGATGATCCAGTCAATGAAAGCGCGGAGGAAGTTACCTTCTCCAAACTGAATGATTTTCTCTGTGTACTTTTTCGCCTGAGGCGCAGATGTACGGTTCAATTTTTCCATTGTATGCTATATGTTTGTTTAGTCGAATGCACAAAAATAGTAAAAAATTCCGTGAACGTGCACGGAAACAACGGAAAAATCATTTTTTTTTCTTATTTTTGAAATGGATAAGAAAGAACAATTTAAAATATATGAGTTATGGCCTTTATTAACGACGATTTCATGCTCTCGAACGAAGTATCCAGAGAGTTGTATCATCAGAGTGCTGAGAAAATGCCTATCATAGACTATCATTGTCATCTGGTGCCTCAGCAGATTGCAGAAAACATTCAGTTCCGCGACATTACCCAGCTCTGGCTGGTGGATGGTCACTATGGTGATCACTACAAGTGGCGTGCGATGCGTGCGAATGGTGTGAGTGAGGACTATCTCACAGGCGGCAAATACAGCTCTTGGGAGACATTCGAGAAATGGGCGGAGACTGTTCCTTATACCATGCGTAACCCTCTGTATCACTGGACCCATCTCGAGCTCAGCCGAGTATTCGGAATAGACAAGCTTCTGAGCCCTAAGACGGCACGTGAGATTTTCGAGGAGTGCAATGCAAAACTTGCCACACCGGAGTTCCGTGGTCAGGCGCTTATCCGCAAGTTCAATGTGGAGACGGTATGTACTACTGATGACCCTGCAGATGATCTTCGTTGGCACAAGATGATACTCGAGAATCCATTCGGCACGCAGGTTATCCCTGCATGGCGTCCAGACAAGGCTATGGCAATCGAGGATCCGGAATCATATAAGAAGTATGTCGAGCAGCTTGGCCAGGCGGCGGGTATGGAGATCAAGACTTATACTGACCTTCAGGATGCTCTACAGAAACGTCACGACTTCTTCGCAAGCATGGGATGTAGGCTTTCAGACCATGGCCTGGAGAACTTCTATGCGGCAGACTATACCCAGAGCGAGATCGAAGGTATCTTCGCAAAGGTCATGGCCGGCAGCGCTCCTTCGGCAGACGAACTCGAGAAGTTCCGCAGCGCCTTCCTCTTCGATCAGGCCGTGATGGATGCAGATGCCGGATGGACTCAGCAGTTCCATATCGGAGCTATCCGCAACAATAACAGCCATATGTATGCAAAGGTTGGTGCAGATACCGGTTTCGACGCAATCCACGATCATCAGATCGCAGAGCCGGGTCATAAGTTCTTCGACCGCCTTACCCTTGCAGGTAAACTCACCAAGACTATACTCTACTGCCTGAACCCTAAGGATAACGAGGTGATGATGACTATGGCTTATACTTATAACGACGGAACGGTGCCAGGCAAGATGCAGTTCGGTTCGGGCTGGTGGTTCCTCGATCAGGAGGTGGGTATGCGCCGCCATATGGATGCACTCAGCGTTCTCGGTCTGTTCAGTCGTTTCGTAGGTATGCTCACCGACAGCCGCAGCTTCATTTCTTATCCACGTCATGAATATTTCCGTCGTATACTTTGCGATGTTATTGGTACAGACGTTGAGCTGGGCAAGCTTCCGGCTTCAGAGATGGACCGTCTCCACGAGATGGTACGCGATATCAGTTACAATAATGCCAAGAGCTACTTCAAATTTTAATTATACAGTATGAGGTATATAAAAATCAATCCTGACGACAATGTTGCGGTTGCCCTTACCGACCTCAAAGCCGGCGAGCAGGTGCTTGATGTCGTCCTTGGGCAGGATGTTCCACGCGGTCACAAAGTCACTCTTTGCGACCTTAAGAGTGGCGACAATGTAGTCAAGTACGGCTTTCCTATAGGTCATGTGACTCGTGATGCCAAGGCCGGAAGCTGCATAGATCACAGCTGTATAAAGACCAATCTCGAAGGGCTGCTCGACTATAAATACAGCCCGGTGGCGGAGCCGGAGCTTCCTGCGGCAGAGCACCGTACATTCCGCGGCTTCCGCCGTGCAGACGGTCAGGTGGGCGTGCGCAATCAGATATGGGTTATTCCTACTGTGGGATGTGTCAACGGTATAGCTGAAACAATCGCAAAACGCTTCAATGCCGAAATGGCAGGTAAGCTGGGCAGTGTTGACGCTGTTGTGGCTTTCCCTCATAACTATGGCTGCAGTCAGTTGGGCGATGACCATCAGAATACCCGTACGGTGCTTTGTGATATGGTTCATCATCCGAATGCGGGTGGCGTACTTGTCGTCAGCCTCGGGTGTGAGAACAACCAGCTGGATGCATTCATGGAACTGGTAGGTCCTGTGGATGCGTCTCGTGTACGCACGATGACAGTGCAGAAGATAGAAGGCGACGAGATAGAATACGGCGTGCAGCAGCTTCGCGAGATATTCGCGACAGCATCCAAGGATCAGCGAGAGGATGTGCCTGTGAGCGAACTTCGTGTCGGCCTCAAATGCGGCGGTTCGGACGGTCTCAGCGGCATTACTGCCAATCCTCTTCTCGGAGTGTTCAGCGATTGGATCGTGGCTCAGGGAGGTACAACCGTTCTGACGGAGGTCCCTGAAATGTTCGGCGCCGAGACCATACTCATGAACCGTTGTCAGGATAGCGCAACTTTCGATAAGACGGTAAGTCTGATCAATGACTTCAAGAGCTATTTCATGAAGAACGACCAGCCTGTGTACGAGAATCCTTCTCCGGGCAACAAGGCCGGCGGCATCTCGACTCTCGAGGAGAAATCCCTCGGATGTACGCAGAAATGCGGCAAGAGCATAGTTCGTGATGTGCTCAAGTATGGTCAGCGTATGCATACCAAGGGTCTGAATCTTCTCAGCGCTCCGGGCAATGACCTCGTGGCTTCTACTGCGCTTGCGGCGTCAGGCTGTCAGATTGTGCTCTTCACCACAGGACGCGGTACTCCATTCGGCAGTTTCGTTCCTACGATGAAGATTTCCACCAACAGCCCTCTGGCTGCAAAAAAGCCTACGTGGATCGATTTCAATGCCGGCGTTCTTGCAGAGGATGCGCCTATGGCGGATGTATCGGCGAAATTCATTGACTACGTACTTTCAGTGGTCAGCGGCGAGCCGGTGAATAATGAAAAGAATGATTGGCGCGAAATCGCCATCTTCAAATCAGGTGTAACATTATGAATCTTAGTAACAATAAATACTACAAAATGGCGTTGGAGTATATCGCCAGGACAGACCTCAACGCTCTCGAACCCGGTAAACATTTCATCGATGGTGATAACCTCTTCGTGAATATCGTGGACTCGAATATGAAGACCCCCGAGGCGGCACGCCTGGAGGTGCATAACGAATATATCGACATTCAGGTGCCACTGTCAAAGCCTGAGACTTTTGGCGTAAAGCCGCGCACGGCGTGTGTAAATCCAGACGGCGAGTACAATCCTGTGAAGGATATTCTGTTCTTTACAGACAAGGACTGGCAGGAGATCACCGTATATGAGGGCCAGCCTATCACCTTTGATCCGGATATGGGACACGCTCCGCTTATCGGAGAAGGTACAATTCACAAAGCTATTTTCAAGGTAAAAGTCGTAAGATAGCTTGTGATATCAGGAGATTAAATTGTAAATTTGTACATAAAAAATAGAAACTATGACTAATCCATTTTCACTTGAAGGCAAGAATGCCTGGATTACAGGCGCTTCTTACGGCATTGGCTTCAATATCGCCAAGGCTTTCGTAGCTGCAGGTATCAAGAACATCATTTTCAATGATATCAGCGAAGAAGCTCTGCAAAGGGGTCTTGCAAATTATGCAGCTGAAGGTATTACGAAC
Organism: Candidatus Cryptobacteroides sp.; assembly: GCA_045600345.1. Classification (GTDB taxonomy): domain Bacteria; phylum Bacteroidota; class Bacteroidia; order Bacteroidales; family UBA932; genus Cryptobacteroides. The sequence continues at coordinate 20,146 of JAZRXU010000119.1, read as the reverse complement.
GTTAAAGGCTATGTTTGTAATGTGACAGACGAGAACGCCGTCGCAGAGTGCGTGAAGAAGATTCATGAGGAGGTAGGCCAGATCGATATTCTCGTAAATAATGCCGGTATCATCAAGCGTATCCCTATGCATGAGATGAAACGTTCAGAATTCCAGGCCGTCATCGATGTCGACCTCGTTGCTCCTTATATCGTGAGCGCAGCCGTTCTTCCGGAGATGATGGAGCGCCGTGAAGGCAAGATCATCAATATCTGCTCTATGATGAGTGAGCTCGGCCGTGAGACTGTATCTGCATACGCAGCTGCCAAAGGCGGTCTCAAGATGCTGACCCGCAATATCTGTTCTGAATACGGTGAGTACAATATCCAGTGTAACGGTATAGGTCCTGGCTATATCGCTACTCCTCAGACTGCTCCTCTTCGTGAGAAACAGGCAGATGGCAGCCGTCATCCGTTCGACAGCTTCATCTGTGCCAAGACTCCTGCAGGCCGTTGGCTTGAGCCTGAAGAGCTCGGCGGACCGGCAGTATTCCTTGCATCACACGCTTCAGATGCAGTGAATGGACATATCCTTTATGTTGATGGCGGTATCCTCGCATATATCGGCAAACAGCCAGCTTAATTTATTGGAACTATGGCAAAGGTAAATTGCACAGTACGTCAGGCATCGAGCAATGTAGATGCCAGGCATTATGATACAGAACGTATTCGCAAGGAATATCTTGTGGAGAATGTCATGGTGGCAGATGAGATCAATATGGTGTATTCCATGTTCGACCGCATCATTACCGGTGGCGCAGTGCCGGTGAAGGAAGCTCTCGTTCTCGAGGCTCCGGAAGTGCTTCGCGCAGATTTCTTCACTCAGCGTCGTGAGCTGGGCATCATCAACGTCGGTGGCGCCGGTACAGTCGTTGTGGGTGAGGAAGAGTATCACCTCGAATACAAGGAGGCTCTTTATGTAGGCCGTGGCAATCGTCACGTGACCTTCAAGAGCGACAGCGCCGAGGCTCCGGCTCACTTCTATTTCTGCAGTGCTACGGCGCATAAGGAGACAGGTGTGAAGAAGGTTACCAAAGAGGACGCTGTTGTTATGCATCTCGGTTCTCTCGAAGAAAGCAACGAGCGCACTATCAACCGTCTCCTCGTGAAGGAAGTTGTGCCTTGCTGCCAGCTTCAGATGGGTATGACCGAGCTTGCTCCGGGCTCAACATGGAACACTATGCCGGCTCACACTCATGACCGCCGCATGGAGGTTTACTTCTATTTTGAGGTGCCAGAAGGTGCTGCAGTATGTCACTTCATGGGTGAGCCTCAGGAGACACGCCATATCTGGATGCATAACGAGCAGAGTGTCATCAGCCCGCAGTGGAGTATCCACAGCGCATGCGCTACCCGCAATTATACCTTCATCTGGGGTATGTGCGGCGAGAATGATGACTACAACGATATGGACTGGTGCGCTACCGAAGACCTTAAATAGTCTTAATCGGTCTAATGGATTTCGACATAACCACCGTTGTTCTTTTTGATGGCGGCGGTGGCGAAGAATCCGATCTTGGCTCCTATCCACTTGCCTTCGCGGGCAGTGAATGTGGAGCCAAGCTTTTTATATGTCTTGCCGTCCAGACTGTAAAGAAAATCCACCAGGCAGCCTTCACGTACAGATGAAGCGTCAGCAGGGAAGACTGCTGCCTTCAGATAGATGGTATAGTATCCTCTGGTATCAGAGCTGCTGTCTGCCGTAAGAACGATTCCATCCGAGATGCTCTCACCGGGTCTCTCCTTCTTGTCAGCATCCTGGCATGTAGCGCGGCGCAATGCAACGCAGGTACCATCGTAATACATCTCTATGGTGGAGTAGTCCAATCCCATCATTATCATGCCGGCACGGTCGCCTTCGTATGACGGACGGAAGACCATCTTGGTCTCAAGGGTCATCTGTGGACCGACCACCTTCTCAAGAAGCATGTTCCTGCAATACCACAGGTTGTACTGCGGCTTGTCTGACGCATTTACGGGAGTGATCGTGCTGCAGTTCATCCGTAGGGCTCCATCCGATGGATCCATCATGAATTTACCTGTTCCAGGCTCTGCGTGCCACTGCCAGTTCAGAGGAATCCCGGGCGATGCTGCCGGACGGCTTCCAAGACTCTCCGGTCCGGGAAATCCGGTGCATGTCTCCAAGGCATTTACAGCAGTATAGCATTCTGAAGACTTGAGAGGTTTGATCTTCTTAGCCTTTGCCGGCGTGCGGTATCCGCTTACGGGTTCGCCTATGCCGTCTCCGTTGATGTCTTTGCCTATCGTGCACCAGTCGTCTTTACCCCATTTCATAGGCTGGAGATGCACAACGCGTCCCCATGCAAGCCTGTCTTCGAAGTGCAGGAACCAGCTGTCCCCGGCGGCATCCTCTATCCATGCACCCTGGTGGGGACCATGGATTGCGGTAGCCGGCGTCCCGTCAGCCGCTGTCCCTTGGTGAAGCACCTTGCGCCATTCATATGGGCCGTATGGAGAGCGGGAGCGCATGACAAGCTGCCATCCTTCCTTTACCCCTCCGGCAGGTGCAAAGATGTAGTACCAGCCGTTCCTTTTGTAGAACTTGGGGCCCTCGACTGTTTCATTGCCGTTTTTGTTGCCGTCGAAAACGAGAACTTCGTTTCCTATGACCTCTGTGCATTCGCGATTGAGCTCACATACGCTGAGCACACTTTTGAATCCAGCTCTGCTTCCTGCCCATCCGTGGACAAGATATACACGGCCGTCATCATCCAGAAGGGGACATGTGTCTATCATGCCCTGGCCTTTCTTTATACAGAGGGGTTTGCTCCACTCTCCGCAAGGATTATCGGTGTGTACCTGATAAATGCCGGAATCAGGGTCGCCCCAGAATATCCAGTAGAGCCCGTCAAAATAACGGATGGAAGGAGCCCAGACCCTGTCTCCATGCTGTACGAACGCTCTGTTGGCATACATATGAGGAAGAGCAGCTCCCACAATCTCCCAATTCACCAGGTCTGTGGAATGCAGAATCTGCAACCCTGGCACGCAGTTGAATGAACTGGAAGTCATCCAATAATGTCCGTTCACATATATTGCATCCGGGTCTGAATAGTCTGAATGAAGTATGGGATTGGTGTATGTATCCTGATCCGTAGCTGCATATGTGAATGCGGCTCCTGTCAGTATGGACAACACAACAAGGTGCAGTCTTCTCATCGTATTATTTGTAATCTGTTATTCTCTATGAGCTCTGTATTTCACCAGATGTCTGGCAAGCGGCTTGAGTTCGCGGCACTCTTTGATGCGTGTCACTACGAATGATGCGACCTGGTAAGCTCCGATCTCCACCATATGGGTATTGTCATTGCGTCCTTCGGGGTAGCATTCGCACTGGCCCGGGGCAAGCTGCATGAAATAAGGCTTCGAACCCTCGTCTCCCAGAGCCTTGAGCCAGTCGCGGGTGTCTGCATATATGTCAAGCAGCGGTACATTCTTTTCTGCTGCAACAGCGGCCATAGCTGCAGGGTAATCGGTATGGCAATTTTCGTCCAGCTTGCCGTCCTTGAACCAGCGGCGGCTGACAGGGGTGAGAAGCACGGGATGAGCCCCACGTGCGCGCACCTCATCTATATATGCTCGCAGATTGTCCTGGTATGCGCCCCATGGTGCAGCATAACGTACGCTGTCATCCTGTTTTGCATCATTGTGACCGAACTGAAGGAATACATAATCGCCTTCTTTGAGCTGTGACATCATGCGATCCCAGTGACCAAGGCTGCGGAAACTCTTGGTGCTGCGTCCGTTTCGTGCGTGATTTATGATGCGCACACCGTCATCGCAGAAGTTGGGAAACATCATTCCCCAGCCACGCTCCGGACTGCCTTTACTCATATCTTTCGGAGCACATGTGCTGTCTCCGCATAGGTGAATTGCAGGTCTGCTGCCGTTGCCGGCATTACCCAGATAGCTGATGCATATAGCCAGAACTATAAATATTAATCGCTTCATTAAACTTAAATGTGTGTTTTAAGTTACTTTTGGTTTTGTCCAATCAAAATATTTTTGGGGTTTGGACGAATGTCCAGGGGCCCTAAAAAATTTTCGATGGGCAAAACCTTATTTGTTATTATAAGGATCCCACCTGATACCGTCATTCTCCTGATACATCACCTTCGCGAAGTCGTATTCTGCGGCTTCATCAGGAGTGAGCTGACGGCTCCAGCTTACGCGGCCTTCTTTAGCGCCGGGGCCGAAGTTGCGGTACTCGGCGTAGTATGAATTTACCTTTGTGTCAGGTTTGCCGGGTTTCTCCCAGTCGTGCCATCCTTCAGGTAGTATGTGGGCGCCGAGCTCGCACTCAATGAATACGGTCTTCGCGTATGCGCCCCATGGGCGGCCGAGGTAGCATTTGTCTATGCCCTCTTCGGCTGTAAGTTTGCATCCCTTGAATACATAGCCGTATTTCTGCCCCTGAAGTGTTGATGCTGCAGTGACGTAGCTGTTTTTCTTGGAATGTATCTGGCAGTTCTCGAAATAGCATATCGACGGGCCGAATATGAAATCCGTGGTGCCCTCTATGTAGCAGTCCAGATAGTAGTTGCGCTTGATGCCTCCATCCTTGCCGAAACGTCCATAGGTATAGAGAGTATCCTGATTCCCTATGAGACGGCAGCGGTGCACGAATATGAAATCGCCGTCAGTGAAGAGAGCCACGGCCTGTGCAATCTCCTTGCCTTCGCCTGCAGAGTTCTCCACGGTGAGATCCTCAAGAGTGACGTAGCTGCTGTGGATATACATCGTGGCGCTGCCGGATGTACCTACGGGATTGCTGGTGCCTGGCCATGTCTGTTTGGCATAAGTATCGTGAGTGATAATGGTCTTGTCAGCTCCGTCGCCGTATATCCTGATGCGGAACTTGTTGTGAGGGATTGTCACTCTTTCCTTATATGTGCCGGCCTTCACATGGATTGTCGTGATGTGTCCATGATCATAGTCGGGACATGCGTTGATGGCTTCCTGTACGGTGCGGAAGTCGCCGCTGCCGTCCTGAGCCACGATAAGATCAGCCCTCTCGGGCACGATGATGCCGATGGTCTGCAGGTTCTCAACGTCGGTGGCAACCACAGGTTCGCCCTTAGGGATGTTGAGGCGGATGTCGCTGATCTTTATGTCCTTGCAGTCACTCAGAACTATGCCCTGGCGCGCAGTGATATCGCAGTCCGAAATCTCTATGCCGCGAACAGGCATCTCGGGCAGACCGTTGAAGAACATTGCCCTCTTGGCTCCGTTGCATGTGATGCGGCTGATGTGGATGTCGCGGAATTCGGGAGTGGTGATATCCACAGGTTTGAATGTCTTGCCGGTAGCTCCTTTGGCCTCGAGGGCAGACTTGCCTTCGTAGTAGAGGTTGAAGATAACGGCATCGCCCACTATGTCTTTCATGGCGATGCGGTCGGCCCATATGCCTTCCACCACGCCACCACGGCCGCGTGCACTTTTGAATCGCAGACCTATGTCAGTGCCCATGAAACTGCAGTTGCTCACTTTGATGTTCTTCACTCCGCCACTCATCTCGCTGCCTACCACGAAACCGCCATGGCCATGATATACGGCGCAGCCGTCGATGATAAGATTCTCGCATGGAATGCCGTGACGGCGGCCATCTTCGTTCTTGCCGCTCTTGATGCATATGGCGTCATCGCCCACATCGAAGCAGCTGTCGCTGAGAATCACGTTCTTGCAGGCCTCGACATCCAGTCCGTCACCGTTCTGTGAGTAGTGAGGTGCACGAACTGTAATATTTTTGATGATTATGTTCTTTGAGAATAGAGGATGGAGATTCCATGAAGGCGAATTCTGGAATGTGACGCCTTCGAGAAGTATTCCGTCGCATGAGTCGAAGGTCATAAGGGCCGGACGCAGGAAACGGCGGTATTTCACCTCGTCGAGAGGATCGCTGCAAACGTTCTGGTCTGTGGTCTTGCGGGTAAAGGCATCCATGAAATACTCATCCGGATACCATACCTTGCCGTCCTTGCTGATCACTCCGCCAGGATATTTATCCAGATGGGCTTTCCACTGTGAGGCTGTCACCTTCTCTTTCTTGAGCAGACGCCAGCCGTCTCCGTTGCCTTCGATGATGCCATCGCCTGTGATGCTGATGTTCCTGCATCCTTTCGCGAACAGGCATGAAATGCACCTGCGGGTGTCGAGACCTTCGAAATTGGTGTCGATGACGTCATAGAGCGATGGGTCGTCGCTGAAAAGTATGACGGCTCCCTTGCCGATATGCAGATCGATATTATCCTTGAATACTATAGGACCGGTGAGCCAGATTCCTTCCGGAACCACGAGGTGGCCGCCTCCTTTCTGTGCGAGGGCATCGATGGCGGCTGCGAAGGCCTCGGTGTTGAGGGTCTGTCCGTCTGCCACGCCGCCGAAGTCAGCCAGGCTTACACTGCGGGAAGGGATGACCGGGCGCTGCACCTTGTCCATCTTGAATGGGAGACCCTTGTACAGCGCGTCAAATTCGTATGCTTTGGCGCTCATGCCTATGGCTGCGGAAAGCGCAAGGGCGAGCGTAAGTATGCGTTTCATAAAAAGTGATATTTAAAAGTTCTTGACAATATCAAACCAGTCTGCAGCGTTCTCTACGCCTGCTTTGCTCCAGCATGAGCCGAACCAGTATGTGACGGGCTCGCCAGGAGTTACGGCCTTTATCGCTACAATATGCTTGCGAACACCGTCGAAGTGCATGATCTTCTCTGCGCCCGGCATCACCAGACCTACGCCTATCATGCCGTCCTCAGGCTCGATGCTCTGGTCTGAGGCTGCCTCCCATATTGCGAGACGATCCTCACCCAGATATGCTTCGCTCTCGAAATGATCCCATATGCCGGCAGCGATGTCGATACTCTCGAATTCGCCGTTATATGTGTCCTCTGCCTTGAAGAAATATGTGTCTGGAGTTACAGTAATCTTCTTGTCCAGAGATACCATCGTGCCGTTTACCTCCCATGCAGGGTAGTGCAGTACAAATACCACTTTGTCAGGGGTCTGCTCGAGTATCTCGTACGAGCGGTAGTTGGTAGGGGCATATACGAATGCGCCGTCCACGACAGGCACAGATGCACCGCCACCGAGGCTGACAGCCACCTTATAGCAGTCTTTGCCGTTGCCGCGGTCGATATGGTATGACAGTCCGTCTTCGAGCTCCTCTTTGTAGCGTTTGTCTGCCACGAGTTCTCCGGGAGTCTTGACCCAGATATCAAAGCCTGGCGAAGTAGGATTACCCTCCAGGGCCTCTCCATAGAAGCGTCCGCATACGAGATTGTTCTCCATGATGAAGTCGTCAGCACGCTCCGGAACGAAACGCGCCATGACTTTAGCCTGCTCGTTGGATGCGCAGCTGGCAAGCGCCACTGCTGCAAGAATCACTGTGTAAATCTTTTTCATGATATGTATTATTTTAATTTTTCCATTTCGAGGGATGCCCAGATGAATGGAGCTGTACCTTTGCTATCGTTGTCGCGTATAGGCTCGCTGAGGTAGTAGTCATAGTCGCCCATGCGGTTCTGTTTGCCTCCCAGACCTCCCACCTCGCAGCATTTTGTAAGAGAGATGCGGCCCTGTTCGTCACGCGTGATGAACTGCTCCACCATGTAGTTGTATACATTCTTGGCATATGGCAGGTATGACTCGTCGATATATCCCATGCGTATGGCCTTGAGATATGTGTAGCTGAACATCGCCGTACATGTCGCCTCGATGTAGTTGCCTGGATGGCCTGGGCGGTCCAGCACCTGATACCATGCATAGCCGTCTTTGTCATTGAACTCAGGGAGCACCTTGCAAATGTGGTTCAGAAGAGATATGAGGATATTGCGCGGAGCGTAATCCTCAGGAATATAGTCGAGTACGTCCACGAGGGCCATGCAATACCACCCGAGGGCCCGTCCCCAGCAGTGTGCGCTCTGACCTGTGCGTTTGCTGGCCCATGGCATGGATTTGGTCTCATCGTACGCGTGGCGGAAAAGCCTTGTCATCTTGTCGTAGGTGTGAATGCCACACTGATGGAACTCGCGTATCACATCTCCGTACACACCGTCTTTCTGTTCGTCAGAAAGATAGCGGCTGGCGTATTCCACATAGAAAGGCATGGCCATGTATACGCCGTCCAGCCATACCTGGTATGGATATACTTTCTTGTGCCAGAAAGCTCCTTCGCTGGTGCGTGGCTGGCTCTCTATCTGGGTCATCACCAGATCCATGGCCTTGCGGTATTTCTCCTTGCCCGTCTTGTCATAGAGGTAGAACAGAGTCTTGGCCGGGCATATGTGGTCGGTGCTGTAGTTGCTCACCTTGTAGCCTTGGATATTGCCGTCTTCATCGATCAGGGTGTCGTACCATTTGTCCACGTATTCGAGTATGTCCTCGCCGCCGTATGTGTCGTACACGTCCAGAAAGGCCTTGAGCTCAAGACCGGGAGTGTAGTTCCATTTGTATGTACCCTCGCGGTAGTCGAGATATGATGCATCCTCGCAGCGGCTCATCTGGCTGCGTACCATCTGCTCCGAGAGTGGAGCGGTGCGCGTGCATGCCATGATTGTCATGCAGAGTAGTGGAAAAGCAATTTTCTTCATAGTACTAGAGCTTCATATAAGTTCCTCCACTGGTCTGCGCTGCGGTTATGTCGCGAACAATGTAATGGAGGTACATTTCGAGGTTTGTATATCGTCCGTTCTTGTCGAGGGTCTTTGTGCCGGCATCCGCTGCGGAACTTTTGTTAAGCCCGGCCATATCTTCGAACCAGTCCGGCATGCCGTCTTTGTCTGTATCCTTGACGCGGGATATCTCTTCTGCCGAGGCAGAATATTCAGGCCATCCGCCCACATCCTCCTGGCTGTCTATGATGCCGCCTTTGGAGCCGTTGCTGCCGGTAGGGAAGGTCGCGGTGCCGTTCTTTGCATCCTTGCACTGACGCGCGTCCACGGCATCTCTTCTGAGACAGGCTCCTACATAAGAGAGTACCTGCTCGAAGGCTGATGCGGCAGGATGTGTGGTGGTATAGCAGTCCTTGGTATCATTCGACCTGATGGAAAGCGGTGACGACAATACTACACCTTTGGGATTGGTGCCGTAGCTGCTCTGGTCGTGATAATAGATGCCTTTTGTGTTGTCTGTGCTGATGTCTGAATATTTGCTGTGTACGTTATCTTTAATGTAAAGCTCGGGGTATGCGGACCCTACGCTGCTCGAAGAATTGTACCAGTATGCATCCACAAAATATTTCCTGTCCTTGGATGCAGGCCCGGGCTTGTAGTAGTTGCCCACGATATTGTAGTGACCGTCTTCTCCACCGTAGGTGCTGTTGTCTCCCCAGTTGTAGATGACGTTGTTGCGGTAGTCTACATTGCCGCGGTGTGTACTGAGGTACTTGTCGTAGATACCGGGGTGGTCTATGCGGGCGTTGCGGCTGTGATTGTTGCTCAGAAGGTTGTGGTGGAATGAAGCGTTTCTGCCTCCCCAGAGTCCGCCGTATCCGTGTCCTCCCTTGTCATGTAGCGAAGCGTTCATGGCTTCCGATACGTTGCACCACTGCATGGTGAAGTTCTTGTTGGCGTAGAATGATGCCACCTCATCCACGCTCCAGCTCATTGAACAGTGGTCCAGTATTATGTTTTCGTTATATCTTCCCCAGATGGCATCGGATCCGTCGCTGAGGCCACCGCCTTTTCCATCGTTGCCTTTGTCGCCAAGACGGAAGCGTACATATCGTATGATGACGTTGTTGGATTGTATGTTTACTGTAGCGTCGCAGACGCAGATGCCGTCGCCCGGAGCTGTCTGCCCTGCAATGGTGATATTGCCCAGCGAAACCTTGAGGTCTTTCTTGAGGTGTATCAGACCTGCCACATCGAATACCACGGTCAGAGGGCGCTGACCATTCTCTATTGCGTCACGCAGAGTGCCATCTCCGCTGTCTGCGAGCGATGTTACGTGGTATACTTTTCCTCCACGGCCGCCGCTGGTGTACATTCCGCCGCCCTCAGCTCCGGGGAATGCCAGAACTTCCTTGTGCTGGTCTTCGGTTGCGGGAATCTTGAAGTCTTCATATTTCAGGGACTCAGGCTCGGGACCGGGCTCAGGTCCAGGGGCTGCCTTATCAGTTTTTGCATCTGTCTGCGCCCAATCTGACATCTGGTCCATGCCCTTCGCGCGCACGTAAAAAGAATACGATGTGTCTTCAAGCAAGTTACGGCACTCCTTCTGTGTGATGCGTGTGGTGCCGGATGACACCTCGTCTCCTCCTTTCAGAGAGACGCGATATTCATATGAATCTGCACCTGCAACTTCATCCCATTTGAATGTGATGGACTGCGCTGTGATGTCAACCGCCATGAGGTTTACAGGGGTGCTGATATTTTCTTCAGTTTTTGGGGTACATGCGGCAAGTATCAGCAGTGCCGTCAATGCCGGGAAATCAAGTCTTGTCATACTTTGTATTTATGTGGTTCCGGGGGGATTGCAGCCCCCTTTTTCACAAATATATACAATTATTTTTAAAAAATTCCGTGAACGTGCACGAAATTCCCGAATATTCTTATATTTGTACACGGTGTTTTAGCCAAAAGCAAACAAATAACAATATAATAATCATTAAAAACAACCACTTATGAAGAATCTTATCTTAAAGATTTCTTTTCTGGTTTTCGGCCTGTGTACTGCATATGCAGTGAACGCACAGACTGTGACCGGTGTTGTGTCTGATGCCACAGGCGAGCCGCTTATCGGCGTGGCCGTCATGGTGCAGGGTACAACTACCGGTACGGTGACCGATCTCGATGGTTTCTATTCCATCAATCCTGGAGGAGGCAAAGTCCTCGAATTCTCCACTATCGGCCTGAAAACAGAAATTGTAGAGATCAATGGACGCTCAGTCATCAACGTCACATTGGTCGAGGATACCAACTTCCTTGAAGAAACAGTCGTTATCGGTTATGCTACCGTCAAACGCCGTGACCTCATGGGTTCGGTATCATCAGTAGATAACAAAGCCCTTACTGCTGCGCCTGTGACCTCGGTTACCGAGGCTCTCACGGGTAAGATGGCAGGTGTGCAGGTTACCACTACGGAAGGTGACCCCGATGCGGATGTCAAGATCCGCGTCCGCGGTACGGGATCCATCACTCAGGATTCATCTCCTCTTTACATCGTGGACGGTTTCCCTGTAGAGAGTATCAATGATATCCCTTCTGCAGATATCCAGAGTATCGATATCCTCAAGGATGCCTTCTCGACTGCAATCTACGGTTCGCGAGGTGCAAACGGTGTGGTACTCGTGACTACAAAGAGCGGAAAGGATGGCCAGGTAAGTGTTTCTTACAATGGATATGCCGGCGTGAAGACAATGGCCAACAAAAAGGCTATCCAGGTGATGGATGCATACGATTTCGTGAGAACTCAGTACGAGATCGAGGCAATCCGTGACAAGGTGTCCAGTGCGTATGAGCCAATATTCGGTTCTTTCGAGGACCTGTATCTCTACAAGGGTGTGCCAACAAACGATTGGGTTGACCAGATTTTCGGCAATGTAGGCTGGAATATGAACCACAACGTCAGCGTGACGGGAGGTTCAGAGAAGGTCAAATGGACTGCATCATACAACTATATGCAGGATAATGCTATCATGACAGGTTCAAATTATGGCCGTCACAATATAGCATTCAAGACTCAGTACAAGCCTATCAAGCCTCTTACCATCGATCTGAGTCTTCGTTATTCGAATACGAAGGTTCGCGGTTCAGGAGCCAACTCAATCAATGATGCCGGTTCTACATCTGGTACATCTGCACGTCTGAAACATGCGGTGCAGTATACTCCGATACCTCTTACCGGAGCTACTTCCGATTCTGATCTTGAGGAAGACTATGGCGACAACGCTCCACCTCTCAAGTCTATCGCTGACAATGATAAGGTTCGCGTACGTAAGAACTGGACTCTGAATGCAGGTGTGACCTGGAAGATTATCGAGAACCTCAACCTTCGCGTTGAAGGCGGTCTCGATGACTATTCGCAGAGCGACGACAGCTTCTATGGCCTGACAACTTTCTATGTCGGCAATACAGCTACAATCAAGAATCAGCCAGCGATGATGGCTAAGAATGCTTATCGTCAGAAACTTCGCAATACCAATACACTCTCTTACAATTTTGAGAAGATTCTGGGCAAGGATAGTGTTCATTCTCTCGACATGATGCTCGGTCAGGAGACCATATTCACAAAGAGCAATGTAATGTCAAGCACTATCGAAGGCTTCCCAACCTTCTTCACTGCGGATCAGGCATTCAAGTTCATGTCTTCAGGTGTGCCTCAGAAGAGCAACAACTACTATGACCCTAACGATCTTCTGGTGTCTTTCTTTGCACGTGCCAACTACAGCTATGATAACCGTTATTCAGTGAGCGGTACAGTACGTGCCGATGGTTCTTCACGTTTTGCACAGGGACATCAGTGGGGCTTCTTCCCATCTGCCGCTGTGTCATGGAATATTGGCAATGAGTCATTCATGGAGGAGACAAGGACATGGCTCGACAACCTCAAGGTTCGTTACACCTTCGGTACGGCAGGTAACAACAATATTCCTGCAAGTGTGACCACTCTGCTCCTCCAGCCTAACACCACTTCATGGATCTCTCAGGGTTCAACCAATATCACACAGGTTCGCCCGGACGGCAAATCTGTGATGGTGAACAATGACCTTACATGGGAGAAGACACTTTCCCACAACGTAGGTGTCGACTTCAGCTTCTTCCGCACCCGTCTGAACGGTAGTGTCGAACTGTACTACAATGATACCAAAGATCTGCTCATCAATTTCCCTATTGCAGGAACAGGTTATGACTCGCAGTACAGGAATATGGGTAACGTGAACAACAAAGGTGTCGAGCTTACCCTCAACGGTGTTGTTCTCGAGACAAAGAATGCCGGTATCACAGTGGGCGGTAACATATCATACAACCACAATGTTGTAAAGAGCCTTGGAGGCCTTTCTCAGATCGAGGCTTCTTCGAACTGGGCATCCAGCGAGATTTCATCAGACTATCTCGTGCAGCCTGGTCAGTCTCTGGGCAATATGTACGGTTATATCAATGATGGTTTCTACACCACAGATGATATGACATATGATGCAGCCAAGAACAAATGGGTACTCAATGACGGAGTGGTTGGCTTCACCGATCAGACCAAAGGAAGTGACATGCGCCCGGGTGCTCCCAAGTACAAGGATCTCGACGGAGATGGCAAACCCGATAGGACAATCATCGGCAATGCCATCCCTAAGATCACAGGCGGTTTCTTCCTGAATGCAAACGCATACGGCTTCGACCTTTCTGCAAACTTCAGCTTCTCTGCATTGAACCAGATCTACAATGCCAACAAACTCGAGTTTACCGCATCACGCAAGTATAGCCGTCGCAATCTTCTTTCTTCAATGGCTCCGGAAAAACGCTGGTGCAATATTGACTGGGCAACAGGTGAGGTAGTAAATGATGCCGAGATTCTTAATCAGATGAATGAAGGCGTTACAATGTGGAACCCTACGACCAGCCAGGCTGTATTCAGCTCATGGGCAGTAGAGGATGGCAGTTATCTGCGTCTGAGCACTCTCACTCTTGGATATACCCTTCCTGAGAAGGTGACTCAGAAGTTCCACTGCCAGAAACTCCGTATATATGTGACAGGCTCCAACCTCTTCTGCCTGACCAAATACTCTGGTTATGATCCTGAGGTGGATTCACGTCGTTCAACTCCTCTTACTCCAGGCGTGGATTACTCTGCATATCCTAAGAGCCGCGGCGTAGTAGGCGGTATCAACATCACTTTCTAATCCTTTGAATGAATATAGATATGAAAACGATTAATAGAATACTTGGTTCAGCGGGATTAGTTGCAATTATGTTCAGCGCAGCTTCCTGCGATCTCACACAGCCTGCCCAGTCTGCATTCAACCCGGATGAGATGTACGCTAATCCTACACTTGTAGAGATGAACATCTTCGGTGTATATGAGTGCCTTGGCGAGACGAACAGCCATCGTGGCCGTTACCTGCTCTACTATGGTCTCAATACGGATACTGAGTGCTATGGCTCTACAAACTTTGACGGCAAGCTTGATATTGCCGCATACAACTGTCTTCCTACAAACTCTCAGCTCGACCTTTCAAATGGTCCTTTCACCAAACTTGCAGAGGGTATCGAGCGTGCAAATGTCTGCATAGAAGGCATACGCACATACGGCAACACTCCAGAGATGAAACCTCTTCTCGGTGAGGCTCTCGTAGCGCGTGCATTCCTTTATGTCGAGCTCCTCAAGGCATATGGTGAGGTTCCTTTCCGTTTCTCACCCGTGACTTCCGAGACACTGTATCTCAACAAGGCAGACAAGGATGATATATATCTGCAGCTTCTTGCAGATCTTCGCGAAGCTATCCCTTATCTTGATGGCGTAAAACAGGCTAAGACCGACCGCGTGACCAAAGCATTTGCAGAAGGTCTGTTCGCCCGCGTCGCCCTTATGGCCAGCGGTTATTCGTGGCGTCCTGACAAGGGTGAGGTGGGAACTGGCAACGAAGGATCCAACAGACTTTCAGATGTAGAGGAACTCTCAAAATCTGTTCTTTATCCTGAGGCCTATACGTATCTGGTCGATGCTATCGAGAACGGTGGTTTCTCTCTGTATGACAATTACGAGCAGCTCTGGAGGGATTTCAATAACTTGAGCCTTGCTTCTGGTAAGGAGGTCATGTTCTCTATTCCGTTCAGCAACAGCCGTGGCCGTTGGAATTACAGCTTTGCTGTACGTAAGGAGAGCGGCGGACTTAATGATACATGGTGCAAGTTCGGAGACTCACGTGGTGGCTCCGCTGGTCCTGCTCCATACCTTTATTATAAATATAAGAAGGGTGATGTCCGCCGTGATATCAGCTGTGTGAACTGGAAATGGAATGACGAGAATCCTACAAGACAGGTGCCTGCGGGCCAGATGAACTGGTATTTCGGCAAGTTCCGTTTCGAATGGATGACTGTTCAGCCGTATACAGGTGGTAATGATGATGGTATCAAACCGGTATACATGCGTTTTGCCGATGTACTTCTCATGGCAGCTGAGATCGGTAATGAGCTTGGCGAATCTGACGCCGTTGAGTATTTCAAACAGGTTCGTACCCGTGCGTTTGGCGGTAATGAGTCTCTGGCAATGGAGGGAATCAACACTTCAGACAAGGCTGCATTCTTCCAGGCTATCAAAGACGAGCGTGCGCTTGAGTTCGTCGGTGAGATGATACGCAAGCAGGATCTTATCCGCTGGGGTGAGCTCAAGGCCCGTCTTGACTATGCCAAGGAGGAAATTGTAAAATGCGCCAAGATGGAAGGCGAGTATTCAGGTCATGGCCCTGCTGTATGGTACTCATATGACGCTAATGGTGAAATCGTATTGTACGGTGTTGCTCCGGGTGAGGTTGCCGATGAGACCAAGTTTGCCGGTGAGGATGAGTGGGAGCTTGAGAGCAAAGAGTACTTCAAGGAGAATGACTCTGTGACCAAACGTGTTGCATCCATCTACAAAGAGGGTGTAAACCCGGAGCAGAGAATGTGGTGGCCTATTCCTGCAACGGTGATCACCAACTATCAGGGTGCTCTGAAGAATGACTACAATTATTAATAGAAAGATTTCATGTATATGAAAAAGATATTTTCATTGATTACAGTAGGGGCTGCACTGGTGTTCGGCACTCTGGGCGTGACCTCCTGCCATAAGGCACAGGAGATTACTCAGGTGGAGTTTACCAATGTGATGACTCCTACCAACCTCAATGGCTTTGTGACTTCAGCCGGTGACGTTATCCGCGTCAACTGGAGCAAGGCCAAAGGAGCAGACTGCTTCGAGATGGAGCTTTATAGTGATGTGGAGCTCACAAATCTGCTGGAGACACGCACTATTCTTCCTGGTGAGCTCCCTGCAGACATCAAATTGCTCCCTGATGAGTCATACTACTACAGGGTACGTGGCTTGGCAGAGGATAAGGAGCCTTCCAAATGGGCTGTATATGCAGATGATAACGGTGTGGCCAAGGCATTGAAGACTTATGCCATCAAGTCCTCTGCGAAACCAGCCCTTGTAGACCGTACTTCAACTTCCATCACTGTGTCTTGGGAGCTTGAGGAAGGTGATACAGAGCTTACACATGTCGTAGCGCAGGATAATGAAGGTAAGGAAGTTGAGGCTAAGATTACCGATCTTTCTGCGGGTCAGGTGACAATCGAGGGCCTTGTTCCTTCTACTCAGTATGAGGTTACCCTTCATTACCTCAGCGCAGGTCGTGGTTCGCTCTCTGTATGGACTCGTCCTGCAGAGGATGGCGCTACCAAGGTTGCTACTGCAGCTGCTCTCAAGCAGGCAGTTACTGACGGAGCATCGTTCATTGCTGTGGAGTACTCAGAGGAGCCTTACCTTGTAAGTTCAATGGTTGTGACCGGCGACTTCAAGATTGTGGGCGAATCTTCACCATCTGGCGCTAAACCTGTCATCAACGGTAGCTTCGAGGCTGCAGCAGGTCTGACTTCATTTCATGCTGAGGATCTTGACCTTAACGGTGAAGCAGCTGGCGAGGGTGAGGGCGCAGTATCTCTTCAGGGTCATGTACTCAAACTTATTGGTAATGCCCTTACTGACGTAGAGTTTGTAAACTGTGATGTGCATGGCTATCAGAAGGGTCTCTATAGCGATGAAAAAGGTAGTTCCATCAGCGGTCATCTGCTCCTTGATGGTGTATATGAATATGACATTCTTGGTTCGGGTGGTGATAATATCGACGCGCGTCTGTCATATAAATACAAAGCGCTCACAGTTCAGAACTCGACTTTCACACGTGGTTGCCGTACATTCATGCGATTCGATGCTGATGGTACTGTCGGTGAGGTGAAAGTGACCAACTGTACATTCAACAATATGTGTTACGATGGTTCTGCCCTCAAAATAGGCGGTTCTAACGTACAGGGTATATTTGCTTTCAAAGGTACTTTCCAGACCTTCGATGTCACAAACTGTCTGTTCCTTAACAACCAGTGCTGGCTTGTGGGTGGAAACAGCGCTGTGAAGATTCCATCATTCAACAAGAACTATACATTCAATTGTGTAGAGCAGTTCTATACTTCTGCAAAACTTGACGGTACAAGTGCAAAATCAGGCATGAGCCTTGATGTTGTGGTGAAAGGTGGTGCTCAGTTGACTTCCGATCCTTGCTACAACTCAGAGGACGGTATCCTCAACCTTACAGAGAAGATGCTTGTGAACGACAAGATAGGTGACCCGAGATGGTTCGTCAGCTATGTGGTCGTTCCTGAGGATCTCACCCTCCCTGTGACCAAGGCCGTAAAGACTTGGGACTTCACCAACAAGCAGGTCTTCAAGCCTGTGATTGCGGAGGATATGGTCCGTGACGGCATCCGTTTCTTCGTGAAGAACAGCCCTGTCAATATTGATAATACCAAGGGCCAGATCATCTTCCCTACAGCTTCCAAGGTAAGCTCTCTGGGTGAAGTGTCGGATTGCGGTCTCGGAATCAGGATCGGTGAGCCGGGATCCCTTGTGATATCGACAGAGTCTACAGGCAAGGCCGGCGCTACAATAGTTGTTGCGCTCAATGGCAAGGCCAAAGCTGCAGTCGTTGCCGGCGCAGAGCGTCAGCAGATTGTATTCGAAGAGCTTCCCGTAGGTGCTGAGACTGTTCTCACAATCTATGCAACTGAGAGAATCGCCATCTCCGAGCTCCAGTGGAACGCTGAGACTGTTCCTGTCGTGAACCCTCAGCTCGCTGCTCCAGCGGTGACTGTGGATCCTAGGACAGCAACTCAGGGCACAACTATCACAGCTGCATGGGATGCCGTAGAAGGCGCCGCTTCTTATGAGGTGTCTGTGGATGAAGGCAAGGCTACAGCTGTATCTGCCCTTACATTCGATGTGAAGACAGCTTCTCTCGAGCCAGGCGAGCACACTGTAAAAGTTGTTGCTATCCCTGCTGCTGACGACCTGCTCCGCAAGAAATCAGTTGCTGGTGAAGCTGTAGTAACCATCAAGGAGAAGCCTGCTCCAACCCCTGGCGGCGTTGCCGGCAAGATCGTCTTTGATGATTATGTGGGACAGAACCCTGCAACCATCTCGGACGGCAGCATCACAATGACAGCTACTCTTGGTGCATCAGAGGATAAGACAAAGAAACTGGTTGTGGATGCCAATAGTTGCTACTTCGGTACAGCTGATGCTCAGGTTAAATTTGCAAGCCGTCTCAAGACTGGCGGCAAGAATTCTGCCACAAACGCCATCACTCTCACTATCGAAGAGGGTGCAGCCGGTAAGCTCAAGGTTTATGCACGTACAGGCACTAATTCTGATGTGACCCGTACAATCGCTATCACAGGTGCAGCGGGTGAGATACTCTCGCATACATTTGTTGAGGCTGATGATAAGATATCAGTATTCATTCCGGACGAGGGAGCTAATAAGGACGTTTATAAGGTTCTTGAGGCAGAAGTCACAGCCGGTACTTATGATGTTACATATCCTGTAAGCGGTATCAATATCTACTGCTTCGAGTTCGTTCCAAGCGGTGCTCCTGGCCCAGTGCCTGTAAGCAAGTCATGGGATTTCTCATCAGAGGCATGGCAGACAGAGCTCGCGAAAATGGGTGAGTCCGGCAAGGATATTACAGGTGTATGGGATATTACTGTTGACGACTTGAACTACTCTGCCAGCAAGAGCCGTTGGACTACCAAAGCCATTCAGGTGACCCAGGCTGATATTGCAAACGGTGTCTTTACATACACGGCTCCGGCTGCAGGTACTTTCACAATCACAGCCTCGGCTACAGGTTCATCACCTTCAGGTGAAAGGGGTATTGTCGTGCGTACAGGAGGTGATGCCTCTACTGATCAGAATTCAGAAAACTGTAACGTATCATCATCAGGAGACCCTAAGACAGTTACAATTGACGTGTCTGCAGGTGAGCAGAAGATATTCCTTTATGGTGGTGCACTGAGAATCTACTCTATAGCCTTCCAGTCAAAATAGGGTAGTACTCTGTCAGTGTGAAAAAACCAAGGGCTCTCATTCCGAGGGCCCTTGATTTTTGTAGAGATTGCTGCGGCTATGTGGCATCCACAACTGTGGAGAGGTTGCTTGACTACTGTTTCAATACTGCTCCGGACGGTCTGACCACACATACCTCCGTGGATGCCATATGTGCACTGATAGATAAAAACCAGAAGTATCTTGATGAAGTGGCTGAGAAGAATATCTGATGCTCTGATGATGGGTCTGATGATTGTTTCCTGCCATGGGACAGTCCCGGATCCTGACCCTGTAGATCCGCCGACGCCTCCGGAGGAACCGGCTCCGGTGAAGGAGTCGTGTACTCCGTACGACGGCTATGCTTCCGTGGAGAACAGCTCTCTGTCAGTCACCATACGTTTCAATCAGGAAATATCATGCGCCAGTGATGCTTTGGAGAAAGTGCAGATTTCGAAAGGAGCTATCGTAAGCAGCGTAGGGGCATATGGAAAGAACCTCATAATAGAGGTGTATTCGCTCGTTCCGGCGACAAGCTATCTGATCACCATTCCGGACGGAGTTGTCAGCGGACTCAAGAATAATCCGTGCCCTATGTTTGTATACAGGTTCTCCACGGCTCCGATTGTTCCCGTAGATGATTCTGTTGTACTGAATCCGGTGGCATCTCTTACAAATCCGAATGCCACCCCTGAGGCCAGGAAGCTTTATGAGTTTCTCCTTGCTCAGAGCGGTCATAGGATGTTGTCCGGAGTTCAGGTGGACGGACCGGGCAACAAGGACACTTCGTCGGAATCCATATATCGTATCACAGGCAGGCATCCGGCTCTTCTGGGCTTCGATTTCATGTTCCTGCACTATTCTCCTACTCCTCCGTCTTGGACATGGGTGGTGGACTTCAGTGACATGTCTTATGTAATAGACCATTGGGAAGATGATGCGGGAAATGTTATTCCTGCTTTTACCACATACCCTGCCGAAAGCGGCGATTATAAAATTTTCTGGGCAAGAGCAATTACTCC
>JAZRXU010000118.1:0-2618 GCA_045600345.1 Candidatus Cryptobacteroides sp. | reverse complement strand
GTAGCAAGGAGTTTTGCCGCTCCATGGTGAGCCGTAGACGCGGGCCTCACCATCGTCTGTGATCCGGATGATCGGATTGTCGTCATTAAGCAGGATGCTGTCCGGAATATTCTTGAGCCACAGACTGCTGTGAGTGCTTTTCCCGGTGCCGCTCTTGCCGAGGAACATATATCCTCTTCCTGCATGCATAATGACGGAGGAGTGCATTTCAAGGGTTTTGAGAGGTGCTGTGCGAAATGCGAACATCAGCATCATAGCGTTGTTCAGGCCGAAGCTGCCGATCCTGTCGTAATCCGCGGTGGCGAATACGGCTTTCGTGAACGTTTCATCCGTGAAAATGCGTACGCAGACAGGCATTGCCTGAACGGGAGCGCATTCGAACACCCAGGTGTATTCTTTGTCCGCGGTGTTGCGGTAAATGTCTATCTTCGGCTGCTGGGGATCTTCGGACGGGTCGTTGTATACCACCTCTTTCGCAAGAGGTGGCAACAACGTCTTGTCCTTGAGTTCTACAGAAAATAACGGAGCCTCTCCATCCTCGATGAGGAATGGCGCATAGTTGTCCAATGCCCGGCAAAGCGGATTTTCATCCGGCAAAGTCAGACTGAACTTGTGGCCCGCTACTCTGTAGGTGTTGGTCATAATTACTCTTCTGAAGGCTCGCCGCCGGTAACTTTGATGAGCTTGTTGTAGTCGGTCTCCTTACGAGGGATGATCCAGGTCCACTTGTTGGCTCCACCCGGTGCGATCTGTCTTGCGAAAGATGCATGGAAGCTGCCACCGTTGGAAAGTCCCTTGCGGT
The DNA here is from genome assembly GCA_045600345.1 of Candidatus Cryptobacteroides sp. Taxonomy (GTDB): domain Bacteria; phylum Bacteroidota; class Bacteroidia; order Bacteroidales; family UBA932; genus Cryptobacteroides. Next base: position 1,816 of record JAZRXU010000118.1, on the reverse strand, counting down.
CGATACTCTGTTTCCATCTCTTGTAGTCATACCAGTCGAAACCTTCGCCCCAGAGGTCGAAACGGCGGTAACGCTTGATTTCCTCGATAAGCTTGGAACCTGAAAGCGTGCAGGTGTATGCAGGGTCGTGAGCCCTTACAACCTCATTCATAAGCTCCTGAATCTTTGTCTTGTTGCCTGACATATCCAGATTGTACAGAGCCTCTGCTTCAGCGTAGTACATCTCTGCTGCACGCATCAGAACCACATTACCTACTGCAGGAAGGGCCTTGCACTGGAACTTGAACTGCATATAGATATAGATTGCGCTCAGAAGCTGTCCGGTCTTGTCGATATAGAGCTTGTTTGCGAATTCCTTCTTGGCCCTTACGGCGAGAGGACCTACGCTACGTCCTGTTGTAGGATAGTAGTCGGTGTCGATCTCTCCCGGCTGCGGCTCGAGGAAGGCCTTTTTACGGGCGTCAGTTGCAGGAATCTGCTCGTAGAGCTCCTTGCTTATGGCTGAAGGGTAGGTGATACAGTTGATGGTAGTACCGTTGGATGCCATATATGAGTAGAAGCTCTGGGTACCGATGTTCATGTCAATGGCATCATATGTACCCCAGATCCATTCGCAGTTAGGGCTGTTGAATCCGCTTTCAAGATATTCCTCATCACTCATGAGCTCGAATCCTTCGCGTGCCTTCGGCGCAGCCTCGGCAGCGATAGCCCAGTCGTTGTAGGTAAGGGCTGCGCGGGTGAGAATACCGTATGCCACATGCTTGTCCACTTTGTAATACTTGTCGGCAGTTCTTCTGTATGAAGGATTGTTTTCGAAGAGTGTGATGGCAGTATTGAGGTCTTCATACACGCGGTCTCTTACCTGATAGAGGAAACTGCAAGCCAGGTCTCCCGTGCTAGGGGTAAGGCGGATAGGGAGTCCTGTATCAGCACCGTAGCCGGTGTATTTCTGAATCTGGTTATCGCTGTCCAGCCATTCTACAGTGCCGTAGGTGTCTATCCATCTGTGGCAGTAGATTTCGGTCAGTCTGAAGTAGCCGAAGCCGCGGAATACGAGTGCCTGAGCCTTGATGATGTCAATCTGCTCCTGTGTGCCTCTGAAATCCGGCTTTGAGGCTGCCTCGAGAATCTTGTTGGCGTTGAAGATAATCTTGTAATAGAAGAACCAAGGATACACGTCATAGCTGCTGTCCTGCTGGAGATGGTATGTCTGGTTGATGAGGTAGCTCATTGTGGTACGGTTGCACTTCTGGAAGTCGTTGCCCGGATAGTTTCCGTAGTACAGCATCATTGCCGGCTCGCCGCTTTCACCTGAGTTGTAGTAGCCGATGCTCAACAGGCGGCTGAGACCGTTGACTGCAATCTGCGCTGAATCTGCACAGGACAGGATGACGGATTCTTCCACATATCTCTGCGGTTCCGTATCAAGATAGTCTTTTGAGCATGAAATGCAGAGAATTGCCGAGAACGCAAAACCTGCGAATATTTTGATGATATTTTTCATTTCAGTGATTTTTGCAGGTTAGAATTTGATTGAGAGATCAAGTGTGATGATACGCGGTGTAACGAGTACGTTGCCGTGAACACCGGAGGTAGCCTGCTGAGGGTTAAGACCGTCACGTGCGGCGAATGTAGCCAGGTTTTCACCTGTGAGGCTGATGCTTGCGCCGCGGAGGTTCAGGCTCTTGCAAACTTTCTTCTTGAAGTTGTATGCGAGTTTCACGTTCTTGACGATGAAGTAGCTTGAAGAGATGAGCCACTGTGTGGATGTGGCGTTGCTGTTGGAAGAGTAGTTGGAGTTCACAACAGGTTTTGC
>JAZRXU010000117.1:0-6612 GCA_045600345.1 Candidatus Cryptobacteroides sp. | reverse complement strand
AGAAACTCAGCTGGTGCGGATCAGCACCGAGAGTTGCAAAGATTCTGCTGATATTGGCACTCTGCAGGGCGTAAGCAATCTGGACCCCGAAGAATCCGAAGTTGATATTGAAAAGCTCCCTGGAAGAAAGATTTGTTTTACTCATTTTGACCGATATCCTTTTGACAAACATTATTTTCTGACATAATATTAAAACTATCAAACCGCTAACATTCCATATTTATATAGGAAAATGGATGAACTGTACGATTTTCAGGATGAATGGTTGCGATTCTTGACAAAATAACCTATTATTGTATACCTATTTATATAATTGAGAATGAAAAAAGGAAAGGAAGCACTGATAATCATCATATTTGCGTTACTTCACGCAAGTACCTCATATACATGCAGAAAGATAGGTATCGGAGATGACCTGCTGCTGACTCTGCTGACGATGTTCATGACATTTATAATATGTCTGAGGCATAAGGTGAGTACCAAGTTCATGGTCATATCACTGATAGTTGTCAACCTTGCAGGTCTGCTTCTTGGTCTGGGTATCGCAAAGCTTTTTCTGGTCATGTCTCTGCCCACACAGGTTTCCCATCCGCTTGCAACACTCATGTGCACTACATTCATAGGATGGATTATGGATATGACAGCCAGAAGATATTCACGAAATAGCGACGACGCCAGCTATGACGTCTACGAAAACCATCTCGGATGGTATGTAGCAGCCTTTGTAACAGCTATAATCCTCAGAGTGATTTTCATCGCATTCTTCTCTGTCCAATATGACCCTAAGACGCTCATAATAGGTATCACCATAGACTACATCTTCTCATGTATTGCCATCCTGGTCATCACTATAATGCTGATGAAGAGGATGAACATCGCGAACTACCGTTACGAGACCCTCCACAAACAGGTAGAGACGGAAAAGCATGAAGGGTATATGAACCAGCTCATAATAAAATGCGGTCATCAGATAATACCCGTGAATATGGATCAGGTGGCCTATTTCTTCTCTGAAAACAAAATGAATCATGTCGTCCTGGATAAAGGCACGACCTATACGATCGAATCCACAATCTCCGACCTTGAGTTGAAACTGGATCCGAACTCTTTCTTCAGAGTATCCAGAGGCTGCATTATAGCCAAAAAAAGTATTGCTTCAATAACAAGCATCGAAAGCGGACGACTTGCTATTGAAACAACACCTAAGAATGACAATGTCATCACAGTCTCTCGGGCGAGAGTGGATGACTTTATGTCGTGGATCAAATAGAATTACCTTCTCTTGGCAGCAGCTCTCTGCTGCTGTTCAGCCATTTTCTGTGCCTGCTCCAGACGCAGCTGCCATTTGCTTTTCTGCAAAGGCTTCTTCTTATTGGCCTCTATCTCGGCCAACAGCTTCTCCGGCTTGACTATCCATTTCTTGATAACGAAAGTCTGAGCCATTGTCACGAGGTTGCTGAGCAGATAATAGTAGCTGAGCGCTGCTGAAAGGCTGTTACAGATGAAGAACATCATAATAGGCATCATCCATACGCTCATAAATCGCATAGGCTTCATCTGAGGATCGTCAGTTGCCGGCATAGTCATCTTGCTATACACAAACATCGACAATGCCATCAGCAGGGCAAAAAGGCTGAGGTGGTCCACACCCAGTATGCTGAATCCAAAGTCCAGAATTGAATCATATGCACTCAGGTCGTCAGCCCAGAGAAAACTCTGCTGACGCAGTTCTATACTTGCAGGGAAGAAACGGAACATGGCCCAGAGTATAGGGAACTGGAGCAGCATAGGAAGACAACCTCCCGCAGGGTTGATACCTGCACGCTTGTACAGATCCATCGTGGCCTGCTGCTTCTTCATTGCCTCCTTCTGGTCTGTTGCAGCCTTAGGATACTTCTCGTTGATCTTGTCTACCTCCGGTTTGATGGCGTTCATCTTGGCTGAAGACATGTAACTCTTGATGGTAAGAGGCGAGATAACCAGTTTGATCAGAAGTGTCATCAGAAGTATGATAAGTCCATAACTCTTGAAGAACCTGCTCAGGAATTCGAAGCATGGAATGATAACAAAACGGGTGATCAGGCCTATAAGGCGTCCACCTATTGTAATCACCTTATCATAATTGCGGTCATAACTTTTCAGAATACGATAATTGTTAGGACCGAAATAGAACTCATACTCATATGCTGCATTACCCCCGTTCAGGGCGAGATCGCTGCGAAGAGCAGCCTTGCAGTTCATCAAAGTACCTTCCTTGTCGCCGTCCTCAGCAAATTTGAGGCTGAAATCGCCGGAAGCAAAACCATCCTTCGCTGTCATTATGGCGCTGAAGAACTGCTGGTGGAAGTTGAACCACTCCACCTTGGTATCATAGCGCTTGCTGCCGTCACGTCCAGAGCCGATCACGTCCGGCTTGGTATCTCCAGGGCAGAGAACATCAAGCTTGGAGTACTGCTTCTCATTCTTGTAACCTTTCTCGAGACGGGGAACAGCCAGAGACCAGTCGATATAGAACGAGCTCACATTGCGTGGGATGATATCACCCATGCCTACGAAACTGAGCTCATCATATACCATATATGAATTCTCAGGCAGAGTGTATTTCTGCTGTATGTAACCGCCGTTTGCAAAATAAAGGCGGAGCGATACGCTCTCCCGAGTGGCCTCTGCTACTGTAAAATTGAAATCACGCGTATTGATATTCTCTCCGGCATATACGCTGATATTGTAATCACTGAAGCCAGGACGAACCAGCATCAGAGAGTCTCCACCATATGCCTTGAAATCTTTTACACGCACAGAATAGGGAGCAGCACCTCTGGTGGCAAGTTCCATACAGATCCTGTCATTCTCAAGTATCACGAAAGTTGCTTCGTCGGCAGCTGCTGCGGTAAGGAGCGAATCCTTATAGTTTTGAGTCTTCGGAGCAGACTCTACAGGAGCCTGTACAAATCGTGAGACATATGTCTCGCCTTTTGCTTCCGCTTCAATTCTGGCCAGAGAGTCAAGCGCCATTTCTGTGCGCTGTACCAAAGCCAGCGAATCGTTATAAGCCTTTACTGCCTCCTGTTGTTTCTTAAATTCATGGCTTTGATACCAGCTGAAGCCAAACATTATGACTCCAATCAGTATAAAGCCGATAACGGATTCTTTTTTCATTACTCTTCTTTCTTCTCCTGTTTAGACGCCTCCATCTGGCGTATCTTCTGCTCGAGCTGTGCGAGTTCCGCCTTGGCAGAATCAATCGATGCGCGCATACTGTCAAGCAATGCATTGGCTGTACCTGTTGCGAAGAACAGGATATTGTTCTCTTTCGTAGAAATCTCCTGCTCGAGAGCGCGATATTTAGCTATGAGACGGTCTTTCTCAGATACGGTCTTCTCTACGGCCTTCTTGACGAAACGAGCCTTCTGCGCCTTCATTGCCTTTTCCTTTTCAGCGAAGAACTCGTCACATGCGCCGCGGAAACGTTTCCATATGGCGTCTGATTTCTTGCGTGGCACTGCACCTATCTCCTTCCACTCCTTCTGAAGCTGGATGAAACGGTCAGTAGCCTTTCTCCACTCCTTTGAGAGCTTGAGCTGCTCCGCCTCCTCGCATATAGCCACTTTCCTGGCAAGATTCTCTTCCATGTCGCTCTTGAAGTCGCTATAGAACACACGTTTGCGCTCATAGAACTTGTCACAGGCAGCACGGAAACGGTCATATATCTTCTGGTTATCTTTCTTTGTTGCAAAACCTATCTTGCGCCACTCTGCCTGAATGTTTTCAATATCCTTGCTTCTGGCGTTCCATTCCTTGCTGTCTGCAATCTCCATCTCCGCAATAGCCTCAACCTTCTCACAAAGTGCTGTCTTCGCCTCAAGATTGGCCTCCTGCTCGCCTTTCAGCTCCTCGAAATATGCCTGATATTTCTTATTTACCACTGCTGTCGCAGCTTTGAAGCTCTCCCATATCTCATCACGATACTGCTTTGCGACAGGACCGAGATCCTTCCATGCATCATGAAGCTTCTGAAGCTCACGGAACGCCTCCACAGAGTTCTCTTTTTCTGCAAGTTCCTGCGCTTTTGCCACAAGTTCGTTCTTGGCTTCGAGATTTTTCCTGAAGTCGAGATCGCGAAGCTCACGGTTGATATCGAGCTTGTCGTAGAACTGCTCTACATAGAGATGATATGTGTTATTGACATCACGAACAGCCTGCGCAGGCACTGCCCCGATCTCTCTCCAACGATTCTGAATCTCGCGGAATGCGGGGAATGTGGCAGACACATCCTCATCCTTTTCCAAAAGTGCCTTCAAGTCCTCAATAACAGTCTGCTTAGCTTTAAGATTGGCATCCTTCTGCGCATCGAGCTGCCTGTTATACTCTGCTTTCTCTTTCTTGAAAGCTGCGTAGAGAGCCTTGAAATTCTCTTCCACGGTATCGAATATATTCTCAGCATCCTGCGCAAGCTTCTCCTTTTCCTTTATGAGAGTCTTGTAGAAAGCGCTCTTGAGGGCCTCGGCATCCTTGGCACGCTGCAGACGGTCCTCACTGGTTGCAAACCGTTGAAACAATTCAGAAAGTTCGGACAGGGACTTTCCAGAATAATCGACTACTTCTGACTGGTTCTCTGTGAGCTCCACTTGTGGCTCAGCGGCCTCGACTGCAGCCTGCTGAACATCAGGATTAATTTTTTCTGTCATTTTTAAAATGTATAAAGATTTTAACTCACAAATATAACTATATTTCCGTATCTTTGCAAGCATGAGAATAGATATAATCACCGTTGTTCCCGAGCTCCTCGAGAGCCCTCTGAATCACTCGATAGTCGGACGCGCCAGAGAGAAAGGCATCGTAGAGATCCATATACACAATCCGCGTGACAAATACGGCAAAGGTCCCCGCAAACAGGTGGACGATTACTGCTATGGCGGAGACGCAGGCATGGTGCTCATGTGTGAGCCCATATTCAACATGATCAATGAACTCACATCGGAGCGTCATTATGACGAGATCATATTCATGACTCCGGATGGAGAACAGCTGAGCCAGAGCATGGCCAACGAGCTGTCGCTGAAAGAAAACATCATAATACTCTGCGGCCACTATAAAGGCGTGGACCACCGCATACGAGAGCACCTCATCACAAAGGAAATCACCGTGGGAGACTATGTGCTCAGCGGAGGCGAGATTCCCGCAGCCATCGTGGCCGATGCTGTCATCCGCCTCATTCCTGGAGCGTTGTCCGATGAGACATCCGCCCTGTCAGACTCATTCCAGGACGACATGCTCGCACCTCCCGTATATACCCGCCCTGCATCTTTCAACGGTTGGGACGTGCCCGAAATATTGCTATGCGGCGACCCTAAAAAGATAAGGGCATGGCAGGACGAGCAGGCCATGGAACGCACAGCGCGGCTGAGGCCCGAACTCCTGAAAAAATAGATCGGAATAAAAAATTTCGAAAGAGCGGTGAAATATTTTTTTACACCGCTTTTTTTGGCTAAATTTGTAACCCGTTAATTAATCTAAGCACAAATTCAAAGTACAGCGATGAAAAACGGGTTCGATAACGAAAAATACCTCCGCATCCAGTCTCAACATATCAAGGAGCGTATAGAAAAATTCCAAGGCAAACTTTACATGGAGTTCGGCGGCAAGATCGTCGACGACTATCATGCGGCACGAGTGCTTCCGGGCTTTCAGCCGGACAGCAAGCTGCAGATGCTCATGGAGCTCAAGGACATGGCGGAGATCATCATAGTCATCAGCGCACTGGATATCGACAAGAACAAGGTCAGAGGCGACTACGGCATCACATACGACGAGGATGTACTGCGTCTGAGAAACGAATTCATGAGCCGCGGGTTATGCGTAGGAGGCGTAGTGATCACACATTTCAACGGACAGCAGAGTTCCATTCTCTACCGCCAGCGCCTCGAAAAGATGGGAATATCGGTATATTACCTTTACAACATAGAAGGATATCCCCACAACGTAGCTCTCATCGACTCGGAAGAGGGTTTCGGCAAGAATGAATATGTCAAGACATCACATCCTCTGATAGTTGTCACCGCTCCCGGCCCCGGCTCTGGAAAGATGGTGACCTGTCTCAGCCAGCTCTACAACGAATTCAAGCGTCGCGTCAAGGCAGGATACGCCAAATTCGAGACCTTCCCGGTATGGAACATGGCCCTCAAGCATCCTGTGAACGTGGCATACGAGGCTGCAACGGCTGACATGAACGATGTCAACATGATAGACCCATTCCATCTGGAGGCATACGGCAAGGTCGTGGTCAACTACAACCGCGACATCGAGGCCTTCCCTATCCTGAACGCCATCTTTGAGGGAATCTACGGAGAGAGTCCGTATAAATCACCTACCGACATGGGCGTGAATATGGTCGGTCACTGTATAAGCGACGACCTGGTATGCAGCGAAGCATCCCGTCAGGAGGTCATACGCCGCTATTTCACCGCTCTCTGCAACCTGGCCAAAGGCAAATGCAACGACAGCGAGGTCAACAAACTGACGCTTCTCATGCGCCAGATGGGCATCACCCCGGATTATCGCAAGGTAGTGCCTGCATGTCGAGAGAAGATGGAAGCCACAGGCCAGCAGGCC
>JAZRXU010000116.1:0-20998 GCA_045600345.1 Candidatus Cryptobacteroides sp. | reverse complement strand
GATAAGCTTTACGAACCCCGACACAAGGAATACAACTCCTATAAGTATTGCAAACAGCCGCTTGAACGAGTGCATCTTACTGAAGTTTAGAGGCCACCACTGCCTTAACCCTGGCAAAAATCTCATCCGGCGGAAGCATGTTGCCATCTGCATCAGAACAATCTATCCTTATGAAAGAAGGATCAAGCTCGCACTGGCGCAGATACATGTCACGCACACTTATCTGGAAGTTTATATCAGCTTCATGAATATCCTTACTCCCCTCCAGGTATTCTCGATCTGCTCCTTTCCGCTCCTTGTTAAGGCTTTTTTCAACAAATGATATAGGCACATCAAGGAAAAGATTGAGATCGGGACGAGGTTCACCGAAAGATTCATATTCGGTATTGAATATCCAGTCGCGAAGCGCTTCCTTTTTTTCTCTGTCATGAAGCTTGGCGCACTGATACGCGATATTGGAATATACATAGCGATCCAGAAGGACAGTATGTCCTTTCTCCAGCGCATCACATATCGCAGGCGCTGCACCATGACGGTCTTCTGCAAAAAGGAGAGCTACAAGCTGAGGATGAACGCTGTTGTTATCACCAAAATCGCCGCGAAGAAAACGGCTGATAAGATCGCCGTATACAGGCGATTCATACCTTGGGAAATGAATATAATCCAGACATGCCACGTTTTCCTCCAGATACCTTTTCAATTTCTTCACCTGTGTGGATTTACCGGCACCATCCAAGCCCTCAAGTACAATCAGCATAAAAATTTCACAATCTTTTCGTCACAAATTTAAGCATAAAACCCTACATAAAAATTAAAAATTTACAAAAGACATCAAAATTCACAAAATCTGCACTCAAAATTTTAATTTTCTTGCACTGAGCTTTTTGAGGATGTACCTTCGCGGCAACAAATACGACAGCTTATGCGGCACTTCTTCCCTTTTCTATTACTTGTTTGCGAGGCAATTCTGCCTGTGCTGGCATTGTCGTGTTCGCACTTGGAGTATACCCCAGATTGTTCTGACGCATGCGTATCCGACACTTGCTATAACACCTGCGCAATGCGGGTCTGGGGTGGCTCTTTGAGCATTTCAAAAGCACATGTTTTTATTTATGACAGCAATAATCGTCTGGAGTCATACTACGATTCCGACACGTCAGCCGGGAGCATTTCACTTATTGCATCAAAAGGCCATAAAAAGGCAGTAATAATCAGCCAGTTTCCTGAAAACGAACTCTATTTCGAACGGATAGGCACCTGCGATGCAATGGCAGAGACTACGGTTTCATACCTTATCGAGGACCCTTCAAGTCCATTTCTATCTGCTGTTTATGAATATGACAGCGATAATGAGATTGATAGAACAGATATTATTGAACTGCAACCCCTTCTGGCTCGGATCGAGATCCGATACTTTGCAGCTGACTTCAGCGGCGAGCCCTACTCCGGCAGCAAATTTTCTGATGCTAAGGCTTACCTTGTAGACATAAACGGAAACTACGGAATTCTCGGCACCTACGCAGGAGAGAGTGAGTTGCTGAACAACGGTGGCTTTGATTATTATGGTCTTTCCAGAATACGTCACCCGGAAATGTTGTACAGCAGCATTGTTGAAGGAGCTGTACTCTACTGCTATCCCGGGCAGGAGACAAAACTTGTCATAGAGGGCACAATCGACGGCAATACGTACTACTACCCTATCGATCTGAATGCAACAGGAGAAATGGTTTGCGGAGGAAACTACATATACGATATATTCATAAAGAAAAAAGGCGTGACGGATCCTGAGACAATAGCAGATCCCCAAACGATAACTATAAAAACTAAAAGGAACCCGTGGGTGGAAAAGGAGGGACAAAATGAAAGGTTTTGAACTAATGCTTGAATCAATTAGAATTTCTGCATTGTCTCTGGTCGTCGCGCCATTATTTTCCGTACAATCCTGCAGTAAGAAGGAGATTTCATACGTATCTGGCGGTGAAGAAACCTTTATTGCTGTAATCACCAGCCCATGCGGAAACACCAAATCCTCAGCACCTGACGAAGACAGGATATGGGACATAAACTTCTATGTAACCGATGCCTACGGCAGCATCACAGCTCACAGATTCAACACCTACGCAAACGGAGTCTCAGGTGATATTTCCATAGACTTCAAAGGTCTCAGGGATGTAGAGTACCACATTTTCGTATTGGCGAACATAGGATATGACCTCGGAGTCCATAACGAGTCATGGATAAAAGAATGGAAACTATATTTAAGATATCCTGAAGGCAACATACGCGGCATTGCTATGAGCGGTAGCCTGGACTTCATATCCAGAGCCGACAAGGGTGATTCATATCCAGCTACCGTGCAGCTCACCCGCATGATGGCTAAGATCACTTTGGTATATGACGGCAGCGACCTCAGCCCCGGGGTATCCATGACTCCTGGCGACGCGCGCATATGCAACTGTCCCCGATGCGCATACGCTTTCAGAGAATCGCATCTTGAAAGCGCAGATGACATATTTCCTGTCGGATACACAGGCAAATGGACCAAGAACCGTGTAGATCTATACATGTTGGAAAATACAGGATGGACATCACCAGATACGGATTGCAGCTCATATGTAGAAATATCATTTGACTATGAGTCTCCATCGCATGTCAGCACGGGACGGGGATTGATATACAGATTTTATCTGCACGATACAGATGATGCCTATGGAGTATCCCGTAACGGTCACTACACGATAACGATACATCCGACAGGCAACGGGATAAATAGTTCAGACACTTTTCGTATTGACAGTTCGAATCTCAGGAAAATAGATTGATTTTTTGTATATTTGTGTATACAATAATAACATCTCCTCTATGAAAAAATTCTTATCAGTTCTTGCCTTGGGAATAACCTGCACATTTCTGTCAAATGCACGGAATATCGCAGTGAACACGGCAAACACGACTCTCCTGCTTCAGGGCGACGATAACGGCCCGTTAAGCATCATCTACTACGGTGACAGGGTGGATGATATCAAACAAGTCTACAAATCATACGCCTTGTATGAGAGTGCATATCCTGCTTTCGGCCACGGAAATGACACAAGGGGAATCTGTGCCCTGAGCGTCCGTCATGCAGACGGCAATATGAGTACAGAGCTTGTATACCAGTCTGATTCACAGGAGAAAATTCAGAATGCCACAATAACCACGATCTCCCTGAAAGACCGCATATACGATTTTTACGTAGACGTCTGCTACAAGGCATACGACAACTGCGATGTCATAGAGACCTGGACTGTGATACGTAACGGCGGCAAGAAACCTGTCACTTTGCTTAATTACGCCAGCGGAAGCCTACCAATACGCGTCGGAGACGTATGGATAAGCCACGAACACGGGGCATGGGCAGATGAAGCCGAACTCACCGAACAGCCTCTCACTCCCGGCATGCTTGAGATACACGACATGAACGGTACCAAGAATGCACACCAGAACCGTCCGAACATCATGCTGTCTCTGGACGGAAAACCTCAGGAGAATAGCGGACGCACCATCGGAGCAGTCCTATGCTGGAACGGCAACTTCAAAATGAGTATAGATACCCCGAACAAGAAGATTCACCATCTCGTAGCAGGTATCAATAACGAGAACTCTCAATACATACTAGGGAAAGGAGAAAGTTTCACAACTCCCGCGCTGGCACTTGTATACAGCAACGAAGGCAAGGGCGGAGTAAGCCGCAACTATCACCGTTGGGCCCGTCTGAACAATAAAGTACACAACGGTACGGCTCTGCGCAAGACGCTTCTCAACTCATGGGAAGGTGTCTACTTCAACGTCACCCAGAATGGCATGGTAGAGCTGATGGATGGTGTACAGGCTCTGGGAGGAGAACTGTTCGTGATGGATGACGGATGGTTCGGCGGCAAATACAAACGCAGCAAAGACAACTGTGCACTGGGAGACTGGGTAACAGACAGAGAAAAGCTTCCTGACGGTGTAGTCGCTCTTGAAAAGGCAGCACGCGAGCGTGGGCTCAAGTGGGGCATATGGATAGAGCCCGAAATGACCAACACCAAGAGCGAACTCTATGAGAAGCATCCGGACTGGGTGGTATGTTATCCTAACCGCACCCCTATCACAGGACGCGGTGGCACCCAGCTCATTCTCGACCTGAGCAACCCGGCTGTACAGGACTTTGTGGTAAAAGTGGTTGACGACATCATGACGGAAACACCTGACACCTACTACATCAAATGGGACTGCAATGCAGAGATGAACAATTTCGGTTCACATTATCTGAGCGCAGATAAGCAGAGTCACCTCTATGTAGACTACCACCTTGGACTGATCAAGGTTCTCGAGCGCGTACGCGCCAAATATCCGGACCTTGTGATCCAGTGCTGCGCCAGCGGTGGTGGACGTGCCAACTATGGTGTAATGCCATACTTCGATGAATTCTGGGTAAGCGACAATACAGATGCCCAGCAGCGCCTGTTCATGCAGTGGGGTACAAGCATGTTTTTCCCTGCATGCGCCATGGCATCGCACGTCAGTGCATCACCTAACCACCAGACCAAAAGGGAGATTCCTCTCAAGTTCCGTTTCGACGTAGCGATGACAGGACGTCTGGGTATGGAAATGAAGCCTTCAGATCTGAATGAGAAGGAATTCGAGTTCTCTCGCAACGCATTTGCTCTGTACAAAGAAAAAATACGCCCTGTCGTTCAACAGGGCGATCTCTACCGTATTATCTCGCCATACGATGGCAAAGGCTTCTGCAGCGAACTCTTCATTACTGAAGAAAAGGATCATGCAATGTTCTTCGCATATAAATTCGAGCAGTACAGGAATATGTTCGTGCCTCGTTTCCGCTTCGCTGGCCTTGACCCTGAGGCTACCTATGTACTTACCGAGCTGAATCGCGAACCAAACGGAGCAAGCTCACATTGGGACGGTAACGCCTTCAAAGGCAGCTTCCTGATGAATCAGGGCATAGAGATCAATCTCACCAAACAATACGACAGCCGTATAATCGAACTGATTAAACAGTAAAATACAAAAAACGTTCCGGTAGCCATCTCTGCTACAATGGGGGTGGATTTTTGAAACTCTCTTATTAATGGAGGTTCAAAAAGAGGAGGGGTTTCCCACCCTAAGTTGCAGAGATGACTACCGGTACGTTTTACTGCTTTACACTACAGAGATTTACCGTCGAGGGTTACACCCTTGCTCTCGATATTCTCTACCTGAAGAGGGCTGTCGAGATTCTTCACGACAAGATGATTTACATCCAGGCCATTGACGTCATCTGCCACGATGGCTGGCCGATGATCGGTATTGCGGGCCTGAACACGTATATTCTCCATCCAGATGCCGTCTGCATGACGGATGAAGAATGCACCTGCCGGATTGCGATGACCGAACATGTCTATCTCCGGATAGTTCTCCGGGCTCTCCTGTACACGCCTGTCCATCTTGTCCTCGCCGCCATCCGTAAGCATATATACATCACGGATGGTGACATCTTCAACCCTTGACTCCGGCAGACCTGCGATGATGCACGGCAGCACACCTACAGTGTGGGCTGTAATGTTGGAAATATTCACATTGCGGATTATGCCCTTCCCTTCTCCATGCCTGCGGTTGAGCGAAATGAAGACAGGAGCCATCACACCGTCCATAGACAGGTTGGTGAAGTTGAGGTTCTCCACAAGTCCGCCGTCAGCAGACTCGATAGCAATGCCCGAAATACCTGTGAGTGTGCCTTTCGGAAGCTTGCGATATCTTGACGGCCAGTCCCATACCACAGCCTCGGAGGTAGGTCTCATCACACAGTTGCTCACAGATATATTGCGGAAGCCACACCATGATGCTGTGCCGAATTTGACCAGATTGCAGTTCGAAGCCAGCACGCAGTTGGTCACAGTGACATTCTCCACCATGAAGTCCGGGTCGTCACTCTTGAAACATATGGCATCATCCTCAGCCTCGATATAGCAGTTGCTGATTGTGACATTCTTCGCATCCACATCAATACCATCGTTATTGGCAATGGCAAGACAGTGGATCGATATGCCGTCGATCTGCACTCCGTCACAGCGGAACAGATGGAAAGTCCAGCTGCAGGCATCCTGAATGGAGAACTCCCTGAAAGACACTTTCTTACAATCCTTGAAATAGAGAGCCTTCGGGCGGTTCATCTCGCTGCCGCCGTGAAAGTGTCGGGCAACTATATCAGGATGGGTAGCCTGTCCGTTGATTGTGCCCTCTCCCGAGATACCGGCATCTTCGATTCCATCGCCATGAATGACAGCCATCACAGGATAATCTTCGGGAATCCTCGTACTGCCTAGAATCATCGCTCCCCTTTCAAGATGAAGCTGAACATGGCTCTTGAGATACAGTGTTCCCGTAAGATAGCAGCCAGGGGTGACGGTTACAGTACCGCCACCCGTTTCTGCACACAGGTCAATAGCTTTCTGGAGTTTGGATGTGACAAGAGTCTTGCCATCAGCCTTGATTCCAAGTTTGGCTGTATTGACGTCCTTGGCATGGAGCAATGCTTCCGCAAAAATTGTCAGCGCTACTGCTGCCAGAGCATATTTGATATATTTTCTCATTTTCTATATGCAATTAGTACTTCACAATCACCTGAGCAGCCTTGTCTGCTTTCATCACCGGAAGTTTGACGCTTGCCTCCATAGTCTGTGCATCATAAGATACTTCGAGTGCATTGCCGTCCAGCGTTGCGCTCACAGGCTTGCGGCTCAGACCGCCGAGCACCACAGTAAGGTCACGCTCGGGATCCATTTCCTTGAATGATCCCTGCCTTGCAGCAATGGTAAGTCTGCATGATGAACTGTTCGAAGTCTTGGAGATGAGCGTAGTAGCGTATTCGCTATCATACGCCTGGCTCACCTGATCATCCTCGTAAAGAGTGCATTTTGAGCTGCCGGCTCCCGGTGCAACATATATGCGAAGCGCATTGGTCTTATCCTGGAGACTCTGGATGCCCTCATGAGCAAGAGGAAGAATGCTGCCAGCCTTCACAAACCAGCAATTCTCTGCAATTGTGTAAGCAAGAGTCTGTGTTGTACCACCTTTGATCATACGTTTGTGGGCCATGTCATACCAGTTGTTTCCTGCAGGGAACCATACCTTCCTTGAAGACTTCTGAGTGTCAGGATTCAAAGGCTCACATACTGTAGCCACGAGGATATCGTCGCCGAACATATACTGCTCCTTGAAGTCATACGCCTGAGCTGCCTCAGGATAGTCATAATACATAGGACGGCAGAGAGATATGCCGGTATCGTATGCCTGACGCGAAGCATTATAGATATAAGGAGTAAGAGCATAACGCAGGTTGAATGCGTCCAGCATATACTGATAATGGTTCTCGAAAGCCCATATACGGCGCTCGATGATAGCCTGTGATGTACAATGGGTCTTGAACAGAGGCGAGAACACGCCATACTGGAGGAAACGGGTATAAAGCTCTGGATCGGTAGGCTCCTGCACCTTCATCATATGACCGCCGAGGTCATGTCCCCAATAGCCATAACCCACGTTGGCAGCCGTAGCTGTAAAATATGGCAGGAACTGAAGCACCTCCCATTTGATATAAGTATCACCGGAGAAACCGAGCTGATAGCGATGGCTGCCAAGACCTCCCCAGCGGTGGTATGTCATAGGACGCTCTGCATCTGCCGGAGCAAGACCTTTGTCTCTGCGCACCTTGTCATTGAAGAAAGTATAATTGAGCCAGAAGGTATTGCTGAGGTCTTTCATATACTTGCTGAGCTTCCACTGCTGCCAGTCCAGCCACCAGAAATCCACGCCCTGCTTCTCAAGAGGATGGATCACACTGTTGAAGTAGGCATCAGCCCAAGCTTCCTGACTCATACGGAATGGGACAGCAGCATTATAGCCTTTTTTGGCAGGCTTTCCGTCCTTCATCTTCTCCCCGCCCTTGTATACATAGCCGTCAGGGCCATCATAGTCGCTCGTGCGCGAGGTGTAATCTTTCACAAATTCATGATAGCACTCCTCGATAGGACGTATGCCGGAAGCCGGATGAAGGTTCAGCGCTGTCTTGAAGCCCATGTCATGCAGTTCATTCAGGAAGCCCTGCGGATCAGGGAAAAGCTCTCTGTTCCAGCCATATCCTGTCCATCCCATACTCTGGTCGAACTCATCCCTGCCGACTCTGTTCGCCAGGTTCTTGTAGGTATAGTGCCAGTCCATGTCGATAATCATCACATCCATAGGGATATGTCTGCCACGGAACTCGTTGCCAAGCTGGAGGAACTCCTGGTCTGAATATGCCCAGTAACGGCTCCACCAGTATCCGAACACATATTTCGGCGGCATAGGGATCTTGCCGGCAACCTTGGTGAAATCAGCAAGTGCAGACTTGTAGTCATGTCCGTAAGCGAAGATATAGAGATCCTGTCTGTCTCCGGCAGGACGCTCATGCACCCATTCCCCCCAGCTTGATTTCTCATCTGCAACCAGCAGATGGCGATTGCTCTCGTCCACTACAGCCCAGCCGTCTCTTGAAACGATACCGAGTTCCATAGGGTCGCTGAAGCTGATCTTGTCAAAGCCCTCGCAACCGTCGAGGGTACGGGCAGTACCCAAAAGGTTGCCCTTGTCGTCCATACCAGGATGCCATGTGACGGTCTTGCCGCCCATCTTGAAACTCACGCTGAGGTTGTTCTCATCAAACTTGCCATCGCCGCTGTATACAAGAGTAAGGGCAGAGGTTTTTATCTGCACCTTGCCGCTTTTCACTGAGCTGGTGAAAGCAGGTACAGGAAGATCTCGGTTGATGATGGCCAGAGAGGCATTGTCCTCAAACTTTCCATCTTCTGCCCATTCCATACGGATGAGCCTGTCTGTGAGGACGGTAAATCGGGCATTACCTGATCTTACCTGAGCCTTCTCGTTGGCTTTGGGATTACTGCCGGCAAATGCAAGGCACACTGTCAGGAGCGCCGCAGCCGTAGTAATAATTCTTTCTTTTAGCATTATTCAATAAGTTTTTAATTAAAAACAAAGTGAGTTGGTTGGACTCACTTTGCTTCTAAAGTGTATAAATTGTCTTACAGGCTGTTGACGTCGATAGGCGAAGCCTCGTTACGGCCGATAAGGATAGTGGCACCTGGTGAGATTACGCCACTATCAAGGTAAGTCTTGAAGATCTTGAAGCCTTTGATATTGGCATCGGCATCTTGATTAGGGATATACGGACCGAAGAATGTCACGTTACCACCTATCTTGGTGAGGTGCTCAAAGCCGATTGTTGAATCAAGGTCAGAATTGCCCTTTACTACAAGGTTACCGCCAATCTCTGTGAGAGGAATAGTTTTCTGACGAAGATCCCAGAACCTTACGTTATTGGTGAGCACGAAGTCTCCACCTACCCTTGTGAGATTCTTGAATGCGTTTCCGTTGATATTGATGCAGGCGTCCATTACATAGTCGCCTTTAACCTCTTTGATAGCGCAGGGGCCTGCTCCGTCATCATTAAACATGTTCATATTAGGACAGTTCTGGAAAATGAGGTTACCTTCCACAATCTTGTTTTTGATCTCACCACAGAATGCCGGATTGGAACCTGTTGCAGTGCAATTCTTTATGCATATGCTCCTTTCGCTGTCTTCCACCTCGAACATTGCTATGTAGGTACTTGAACAGTTGTCGATAGTAAGTGTGCCTTCGATTCTCTTTACGCGATTTTTAATCTCTCGTACAGGATAGATAGAGCAGTTCTTGCAGGTGATGTCGCGAACAATCTCCTTTTCTGCAACCGACTTGCCTGTGAAAGCATAGATTGCAGCATCACCGTCCAGAACATAGCTTGGATATATATCCTCAAACTTGCTGTAGTCTATCTTGATGGCATTCAACTTGCCTGACTTGTCAAGAGTCTTGCCTGTGACGGAGTATGTCATTGTAACATTGCTGCTCAACTCATGAAGAGTAAATAGGAAGTCTGTGTCAGAACTTTCATAATAATACATGAAAGCCTTGCCATCCGCATTGTCTGTAGAAAGTGCATATTCGTCATATGATTGACTTGACGTACCAAAACCACCATCGCTCAGGACAAAAGTATTCCTTAACATCAATCGGTTACATTTAAGCACCCAGGTTCCTTCCGGAAGGTTTGAAATCACAACCTGAACATTGTTCAATTTCTTGAAAGTCCAAGCTTCAAGATTTACAGAGAGTGTCTCAGATTCGAATGTATAAGCGGCACTCTCTACAAATGAAGTAAGAGGTGTTGCTGTATACAGGGACTGTGTGTCCACTTTAACACCGGTAGAAGGAGTAGAAAACTGGGCGGCAGGATATCCAAAAACAGATGAGATATCGCTATACTTGCTGAACACTGAAACGCCATTCTGTACATACACGGCATTGAGAGTACCATTTGCCGATGGTTTGGCTCCGCTTACTGTCGCAGACTGATCCACACTCCAGTCTGAGCCATCATACTCGATTACCAGATCTGGATTTCGTGTGATATTCTTGTCATACCATATATTGATCTTGTCACCGCTTGTCCATCCGCTTTTGACAGCCTTTGATGCAAGGTCGGCTACCTTGATATTGAGTTTTATAGCGTCCTGCTGCTGTTCTTCTACAGCAGGGATCTCCTTGTTGCATGATACAAAGCTGAATACAGCAACCATAGCTGCTAGAATTGTAAATAACTTCTTCATAATCATTCCTCCATCAATTACCATTCCTCTTCAGTTGTATCAAAAGGATTGCTAACGTTAACATCTGCACTCTGGCAGATTACCGTTCTGATATCCACATCGAGCAAAACGCTCTCAGGTGAAAAATATTTGTAAGAAATATTCATATACCTAACTGATACAAATTAAACTAGTCTACCAGATACCCAAGTTTCTTCTTGAGCTGCTTGGATGCTTCGCCGCATATCTTCATATACAGCTCCGGCTCATCCTCTTCGGGTCTTGCATAGAACTTACTTCCCGGCTGGCCGACAGGCACCTTGGATGCAATCTTATAGATAGCAGTACCCTCGTCTATCTCGTCGAACATGGCGATATAGATCATATCCACATCGCTGCTGAGCAGAAAATCAAGCTGCTGCTTGAGGAACTTGCCTCCCTTACGGTCGATGAAAGCCGATGTATGATCCTCAGGATAATACATATTGGCCCATGAGAATCCCGGATATGCCAAAGGTGCATAGTCCATATTGTTGGCCTTTGCCCAAGCAATGTCATTCTTGATAAGGTCAGTGATCTTCGGAGAATATGTCTCGGGCCTGTATCTTCCCACAAACCACGGCGCAATGATGTCGCACTTACGTATTACATCATGAAGGGCAGAAGTGGATTCTGCATCAATCTTTAACTCGCGCCAGTAGGTAGGCACTCCTACCATCACGCTATAGCCCTTTGCAACAAGACGATCAATGATCTTGTTGCAGGTTGCGAGGGTATAGGGACGATAACCGGACTCCGTTCCGTCATTGGAAGCAAATCCCACGCCCCATACGGCCACCAAAGGTTTCCCGTTATGATAGACATAGGAAGGGTTCTTTTCATGATCGAACAGGTTGTGTTCTTTTGCCAGGTTGTCAATGTCGCTAAGCAGAAGCTCATCACCTCCGGAAGGCAGCAGGGTAAGATCATACATAATGCTGATCGCACGCTTGTACTTCAGCGCAGCTTTCATTGCGTTCTTAAGAACAGTATTAGCATGATTCAAACCGGTTGCAGTCTTGATATCCACAGGGAAACGCTGCATGAAAACACCGTCTATGCCATACTGTTTCATCCATTTGAAATGCACATCAATAGTCTGCTGGTCGTATGCGGAGTATACATAAGCAGGAGAACCGTCATCAAATGTGAACGAGGTCTTGTACTTGTTGATGTATTCTGACATATCAGGCCAAAGGTCGATTGAGCATGAACCAGGTTCGAATGTTGTCTTGCCGCTTCCGCGATAGTGAGTCCAACCACGGTTGGCGCCGTCACCAGGAGTATTGAACCAGCCTTGATATCCAGCCATCACCAGACCTTTGTATGAGTCATAGACTCCTTCAGGAAATGGTTTTTTCTCTGGATCCGGATCAACAGGATCAGGAACGACACCCGGTTTTTCTAATGAACAGCCCAGGCACGCCATAAAAAGCATGCCTGCAGCCGTGAATAATTGAATTATTGATTTCATAGTTTATTCAAGAGGAATATCAACTTCGATAATCTCAGTATAGTTCCAGTTCTGGAAAGAATTGCGGACCTTCGCGCCCATTCGCACCCAGTAATGATAACCTGCCTTCAACGGCAGCATGAATGAATAGGTATCGTGACCGACACCATATTCGTCACCGATAGCAGACCATGGTTTATTGATCACCGCAGTATATTTGTCGACATAGTAATAGCCCATAAGGTTGCTGCCGCCGACGAAATGGTTGTTGTTGACGAATGGACGAACCTCGAGGACAGTCAGTTCATTGCCATCTTCGTCGCACACGCGCGGAGCCTCGAGCTTACAGCTGACAGTAAGATAGGTATCATCCAGTTCGTACTCGAAATCAACAAGATGGAGATATGGAACCACCTCAAAATCAACGACAGATCCTTTCTTGGTGATAGCTACATTGTATGTAGTATCAGCTGGCCAGAACGCACCATCATAAGGCAGCATGTTGTAATTACCCTCGAACAGACGTGTATTCTTGTAGGTTCCATCTATCTTGACAGGAAGATTCTGCGGATTGGGATTGCTGCTGAAGCTCTTTTCCCAGATACGGATATGAGTCTCTCCATTGTCCACAAGCAGGTTCTTGCCGGTAGTCTTGTCGATCAAACGGCCGGTAATCTGTGCAGACGGCGCATCGAAGTTATCTATCTTCATGCAGGATGCAGCGAAAGACAAACCTACGCAAACAGAAAGAAATAATAATATACGTTTCATTTTCATTATTTCAAGTTAATTTGTTTATATACCAAAGCCCCTGCTATTAATATCCGTCATTACGAACCATATAAGGGTTCTTGGTAATCTCAGAACCAGGAATCTGCTCATAGTAGGCACGCTGGTTATATGTAAGTGTACGCACGAAGCGTATACCGTCCTCAAGGAAGATATATTTACCCTCATCGAGAACCTTGTATGCAACGATGCCGTGAGGGTATGTATTGTTGAAGATGCGATGAGTGATTCTCCAACGGCGCTGATCCCAGTTGGTGTGGTTCTCGAAGCAAAGCTCACGGGTACGCTCCTGACGGATGAACTGAAGGTTCTCGTCGAGTGGATAGCCATATAGTTCTTCGCCTACATCTGCAGGATCTGCCTTACGAGGATGTGCTGAAGCACCTGCACGGTCACGAAGCTCTGCGATATAAGTGAATGCCTCGTCGAGAAGAGCGTTGTCGCCAGTCTCAAGACCAAGCTCATACGCGGCCTCTGCAATGGTACAAAGAGTCTCACCGAAGCGGAACACCTTGTACGGTTGCATACTGCCGAAATACATACGGGTGGTAGGGTCAGCATTATAGTTGACATACTTCTGTATATAAATACCGGTCTGGGTGTAGCTCTCGTCGCCCACAGTGGTTGCGGGGCCGTTGAGACCGTTGATCTTCACATCGCCGTAGGGAGGGATGTTCTGGACAGTGCCTGCATCTGCACCGCGGATACGATATTTGATGGTATATTCGCTGTCCAGATTCCAGTCAGGCACACAATCCGCCGCTGTTCCGGGACAAGAGGTGAACACACCGCCCTGGGTGTCGAATTTCCAGCCGGAAACGGGCTCCACCATGCCGTTGAAGAAGAAAGTTGCCTGGCAACGTGCCTCCATCTGGCCGTTGTTCCAAAGCTCCTCGACATTGTCGAATCGTACAGGATAGCCTGCATCATCTGTAATTGCAGGCATATCGAAAAGACGCACGAGCTCGGCTACAGGATGAAGATTGCAACCTGCTGCCGTAGCCATGTTTGTACCAAGAGGGAGCACAAATGTATCCCAGCTGTGATAAAGCGCTGAGAAATAACCGGTAGTGGACTTAGGGCCATAATATTTCACAAAGATGTCCTCTTCGGTTTCTTCGATAAAGACTTCCTTGTAGGCTTTTACCTTGTCTGCACCTTTATGAAGGCTGTAACCGGCATCAATAATCATCTTGCAGGCATCGTACGAATACTTGAAGAATTCCTGAGCCACTGAAGGATCCATACCCATGAGACCTTTCGCAGTAGCTTCGCCCATGACACCGGTATACTTGTTATATTTTGCCACACTTCCGGCATAAAGCATAGCCTTAGCCATCAGGGCAGCAGCGGTATAGCGGTTGGCACGCCCCTTGTTTGTCTTGTCATCAATCATGTTTTCCATTGCATACGCAAGTTCATCATGAATGAAGAGCCAGCAGTCGTACTCCTTGTTTCTTGGCAACTGCATTGTAGAAATATCTGCTGTCGGATCGAGCACTTCTGTTACGATAGGCACTCCTCCGAAGCGTTTTACCATTCCGAAATAATAGAACGCACGTAGGAAATGAGCCTCGGCAAGAATCTCCGTATATCGTTGCTCAGTAAAGTTGCCTGCATATGCAGGAAATTTCGAAATGAAAGTGTTTATGTCACGGATACGGTCATATGGCCAATATCCCCATGCATCTGGATTCTGATCCTGAGCGCCACGTCCGGTAGCCTCCATCGATGCAACGGAAGAATAGCCCTTCTGTGGATCCCAGATGTTTCCTATGTGATGGCCTTCGGAATTGGCTGTACCATATCCTTTTCTAGGAGCATCACCGGCACCGATTGACTTGTAGTTGAAGTCCTCGATAGGGAGCTCGTTGTAGATGTTGGCGAAATATTTCTGGACACCGTTCTCAGAATTAAACAGCGTTCCTTCACTAAGTACACCCTTAGGCTCGAGATCGAGGCGGGCGCAACCAGCTGCGATGAGCGCAGATGCTGCGACCAATAATGATATTTTAAATAATTTCATAATGGATGTCAGATTAGAACTTGATTGAAGCACCGAAATTCACTGTACGGTTGACCGGATAGTTGTAAATCAGGATACCGGTACCAGAGGTATTTGCTCCGCCCTGAGCACCAGGACGCTCTGGATCGATATTCTTCAGAGGAGAGAAAGTGAGCAGGTTGTATCCGTTTACGAATACACGCAGATCCTTGATCTTGGCCTTGGCAAGCAGATGCCTAGGGAATGAATAGCCGAGCTCAAGAGTTTTGAGACGGATATACGACGCGTTCCTGATGCCTGTGGCGTACGAATTGAAGCTGTGTCCTGTTGCCGGATATGTACCTGAGATCCACTCTGTATGCGGATTCCATGGGTCGGCATTAGGGTCAACTGTACGCCAGCGGTCTGTGTATATGCTCAGAGCCGAGCCGCCATTGAAAGGACCCACCTCTGTGAATATCTCAGTAAATGAGCTGTATACGCCGGCAGCACCCTGGAAATTCATAGAAAGGTCTATACCCTTCCATGATGCACCAAGAGTGATACCATAGTTGAATACAGGGAGATTGTAGGTAGCTACAGGATGCATATCGTTGCCATCGATAACGCCATCCTCATTCCAGTCCTCATACCAGTAGTCACCAGGAAGGACGCCGGACCAGTATCCGCCGCCTGAAGTAGGATGGTTCTGTATCTGAGCATAGTTGTCGAAACGTCCGCCTTCCTCGATAGAGAACCAGATATCCTTGTTACGTCCGGATACATTTGTGCGACGCCAATCCTCCATAGAGTTGCCGGCAGGAGCATTCAGCTTTGTGATCCAGCGGTTCTTGGTTGCCGAAATCTCACCTGTCACCCAATAACGGAAATCTCCTATTTTGTTATAGTGGGACAGCTCGACCTCCCAGCCGAATGTCGCATCGCTCTCAAGGTTCTCCTGAGGCATTGTTGCGCCTACGATGCCTGGCAGCACTACTGATGAGGTAGCGAGCAGGCCTGAACGGCGACGGAGGAAGGCTTCCACTGTACCGCCGAACTTCTGTTGCCAGAGGTTCCAGTCGATACCTATATTGGAAGTCTCGGCTGTATACCATGTGAGGTTAGGGTTAGGGATGGAAGTAGGAGCGACGCCAGTCACGAGAGAGCCCTGCTGAAAGTAATACTCGTATGATGTCGGCTTGAGCTCATATCCCACAAAAGTCGGAGGATATGTACCTGCTGAAGCATCATCACCCATGATACCATATGATCCACGGATCTTGAGGTTGGTGATCCAAGGAGCGTTGTCCTTTACAAAGCTCTCCTCGCTGATACGCCATCCGGCAGAAACCGAAGGGAAGAAACCCCAGCGGGAAGCTTTAGGGAAACGCGATGAAGAGTCGTATCTGAATGAGAAGTCAACGATGTATTTGCTCTTGTAGTCATATGCTGCACGGCCTACGATACCGCGACGTGACATATCGCCTACACCATCCTGAGCACCGACCTGATTCTCGTCCTCTCCTGCGAAAAGATACTCGTTGTCAAGGAAAGTCTCACGCTGTGCGTAAAAACCGTTCCACTTGTTATAGCTCTCCTCATACAGCAGCATAGCGCTGACATGATGAGCATCAACAAAAGTATGATCGTAGTTGACAGACAGCTGCAGAGTATTGGCATTGGAAGGATTAGCCTGACGTCTCACACTGCCCGGGCTATTGCGTATGAAGCTCTGAAGATCGCCTGCTCCATCGCGTGCGTAAAGATAATAAACGCGAAGATACTGGCTGTTGTCAGTAGTATAGAAGTTATAGTTGTAGAAAGCTTTCAGATTCAAGCCCTCAACATGCGGAATATCGAATTTGAGAGATGCACTGCCATCGAAATTGTATCGCTTCTCCTGACGATAGCCCGTGAACTTGCTATCTGTAGAGGCCACAGGGTTCTCAGCCTCAATCATCTCGTTATCAAAGCCAGGAAGATCGTGATTGCCATCGATCCATGCCTGCGAAGTCGGACGATATGTCCATGCATATTTGTATACTGTCCAGATCTTGGTGTTTGGCTGATTGGTCTCATCAGTATAACCGCTGAGCTGGAAAGAAGCAGTGAGGTGGTCTGTGATACGGGCATCGACATTTGAACGGAAGTTCCAGCGGCTGTAATTGAGTGAGCCGCTCTTGTAAGAACCCTCCTGCTTCATGTAGCCGAGATTGAAGAAGTAATCGATACGCTTCGAAGATCCGTTCACAGAAAGGTTATACTGTGACTGAGGAACGAATTTCTTGAAGATCTCGTCTGACCAGTTTGTAGAGGACTTTGCTCCCGACCTGTACGCCTCAATCTGCTCTTCAGTGTATTTAGGAAGAGAACGTGAAGGATAGTTCGGAGACATCTCGTTGAACACCTTCTCGTTGATAAGGGTCATATGGGTTACAGCATCAGCTGTCTTAGGCAGATAAAGGAAGTCCTGGAAGCCATAGTTGCCACTGAGAGTGACATCGAACTTGTCGCCATCCTCCAGCGTGCTGCCATGCTTGGTAGTCACGAGGATGACACCATTCGCTGCACGAACACCATAAATGGCGGCAGAAGCGTCCTTGAGCACCGAGATATTGTCTATCTCATTGGCATCCATACGTGAGAAGTAAGCCTGATCGCGCGGAATACCATCCACAACGATAAGAGGAGTACCCATGCCTCGGATATCGATCTTGTTATCGAAGGCACCGGGCTGTGAAGAGTTCTGCGTGACACGCAGACCAGGAACCTTACCCGAGAGCATGTTGATGACGTTCTCATTCTTGGTCACTGCTATCTCGGAATTGGTAACGGCAGACACTGCACCCGTAAGTGTAGCTTTCTTCTGTGTACCGTAACCGATGACGACAGTCTCCTGGAGGAAGTTTGAGTCTGGGTTAAGCACAATGCTCAGATTCGTCGAAGAAGCTGAGACTGTAACGGTCTGATAGCCCAGGAAAGAAACAGAAAGCTTATCTCCCGGAGCTGCCTGGATGGAGAATTTTCCATCCAAATCTGTAATGACGCCGTTTCTTGTACCGGCAACCACTACACCTGCACCAGGCAGAGGAGCATTGCTGTCATCCAGGACAACACCGCTTACAAGTCTGGACTGGGCCAGAGCTTGAAATGATGTCATCATGAACACAAAAACGACGAGCAAAAGATAATTGAATTTACCTTTCATTGAATAATTTTTTTCGCATACAGAGCCGTGATCAAGCGATCACGACCCTGCATTAGATAAATAAGATTAAATCTTGAGATTCAGATTAAAGAGAATTTACGTCGATAGGACTTGCCTCGTCACGACCGATAAGGATCTTGGCAGTCTTAGAGACCACACCATTGTCAAGGTATGTCTTGAAAATCTTAAGGCCCTTGATATTAAGATCCTCAGGGTTATCCTCGTTAGGAATGTATGGAGCGAAGAAAGTAACATCGCCACCAATCTTGGTAAGTTTGGTGAAACCAATAGCTGACTGGAACTCTGGGTTGCCTTTAACTACAAGATTACCACCTATTTCAACAAGATCGGTAGTCTTCTCACGAAGATCCCATGACTTGGTGTTGTTCGTGATGATGAGATCACCGCCAACCTTTGCCAGATTCTTGAATGTGGTTCCGTTGACATGGTCGCAGTTATTGATGATGAAGTCACCCTTCACCTCAGTTACAGTACCAGGAGTTGAGCCGTCAGTACGGTTCAATTCCATCTTTGGACAGTTGTCGATGATGAGGTTACCCTCAATCACCTTGCTCTTGAGCTCTGGGAAGAAAGCAGGGTTGATACTCTCAGGACAGTCTTTGATGCAGAAGCTGTGGATGCTTCCCTCAAGCTCGAACATAGCCATATAAACTTGTCCGCCAGGAGAGCCTGGAAGAATGTTCACCATTGTGAATGTACCTACAATCTCCTTTACGCGGCTCTTGAGTTCACGGATACAATAAATCATACAGTTTTTCACTGTGAGATCACGTACACTCTCTTTTGGAGAAGCAGGATCATGTGCGTTGGTGAATGCAAAGACAGCATCATCACCGTCAAGCTCATAGCTCATGAGCCAGTCACCATCCTCGATATCGAATATGCCGAGATCAGCAACAACGCCAGCCTCGAGTTTGATCTTTGCAATCTCTTTTGTAACGACTTTGCCTTCCTCGTTCTTGAAATTGATGGTAAGACCCTCGACATAGTTACCCGGCATGGCAACAACATAATATGTTTCGTTCTTTGCAAGGCCTCCGCCCACTGTGACATGATCCTCAGAAGCAGTAGTTGAAGACACTTTCAGACCATTTGCGCTTGCAGTGACCTTTGCTTCGCCAGAGAGCTTGTCATTCATACCAACTGCAGAAAGAGTGGCACTGGCTACAGGCTCGTTTGAGTTAACTTTGAACTTAACGAGAGCGCCTGCGGTTCTGAATTCGAGATTAGTGCTGTTAGAGCCTGCAACAGTAACGATAGCGTCCTGAGCACATGAGCCGGCAACAGCGAGCTGATCAGTCGGGATCGTCACCTTAACTGCACCGCCCTCCGCTTTAAGAGACTCGTCATAAGGATAAACAGCAACATAGCTTGCTGCAGATGGAGCCTCACCTTCGAATTTGGCAGAAGCACCGTTGTCCTTCGTAGTGTATTTGTAGTTCTTGGCGTCAGAGCCAGAGAATACAGAGAGAGCATCAGACGCCTGCCATGCCAACGCTGTTCCATTGAATGAAACCTTGCTGACAGGAGCAAAAGTTGCTGTGAATGTAGCCGGACCAGAAGGTGTTGGATCTTCTCCGCCCTGAGGCTGTTTCTTACATGCCATCATCGCCAAAGCGATCATTGCAAAAGATAGAATTTTGCTTTTCATAAATTAATAAAATGGTTATAGTTAGTATGTTAGCATAAATATTGTTCAATCAAACGTTCGTTTATCTGAAAGAACGAACGTACCAATTTACAAAAAAATACAACAAATCGCAAAAATAATATTGCTTTTCTAAATTATGATATACGGATATCTACGCGTGAGTACGGACAAACAGTGCGTTGCAAATCAAAAAAAGGAAATACTTGACTTCTCGCAGAGAAAGAACATCGACATAGACAAATGGGTAAATGAAACGGTAAGTGGCAAGGTATCCCGTAACTACAGAAAGCTCGGTCTGCTCCTGAAAAGGATGAAAAAAGGAGATATGATCATAGTGACTGAAATTTCGAGGCTCAGCAGAACACTTGTCGAAGTAATGGAGATCATGAGTTTCTGTCTGAAAAAAGGGATTAAACTGTATTCCGTGAAGGAAGGATATGAATTTGACGATTCCATCAACAGCCAGGTTCTCTGTTTCGCCTTCGGATTGGCTGCAGATATAGAACGCAGAATGATATCAATGAGAACAAAAGAAGCACTCGCCGCCCGAAAAGCGGCGGGTGTCGTTTTAGGACGACGCCCCGGGACCTGTCCCAAGATGGCTGAATGTCATGACAATAAGGACCTGATACTGAGTCTTCTCAGCAAGGGATACACGAAAGCTCAGATTTCCAAGATGCTGGGAGTAGGCCAAACCACACTGTACCGCTTTCTAAGCGATAATTTAAAGTCCGATAAGGGGTTAACCACGAAACGAACGTTTTTTTGAAGAAAAAAAGGCAAACATCCGTGATGGAATGTCTGCCTTTTCTCGTAGAATTATTATATGGTATTACCTCGCGCTGACGTACTTGTGAAGCGTAGCACGTACTGCTCCCGGGCCGGCATAAAGTTCTTTGACCATAGCCTCGATCTTATGTCCCAGGCCAGCCTCATAGAGATCCAGTCCGAAGACATCCTTGCGGCTGTACAGCTGATGGAGGCAAGAGTAGTCATTGCACTCCCCTCCCAGCTGCAGATCTGCAACTATAGGCTGAAGTTCTGCCAGCAGCGGATCAGATGAAGGTTCGAATGCATTACCATTATCATCTACACCTTTAAGATAGCGCGCATAACCGGCGAGAGTGAGCGGGATAAGCACCAGGTT
>JAZRXU010000115.1:0-12331 GCA_045600345.1 Candidatus Cryptobacteroides sp. | reverse complement strand
GCCCCTCCCCCTGCATCTGTCCGGGGGTGGACAGAGTCGTTGCAAATTGCACACCCCTCGGCAGATACGACATACAGATGCGAATGAAGGGAAAGGCGCGGCAGACCGAGCACGTTATATGCCCCGGCCTTCATAAGCGCGCCGGACGGAACATAGATATGCTGCCCAACCTCCGGCATGGCCAATACTGGAGCGGCAGCTTTCTCGTCCTCCATGCGGAATGTGAAGGAGTGGACCGTATCCGTGGCTGTGACCGTGACCTCGCCATCGTAGCCGTATACCATATATATAAGTAGTTCCTTCACCTCTCCGTCAAGCTCCACGACATGCACCTCTTTCACATCAGAAAGCCTTTTGATGACAAGGGAGATATCCGCCATGGGCGAGAGCTTGAGAAGTATATGCCGCGTGTGTTGCCACAGCACCGGCAGAAGCTCCAGCACATTGGGAGTGCAGTCTTCCAGGAGAAAGACCTTCTTGCCGGCGCTGCTGCGGCGGGCCGGGTCCATGTATATGAGATCGCAATCCGGGATGGCAGTCGAAGAATCGACAGTCACATTCGAAGCGATGATCTCTGCGCTCAACCTTACGGACGAGCCGGCACGCATAGCCTCAAAATTACGGACAGCAGCATCATGCAGAGCGGTATTCTGCTCGAAATAATAGACTTTGGAGCATTTTGATGCGAACGCACTTGTATCCACGCCCAGACCTCCGGTAAGATCGGCAACGACGCTGTTCTCCTGCACGAAGTTCAGCTTATACTCTGCCGTCCGCTCGGAGCTGCACTGCTCGAAAGCCAGCGACGAGGGAACATCCAGCCCAGACCAGGAAGGGATCTTGGCACCCACCTTCCGGCGCATGTCCTTTTCCATCGAAACCAGTATGTCTGCAAAAGATTTTTTCATTTTCACAAATATACGAAAGGTATTAATATTTTTATATATTTGCAATTACAGGTACAATGTGCATACTATAAAATGAAAGAGCAAGTCAAACTCAAATATCTGCTGTTGACAGTCACAATATTCCTTTCATACTGTTTCGAAGCATGGGCGGCGTTTGACTATGGCCTGGTATTCCGATCATACGAAGTATCTCCTGAAGAGAGGACATCGCTGACTGCATCTGCAGCAGGTAGCCATACATTGAAGTTCACTGATTCACTCAGGGTGGATTTCACTCTGAAATTCAATCTCGATATAGGAAAGTTCGGTTACATCTGCAGCATCATCATAGATAATGCAGAGCCGATGGACGTACTTTTGTACACCCCATCGCACGAAGAATCTGCCATCTACGCGACAGGCGACCATGAAAACATGACAAAGATCCCCATCCACAGTGACAGATGGCACGATCTTTCGATATCAGTCTCACATGAAGGGGATTCGGCACATTTCAACCTCAACGGAAAAAGGATCTCGAGCATACTCACACGACAGGATCGCATAGAGGCGAGCATATGCTTTGGCAAAAACAGCCAGAACAACTACGAGACCGACGACGTAGCACCAATGGTCATAAAAGACCTCGGCATCAAGGTCGACAGAAACGAGACTGCCAGATGGAAGCTTACAGGCAGCGAGAACGAATCCAGCGGCAAGATCAGGCTAAGCACCGTCAACCCTCTGTGGTTAAAAGACCTCAACTGTAAATGGAGCCTTGCACGCACCTTCCAGGTACCATCTGTTTCATACATATGCCCTGACGAAGAAAACGGTATCATATACATCATATCTGACAAGACGGTATCCAGATACGACGTATCCTCAATGACTCTCTCGCAATGGCAGACATCCAACGATATCAGGACCGACCTTACGACGAACGATTACATCATTCTCGAAGACGGCACACTGGCATATCTGGACATAGACTCTCCGGCAGTCATCCGCTTTGACCTGGCTTCCCATGACTGGGAGCGCAGCAATCCACGCACAAAGCGCTCGATATATCTCCATGACAACATAATGTATGACAGAGACGGCGGCCGCTACCTGCAGATGTTCGGATATGGCCAGCACAGGTATCAGAAAAGCATCAAATCATGGGACCCCGAGCAAGACAGCGTGTCCGTATATGACATCAACGGCCTCACGCCGCGTTACCTGGCGGCTGCAGGAATGCGGGACGGCAAGATATATGTATATAGCGGCAAAGGGAACATACAGGGAGCACAAGAGTTCGGCACCCGCATATACAACGACTTCATTGAGATCGACCTGAGTACATTGACAGCCAGAACCTTATGGACAGGAAACGGCGAAGAGGACGAAGTGGCGGCATCGAACCTGATACCGGAAAGCAACAGAAACAGCTTCCTGGCCCTGACATACAACCCCAAATCATACAACACATATCTTCAGCTTAAACGCATAGATACAGAGGGGAGCGCAATACCACTTGCGCAAAGCCTGCCATTCAACTTCCTCGACATCGAATCGGAAGCCAAACTGATGTACTGTGCAAAGACGAACGCCTATTACGCCATAACTTCACAGAAAAACAATGACGGGCATTTCGCAATCAGCATTTATACCATACTGAGTCCTATCTCCGAACAGCAGGAATCAACCTCGAAGGTTTCATCCTCTGTGATCATCATCCTCACACTGCTTGCCGCCGGTATCGGAATAATCTCTGCAATTGCAGTAACGGGCAGGAGGAGAAGAAGCAAGCACAGCAAGGGACATTCCGAGGATGGCCTGGCAGACCTTTCGTACAAGAAAAAGGAAAATGAGACTCCGGGAGTATATATCCTTGGCGGATTCAAAGTCATAAACAAAGCCGGCGAAGATATCAGCGGCAGCTTCTCACCTCTGATGAAACAGCTGCTCAGCATTATCATCCTGAACTCCGACACCGATGGCATCTCCAATGCCAAACTGAAAGACACGCTGTGGTTCGACAAGTCTGACAACAGTTACAATAATAACAGGGGTGTCACGCTCACGAAGATCAGGACATATCTGCAGGAAGTGGATGAAAGTCTGGTCATCACGTCAAACAATGGATACTGGCGCATAGATGACCCTAACGGATCATGCGACTACCTTAAAGCCCAGACGACTCTCAACACGAAGAACTGCAGCCTCGAGAATCTGATAGGCATTGCCATGCTGGGCAACATCATGCCAGATTCAAGGATAGAATGGCTGGATCTGTACAAGGGCGAATATGAAAACAGGATCATATCGGCACTGCGCAAGATGCTGGAAAATGTCAAAGGTCAGGATGACGATCCGACGAGAATACAGATTGCAGATGCAATACTGCTTTTCGACCCTCTCGATGAAGACTGCGTCCGGCTCAAATGCCAATGCCTGATTACCCTGAAACGCGCCGGACTTGCCAAACGCGCATTCGACCACTTCTGTGACAATTACTATCATACATTGGGAGAGAAATTTGAAGAAAATTTCACGGATTTTATTAAAAAAGCAACTCATTAATCCGTTTGTTAACAGAAACGATAATATACCCCATATATATTTGATTGTTTTCAGACACGAAAGCAATCATTTTTTTAATATAAACACATATGAAAAATCAATTCAGAAAATCTTGGATCCAGACCTTGTCAATCCTGGTCAGTGCTGTCATCAGCACTACCCTGCCGTCAAGTCTGGAAGCACAGACCAAGACAGCCGGAACCATCACCGGTACGGTTTCGGCTGGCGAGCCTATGCCCGGCCCTCTGGCAGGAGCGACGGTTCGCAACGCAACTACCGGAGAAGGTGTGATTACCGACCTTGACGGTAAGTTCACCATCAAAATCACCGGACCATCCGACATCATCCAGTTCCGTTTCCTCGGATTCAAAGACCTGGACAAGATCGTCGGCGTGGCAAAGGTTCTCAATGTAGAGATGGAAGACGCCTACACCAACCTCGATGAGATTGTCGTTGTAGGCTATGGTACCACCAAGAAAAGGGATATCACAGGTTCCATCGTTTCCGTAGGCAAGGCCGAAATCGAGGAGAAGATGCCTACCAATATCTTCGATGTGCTTCAAGGTTCTGCTGCCGGTGTACAGATCACTTCCGGTTCAGGACAGCCGGGTGAGGGTGCTTCCGTTGTGATCCGCGGTACATCAACCATGAACGATGCCGGTATCGGTCCTCTCTGGGTAGTTGACGGTGTGCCGTGCAATGATATCGACCAGATCAACCCTTATGACATCGAGAGCATAGAGGTGCTCAAGGATGCCGCATCTGCTGCAATCTATGGTGCGCGTTCGGCAAACGGCGTAATCATCGTCACCACAAAGAAGGGTGACGAGAAGAATCCGGTGCTTGAGGTTCGCTACCAGCACTCTTTTACAAGCCTCACCCACAAGCTCCCGCAAATCAATGCCAATCAGTATCGCGAGATGCAGCAGGGCTATCTGGAGTATGCGGAAAATGAAGGAAAGGACTTTGTGTCGCAAGCCGTCACAAACATTCTCTACTCTCAGCTGGAAGATCCATACAACGTTCTGCTGAATGCCGATAACGACTATCAGAAGCTGGCCTATCGCGTAGCGAACAAGGACCAGGTGGACCTGAGCTTCGGCGGCGGTTCCAGCAAACTCAAATACATGCTCATGGGCGGTTATCTTGGAGAGCAGGGTATCATCGACAACACTTCATTCAATCGTGTATCCCTTCGCGTCAACGCCGATTATCACGCAACCAAGCTCCTCTCTGTGGGTACCCGCGTCAATCTGAGCTATGCCAAGAAGAACGGTGTGGATGAGAGCGGCTATCTCAACACCATCCTTTCCCGCAAGCCTACCCTCTCAATGTACTATCCTGACGGCAGCATCATCGGTACTCTCTGGGGCAACAGCCCTCTGGCTGCCGGACTCCAGACCAATTTCCGCGAATACTTCCGCGGTTCCATCTTCCAGTACATAGACCTGAATTTCAGCAAGAACTTCAAGTGGACCAGCAACGTGAACGCTAACTTCGGCCTTGTGAGGTACCACTTCATGCGTCCTACCATCCTCAGTGACCATTATCTGACCAACAGCGGTCAGCAGACAAGCCAGCTGAGCTTTGACTGGATGAACGAGAACTACCTCAGCTACAAGGGCACTATCGACGGCATCCACAACTTCGATGCGATGGCCGGTTTCTCCCTCCAGAGCTGGAAATCAGAGTATGACTACTTCAAAGGCAAAGATTCGGCAACCGATGCCATCTTCACAATGAATGCATTCGCTGCCAACTTCGACCTCACACAGACTGGTTCAACTGCCACCTCGCACCGCATGGCTTCGGCTTTCGCGCGTTTCTCATACAACTATAGATCACGCTATATCTTCTCAGGCAACGTACGTGCCGACGGCTCGTCACGCTTCGCCAAGGACAAGAAAGTGGGCGTGTTCCCTTCTGCATCAGTTGCATGGCGCATGTCTGATGAAAAATGGATGAGATGGATGAAGAGCCTGACCATCAATGATGCCAAACTGCGTGTGAGCTATGGTGTGACAGGTAACGAGGCAATCGGCGATTTTGACTCTCAGCTTACTTATAACATCGGCGGCATATACGACGGTGTTGCAGGCGTTGCTCCTTCACGCATCGCAGTGAACGATCTGGGCTGGGAACAGACACAGCAGATCAATGCCGGTATGGACCTGTCTTTCCAAAGAGGCAGATACCAACTTACCGTGGATTACTTCAACAAGGTGACAGACAACCTCCTTGCAAACTATGAAATTCCTAAGGAGTGGGGTTTCAACACCGTGCGCAAGAATATCGGATCCATTTCCAACCAGGGTGTCGAGGCTTCGTTCAAGGCTACCTTCGTGGACAAGAAGGACTGGTATTTCCACATGGACGCCAACCTTACCCACAACCGCAACCGTGTGGAGAAACTGGCTGAGAGTACTCCGTACATTTATCAGAACAACTGGTACATCTCCGAAGGCCGGCCTCTGGGCGATTTCTACGGCTACACCAATCTCGGTGTGTTCGCATACAACGAGTCCAACGCTTTTACCCCTGACTGGCAGCAGCTTACTCCTGTATTCGAGGATGGCGTATTCAGCCACTATACTCTCGGCGGTCAGACTTATGACGGAGAGGTAAAGCAGAAGACCCTTCCTAATGGCACCCCGTTCCGCGGTGGTGATATCAACTGGGATGAAATGAATCCTGAATACCGTGACGGTGTAATCGATGACAAGGACCGCGGCATCCTGGGCAACGCCCAGCCATTCCTTACCGGAGGTATCGCGCTCACGCTGCGCTACAAGCAGTTCACTCTCTCTGCATCTTCATACTTCTCTTTCGGTGGCCAGATCTACAATTACGCACGCTATCTTCAGGATAAGAACTCCATGGCTGCATGGTCTACAACCCCTACTGTCAATTGGGTGAACAACTTCTGGGTACGTCCGGGCGACAATGTGGAGTATCCTCGTCCATACGGAGACAGTTTCCAGAACGACAGGGCCGTAAGCTCTAAATATATCGAGGACGGTTCTTATTTCAAGATCAGGAACATACGTCTTACCTACCGCTTCAAGCAGTCCGTGCTCAAGAAGATCCATATGAGGGGTCTGAGCCTCTACGGCTATGTCCAGAACCCGCTCACTTTCACCGCTTACAGCGGATATGATCCGGAGTTCTCGTCATACAGCGCACTGCAGATAGGTATGGATACAAACCGCTTCCCTCGCAGCCGCGAGTTCGGTCTCGGTATAACAACCAACTTTTAATTGATTCACCCAAAGCGATAAAGAAATGAAGAAATTTATATCATATATGATGGTGGCTGCGGCGATGCTCGCTGTCGGTTCATGCAATTTTCTTGAGGTGGAGCCCCAGAGCGAGATTCCTGCCTCCAAGATGTGGCAGAACCAGCGCGATGTGAATGCCGGCCTCAATGACATCTACGCATCATTCCGTACTGCCATGAGAACCAACTGGTTCTGCTGGGGCGAGATGCGAAGCGACAATTTCAAGATGTTCAACGAGCTTCCTGGCGAGTACTCCAACCTCATCCTTAACCAGATGACCACGGATCTTGCCTCGACCAACTGGACATCTCTCTACAAATGTATCAGCGAGTGCAACTTCGCTATCAAATACATACCGGGTGCCGACATCACCGATCTTGCCGTCAAGAACGATTATCTGGCCCAGGCCTATGCTATGCGTGCCCTCTGCTACTTCTACGCAGTGCGCGTGTGGGGCGATGTTCCTGTATATCTGGAGCCGGTGGAGAGCCTAGACAAGGCCGAGTACAAGGGCCGCACTCCTATGCAGGAAGTGCTGCAGAACGTGATTATGGAGGATCTCCGCACCGCCGAGGATCTTATCAGCCCGGAGCAGAAGGAACGCAAGAGAATCAGCCGCCAGGGCATCTACGCAATCATGGCAGATGCTCAGATGTGGATGGAGGACTGGAATGGTGCCGATCAGACAATCGAGAAATTCAAGTCATCCACAGCTCTCACCAAGTTCGAGCCTGACATGGCCGTTCTCAAGAACACATTCGTAATCGATCTTGACAACAAGGCCTCAGACAACACCCCGAATACTGACGAGTACGGCGGAGCCAACGAGCTTGTGTTCGTCATCCATCAGAACATCGCCGAGGCAGGTCTGAACAATTACAGCCTCATCTGGCACGTCCTGGGATGCGGTCCTGGCAACGGTTCTACTGTCGTCCTTTCGGACAAGCTCCAGGCTATCTACGAGGGCCTTCGTGACGATATCCCTGCCGACAAGCGTTTCGACAACTATCTCTGTATCTCCGGAGGTTCACGCAACACCTTCCAGGTGCACAAGTTCATAGCCAACAACAGCAGCATCAAGTACACAGAGTATCTCAACTGCCAGATGGCTTATCCAATCTACCGCTACACCGATATCGTGCTGATGGAAGCAGAGGTGAAAGCACGTCTTGACAAGTGGCAGGACGCCCTGAATATCCTCACTCCTGTACTTGCTCGTGCGGGTGTCCAGAGCAAGATTCCGTCAATGAGCAAGTTCACAACCCGCGAGCAGCTTATCGACTACATTCTGGATCAGAAACAGATAGAGCAGGTAGGCGAGGGCAAACGCTGGTTCGATCTTGTTCGCTGCAAGAAGGTCGTTGAGGTGATGCAGCCTATACGCCCGAGCTATACCGACGAACGTATGGGTCTTTTCCCTATACATCAGACCCTTATCAACACGAATCATAACCTTAAACAGAATGACCTCTATTAATCTGCTACAGAAATGAAAACATTTAAAAATATAATTGTGATGGCTCTTTCTGCAGTTGCGGTTGTGTCTTGCAACGGATTCGGCATGCAGAAGGACTATAAATACGAAAGCACGCCTTTGGATCCCCATATCGATATGACAACATGGGAATTCATCACAGACGGTTATCTGAAAGATTCGCTCTCAATTTTCAAATCCGCCATCGAGTATGCCGGTCTTGAAGATATGTACCAGCAGACGGAGAAGGTGTGCACATATCTTCTCATAAACAATACAGGAATGAAAAATTTCATCAAATCGAAAGGTTTCGATCCGGATCTTGCGAGCATCACGGATATCGACGTCGAACTGGTGACAAGGCTTCTCCAGTACCATGTGATCAGCGGAGAGTATCATGCCTACAACATGAAACTTCCTGTGGAGCCTATCTATGTGAAGAACAATCTGGAGGGCGAGTGGGGCCTTATGACCATCAAGGTCAACAAATCCTCACAGAACTCCATCGGTCATCCTATCTCCAACGGCAATATAGTTGTGAACGAGACTGGCAGCAATTTCCGCAGCAAGCGCATAAGTTCCGTAACATCCAACATAATGCCGACCAACGGTTATGTGCATATCTTCAACGACTTCTCGAGGTTCAGCAAGAATGACCACTATTCAACAGCCTATTAGAATTGAGAAATTATGAAAAATAGTATCAAAATATTCAGCAATATAGTCATGATAGCCCTTGCCGGGGTTATGACACTTGCTTCCTGCAAGGATAACGGCCCTGATTATTCACAGATGGCCGAACCTGAATTCTCACTTATCCTGGATCAACTGACTCCGGACATGAACACAGTTGACAACATACCTGTTGTCTGTGTCATTCACAGCGAGGCCGGTCTTCAGAGGGTGAATATGTTCCTTGGGAAACTTAAGGAAGATGCAGCCCCTCTTGAACTTGAAGAAAGCCAGACTGAGGAGAGAGACCTTGACGAGACTCTGTATACTTCGGTCACTACATTTCATGACCCTCACCAGTTCTCGCTCAAGGAATCTCCAAAGTGGACAAAAGATATCATCGATATCCGTATCGAGGCAATCGACAACGGCGGACGCAGCAAGAGTGTGATTCTGCCTGTTGCCATCACTCCTTACAAAAATCCCCCTACAGTCGAGTTCGAACTTAAAGAGATTGTGATTGATGAGACGAAAGGCTCGTCAGAGAGCCCTATGACGCGATTTACAGTCACATCTCCTACAAAGATCACCGCTATCGAGGTGAATCTCTTCCAACGCGAGGGCATCAAAAAGATAGGTCTTACACCTGCATTCTCCCCTCGTCAGGAGTATAACTTTGAGCAGCAGATAGACTACATCGATGGTGACACTGCCCTTCAGGTAGCTGCAACCGACGAGTACGGTAAAGTTAAGATTGAAACTCTTCCTATCAGTTATATCGCAGTTCCTTCTCCCGTTCTCACCCCATCGGGTGAAACGACGACGGATCCTATCGTTGCCCACAGCGGTGATTCACGCAGCCTGAGCTTCAGCTTCGTCTCCGAAGGTGGTGCCGTTGCAGCCAAGACCCTCAAATTCGTCAAAGGCAACTGGGTGGAAATCCAGGATCTCTACAGGGACCTGGGCAATGCGGCTCAGGGTGAATACAGCGTGACTCTGCCTACATTTGAGAGCGACTGGACGGCTGTCAAGTTCCAGATAATCGACCGTCTTGGCCGCATTGGAGAACAGGAAGTGAAGACCATCATTGACATGAGGGCTGTCTTCGAGCAGCGCGTCGGCGCCCAGGCATGGGCTAAAGCCGGCAGTGAAGAATATCCGGACGCATATCCGTTCTACTCTATCCGTGATCTCAAGTCTATCAACCTCTATCAGGCTTGGGAGGAGAGCCGCAACGTTGACTTCGTGTTCTATTACTTCAACAACGGCAATCCTGGAGGAACAGTCCGTTTCTATGATGCTCAGGCGAACCGTGCTACCAGCGAATGGCCAGAGCAGATGGACGCAGCTGCCGGCATACCTGCATTCGGAACATGGAGCGGGGAGCATGCAAAGAACAGCACAACCCGCCGCAAGTTCGACCCTAGCCGATTCTCGTTCAACTTCGATACCGTGACAGCCGACGACCTTCTCGGATCAGCCGTTCAGAACCGTCTGAACGAGGGTCAGGTCAACCCTGACTTCTGCGACTTCGTAAACGGTGATGTTGTTCTTTTCAAGACAGGACCTGCGTCCACCAGCCCTAACACCGTTGGTATCATCCGCATCGATAGACTGGACAAGAATACTACATCTGGAAACTATCCTAAGGGATACTATATCGTATCCATCAAGGTTGTCGACAAAAAGTAAACCATGAAAAACTTCATCATCTGTTTGATGGCATCGTTAGTGTCGCTCTGTGCGTTTGCACAGGGTGACACCTACGATGTCGTAGTTTATGGCGGCAACTCTTCCGGCGTCATTGCGGCCTATTCGGCGGCGAAGTCCGGTCAGAAGGTTGCCCTTTTCGAGAATACGGGCCATATCGGCGGTCTCACCACCAGCGGCATAGGACATATCGACGTGGGCTGGGTGCAGACCATAGGCGGATACACACGCGAGTTCATGCGCCGTTGCGGCAAGCATTACGGCAAGCACGGCGTAGCCATCGACGTGGAGTGCTCCGTGGCCGAGAAAGTGTTCCTCGAGATGCTTGCAGAGCAGAACGTGGAGGTGTTCTATAACACAAGGCTCATGCAGGGCTCCGGCGTGAAGATGGATGGCAAGCGCATCGCCTCCCTCACAATGGAGGACGGACGCGAGTTCAAGGCAAAGACCTTCATCGACGCCTCTTACGAGGGTGACGTGATGGCCCAGTCCGGTGTTCTGTATGTTGTGGGCCGCGAGCCAGCCAACCTGTATGACGAGTCGTCGGCCGGCGTGCAGGAGTACAAGACCCTCCGCGCCCTCAGCAGAGACCAGCTGGATACGGTACGCATGCTGCGCAGACGCTTCCCGCTGGATATCATCCCCGGCGAAAAGGGAGTGAAAGGTTCTGCCGACGGAAAGAGCCAGGCATACGTTTACCGCCTCTGCGTGACGGACAATCCGGACAACCAGGTGGCATTCCCAAAGCCTGCCAATTATTATCCTGACCGCTATTTCAACATTCTGCACCGCATCAAACGCCAGAAACTCACCCGTTTCAAACAGGTGCTGACACTCTATACCCTGCCTAACCGCAAGTACGACCTCAACCACATGGACCTGATCAACGCCTCATGGAACTATCCTGAAGGCAGTTATGAAACCAGGGCAATGATAGACCGTTACCACAAGGACTACCAGCAGGGCTATCTTTACTTCCTTGCCAACGACCCGCGCGTTCCTGAGGCTCTCAGAGAGGACGTGAACCGCTACGGCCTTGCCAAGGATGAGTTCGTGGACAACGACAACTGGCCTTACCAGATTTACATACGTGAAGGCCGCCGTCTGGTGGGCGAATACGTAATGAGGCAGCAGGATGCCTGGGAGACGCCTCACAAGGAGGATGGCATCGCCATAGGCTCATATTTCCTTGACTGTCACATCGTATCATCCATCCTCACCAGTGAGGGCAAGATAGAGGAGGAGGGCGTTTTCGAGAACACTCCTTACCGCCCGTACCAGATTCCATACCGCAGCATTGTGCCGCAGAAGGATCAGTGTACCAACCTTTACGTGACCTCATGTCCTTCGGGCTCGCACGTGATCTTTGCATCCCTGCGCATGGAGCCTGTATACATGATGCTCGGACAGGCAGCCGCAATGGCATCTTCACTTGCCATCAGGGACGATGTTCCGGTGCAGGAAGTGAATGTGCATGAGCTTCAGGCCCTCCTGGAGCAGCACGGACAGATTGTGAACTACGATCCGCCCGCAAACATGTATCTCAGACAGCAGGACTTTGACGGCATCGTGCTGGACGACACCAACGCCAAGCTTTTCGGCGGCTGGGGTCATTCCACCGCTGCCGGTCCATTCCTCAAATACGACTATGTCTTCGGCCCGAGCAACAAGAACGGCAGTTTCAGGGCTACCTATACTCCGTTCATCGAGGCCAGGGGCAAATATGAGGTATTTCTCATGTA
>JAZRXU010000114.1:0-8794 GCA_045600345.1 Candidatus Cryptobacteroides sp. | reverse complement strand
TCTCCTCGCGCGAAGGATAGAACACATTCACAGGCTCGCTGACCAGCTTCACTCCGGCCCAGCGGGCGAACACCATGAGCTCGAGTTCCGCCTCATAACGGGAAGTGAGCAGCGACAGGCCGTGAAGCTTCCTGAGCGGATACAGACGATAGCCTGTCTGGGTGTCCGGCAGACAGCAGGCCGTCTGCAGCGCAAACCAAAAATTGCTGAACTTGTTGGCGAACGCACTCGACGCGCTGCGCTCCACATTTTCAAGATCCTTGCGGGAACCTACGATAATGGCCCCGGGATGTCTCCTGTTGGCCTCCAGCAGCACAGGAATATCCTCAGGGAAGTGCTGACCGTCGCCATCAAGGGTGATGGCATATGCAAAGCCCTGCGTCAGCGCGTATCGGAAACCTTCCTTCAAGGCTATACCCTTGCCCTGATTGACCTTGAGGTCCACGATGGCGGGCTTCGAAGGCATGGCCTTGAGAAGAGCGAGGGTATCGTCAGTACAGCCATCGCATACGACGATGACATCATCGCATTGTGCAAGGCTTCGCGTAACGACATCGACAATGGTCCCCGCGTTGTTATACGTAGGGATTATGACGCATATGCCCCTGTCTTTCAGGAGCTTCTTCTGCGTTTCGATGTCATATTTTACGCTTTCTGACATATAAGAGACAGTTTGGCGTATGGCTCACCCTGCACGCTGGCAGTGATCTGGGCCTTCACCAGGCCTTCCTCATCGGCGAGTCTGCTCACGGCCCAATCCACCACAGGAGTAGCTGTAGGCGTGATGATACGCAGAAACTTTATATTCTTTACAGTTGTTATATTCAATTTACAATCCTTGCATATCTCCATCAGTTCCTTGGCTATCTGCATGATGCAGACTCCGGGAGTTATAGGTTCTCCGGGAAAATGAGCCTTGTAGATGAAGTGCTCGGGATCCAGTGCAATGGTAAACTCGCCACCAGTCTCTGAAAGCTGCCGGCTCTGCACCTTATATAAGCTGTCCAAAAGTATCATCTTTATTATCTGTCTATCTTGATGTTGAACATGTCCACCTGCGTGCTGCCGCCATTCTTCTCGTACATCACCACTTTCACAATACTCTGGCTGGGTTCATCGAAGTATATATCTATGCGGCTGAACATCTGCCTGACCTCTCCGCGAAGAGGAGTAAGGGCAGCCTGCCATCCATTACGTGTCTGCTCTACCGATATGGCAAAGTTCTTTGTATCGGACAATAACTTGCCCTCGATGCAGCCCATCAGGAAGCGCGCTATCCCCTTGTACATCTTGTTGGCTCCGGGATCCTCGAGCGGAGTGCCATCGGCCTTGAGAACAGTCACAGCAGAGCCGTTGATGACAAAGGCAGTCCTGTTCGGACTCAGATATTCCCACTTCAGTTGATCCGGGGCGCTGTAATACATCCTGCCTGTGCTGACGGCATCACCGGAGAGAAGCTCGGAATGACGTGTCTGCACAAAATCGCATTCTATACTTTTATGCTGCGGAATGGTCTGCGCGCACAGAATCGTGCATGCAGCGGACAACATCGATATGAGCAATATCTTCTTCATAGTCTATCTGGCAATAAAATAACATCCTGCCATGATCAGCAGCACACCTATCCATTTGTAGACATCCACAGGCTCGTGGAAAAATATGATAGCCGCTATCATGCCGAACACATAGCTGAGCGACACCATGGGATAAGCCATGCTGAACGGGAAGTTCTTGACTATATAGAACCACAGTATGCTGCCTGCCCCATAGCAAAGTCCACATGCTGCGAACTGCCAGTTCACGAATACAGATTTCCAGAACTGGAAGTTCCACATCTCGAAGGGCAGCATACGGCCCAGGCCGAACTTCAGCAGCACCTGGCCGGAAGCCAGCAGAAGGCTCTGGATGACAGCAAGAGGTATGAGTGTCAGATTGTGCATGGTATCTACTTACGTTTAAGGACTATACTTTCGGCATATACTTCGGGAGGAACCGGAAGACCGCTGCGCTCCGCAAAATCAGTAAGGTAATGGGTAGTCTCGTCGAAAAGGCCCACAAGCACGGTATTCGCGCGCCCCGACTTTATCAGCACCTCGGCGTCCCGCATAGCCCATTTCATCGAGTCACGGCCCTGAGAATATGTGATGTTGTAGCCATGGCACTTCGTACGTATGGCAATGGCAGAGCCTATGGTATTATGTGTGCTCTGCATGAACAGCGTAGGCTTCAGTAGTTCCTCGTCATTTGCGATGATATCGTCCAGGAACTGCTGCGAAATCTCCAGCATACCCTGGGCTGGAGCTGTGACTATGGCATCCGGACGTTCCAGTCCGGCTGCACGAAGGGCACGCAGCGAGGACAGATGTGCAGCCTTGAGCAGTTTGCCCATGCGGCGCGATTCCATAGGGGAAACGAATTCCTTCAGAGCCGGAAGTTCCTCCACGCTGTCCACGATCTCGTGCGCAATCTCCACTACCTCCGCATCACCCGTTGCACCATAATCTCCCTTTGGAGCATGCTTGCTGATGACAAGAGAAGAATCGTTACCACCGAAACCGAAAGCATTGCACACTATATTTTCGAGTTCGACTCCCTCATGCCCAAGGGTTGGCGTGATACCACCCTCTATCTGATGCTTCCACCCGAGATTGCCCGGGGTGAAGCTGTTCTGCATGGCCAGCACGCACATCACTGCCTCTATAGAACCGGAAGCGGATGTGGTATGTCCTGTGAATGCCTTGGTACTGGAAATCTCCGGCATATGACCCTCGAACACTCGCTTGAGCGCCTGGCTCTCGGAGACATCATTATTAGGGGTACCTGTACCATGCGCATTGACGTACTGTATATCTTCAGGATTCAGTCCTGCCATCCTGAGGGCATCCATCATGGCAAGGTAAGCACCTTCGCCGTTCTCGGACGAGGCTGTCTGATGGAAGGCATCGCAATGATTGCCGTAACCGGCTACGTATGCGAGAGGCTTGGATGCGTTTTTCTCCA
The DNA here is from genome assembly GCA_045600345.1 of Candidatus Cryptobacteroides sp. Taxonomy (GTDB): domain Bacteria; phylum Bacteroidota; class Bacteroidia; order Bacteroidales; family UBA932; genus Cryptobacteroides. The sequence goes on along the minus strand of JAZRXU010000114.1, from coordinate 5,794 downwards.
AGACCACGAAGGCTGCACCCTCGCCCAGATTCAGGCCGGCACGGGTGTCATCGAAAGGACGGCACTGCTCCTTGTCCAGAATCATAAGCGTATTGAAGCCGTTCAGATGGAAACGGCTCAGGGCCTCGGAACCTCCGGCCAACACTACGTCAACTTCGTCGCGAAGCAGCATATCAGAGCCCAGCATTATGGAATTGAGAGCCGATGAACAGGCTGTGGAGATAGTGGTGACCATCGCTCCGTCCAGGCCGCACATCTGAGCCATCTCCTCGGTACTCTTGCCACATTCGTTGCTCTGAGGCAGATACAGCAGGCTGTCATCTGTCTTCATCCGCTCGAAATAGCGCTCGGTCACGTCCATTCCGCCCACGGTGGTGCCTGAAATGACAGCCACCCGTCTGCCTTTAAGGTCGGTGATACCCGCCTGGGCAAGGGCCTGACGTATTGAAATGGCACCCATGAGCGACGTACGGCTCTGAGGCTGGTCCGACTCGATGCCGAGCATCTCCATCATCCGGGCATTGGACAGCTGCACCTCACCCACAGGCAAGTCGTTGTGCTTGCTCTGCAGATATTTCATGGGGCGTATGCCGCTCTTGCCGCTGCGGAGCGAGTCCATCACCTGATCCGCATCGTTGCCGATGGCGCAGATGATGCCCAGGCCTGTGATCGCAATGGTATCTTTCTGTGTTGGCATAGAGTTATGCTTGCTTATTTTGTACGGTTCTTGGACACGTAGTCCGCAATGGATGCAACGCTCTGGAAAATGGCTTTGCCGGCAGCAGGGTTGGCAAGCTTGATGCCGTAATACTTGTCGAGGATGACGATAAGCTCGAGTGCATCGATAGAGTCGAGGCCGAGACCGTCACCGAAAAGAGGTGCGTTCTCGTCGATATCCTCCGGAGTCACCTCCTCGAGGTTAAGGGCATCGATAATCTGCTGTTTGAGAGTGTAGATAAGTTCTTCCATAATATTATTTTACTTTTATTAATTTCATTTCCGCTTCGAAGCTGTCGTCGTCGCTGCAATCCGCCCATCCGGTAATAATGGTGGAAAGGACGCCTTCGCCGAGGGTGGCATCTATGATCCGGGACATCAGGGTCTCATCCTTTGAGTCCAGGATATACAGGGATGTCTCCCCTTTCAGGCCATATCTTATGGCTATCTCGCCAGTCACGATATTCGGGAGCGTGTATATGAATACTGACGGGCTTGGGAAAAAGTCAGCTGCATCAGTGTATGTGGCAATATGCGCGCGATCCTGCACCAGAGAGCTGCTGCGGTTGAAGATCACGACGCCTGCCTTCTCGCCCAGAGGGGTCTGGGCACCATCTGCCTTCATAAGCATGTCTGCAGCAGCTATCACAAGACGGCTGAAAGTGTCCATCTTGTAGAATTTGGGATTATCGCCCATCCTGGTCTTGTATATCTCCGTAAGCAGAGCCTTGCCGGACTCCTGCATAGGGATATCTTCGCCATCAAGTGTCAGCGACGAAGGCGTAATCTTCACGCTATGGGCTGTAATATGCTCATGAGGCTGGACTGAAGCGCCACCCGCAGCTGCATATGCAGCAGCCTGATCCGTCCTGGCAAACAGCATGGCAGCATTACATCCTCCGAAGCCGGCTATGAGCTTGAGGAAAGCCTGCTTGTCCGTAGCGCGTTCTTCCGAAGATATATTGATACGGCCGCTGACGCCGACCTCTTCGAAGCCATGCACTCCGGGCACCACCCCTTCGTCTATTGCATTCATGGCAAGTATGCTCTCCACCAGTCCTGCAGCACCCATCGTATGGCCATAATAGCCTTTGAACGCCACAAGCGGCACGTCGCTCAAGCCCAGAGCCTCAACGGCCTTGGATTCGCTCTGATCGTTGAACATTGTGGCGGTGCCATGCACGCACACGCATGCAAGGCTATCCTTGTCGATACCTTCCAGCACAGCCTTTCCTGCACGCACGGTGCCATCCGCCACAGGCGAAGGGGCACTCACATGATATGCATCATTGTTTGTAGCATACCGGCATACATGCCATGCAGAAGGATCTTCAGATTCAAGAGAGCCCTCGCGCACAAATATCATGGTCGCCGCAGCCTCACCTATATTGAGGCCGAGGCGCTCGATATCGAAAGGACGGCATGGCTCGGGCGAAAGAGCCTTGAAAGAAGTAAAGCCTGCGAGCAGGAATGATGACACGATATCAGCGCCGCATACAACGGCCGCGTCATATTCCCCACCGGTGATCAGGCGGTCAGCGACCACCTGCGCCAGTACACCCGACACGCACGCGTTGCAGACGACCACAGGCTCGGAGCTTATGCCGAAATAGCGTGCCACCTTGCGAGCCGCAGCTCCCGGAGCGTCATAATTGTTCTGAGAAGCAGTCGAAGCAAGCTCTTCCACATCAGCCTTGGTGGTAGCCAGTATGAATGCTGTACGCGGGCTGGTGACATCGATATCCGTATGCGTCAGAGCCTCTTTTACGGATGCTATGAGCATGGACTGGAACCCGGTATAGCCACCCAAGAGCATGGCATCCATCTGCGCCTTGTCAAATATGGCGGCAGATGAAGTCAGCGGCACACCGCGCAGACCTTCACGCTGCACCAGCGCGCTGCGCCCTTCCCTCACTGCCTGAATGTTGGCAGCGGTGGTGGCGCCCAGCGGCGATGTTATATTTGTAGCGGCTATCTTGATCATGACCGATTCTCATTATTACAGGCCTGTTATTCCAGGCCTACATGTTTCTTCCACTCTGTGTAGAAGTCCGGACTGAACCACAGAAGACTGCCGTCCGGCATCATGAACACCTGAGTGGTACGTGCCGTGAGATACACCGTTCCCGACTCGGGGTCGAATATCTCATAGTCGAATATTATCTTGGCGGCATCTGTAGGAACATAGGTGATGCGAATCACAGGAGTCATGCCATACTTTATGGCCTGCTTGTACTGCAGATGCATATCCACTATGGGCGCGAATATCATCTCGTCGATATAACGGTGATACGAAAGTCCATACTTTGCTCCGAATGCCTCACGGGCATCCTCCAGATACAGAGGGTATGAGCCATGCCATACGACCTGCATCATGTCCACCTCGCTGAATCTTATCTCCAGGGGCTTCTCTACCGAGAGTCTGATCTGAGTGTCTGCCATAGTTTCTCCTCTGCCTTATCCGACATTCCTTACCGCAAGCTTGATCTCCGCCGTAGCTATCACCTTGCCGTCGCACATGACCTCTGCATTGGCCAGAGTCATGCCGAACACCTCTTCCAGAATGTCCACCCTGGTCGTAATGGTGCTTCCCACAGGAGCCAGAGCCTTGATATCATAGCTGCGCACAGCCCCGATAAAACCCACCTGCACATCTTTCAGCAGGATATACTTGTTATAGAAGCCGATACGGGCCGCACATGTCTGCGCTATATTCTCCATCATGCCTGAAGCCGAGAAATGACCATTATCCACGAAGATGTTATCTTCACGTACAATGGTCTCTGTGGTAGAAGTCGTGAGCTCGAAATGAGTCATTCTCCCTATCATCACGAAAGGCTCCTGCTGCGGCAATACATCATGCACATCGATGGAGCGGATAAATTCTTCTGTAACCTGCGAAAGTTCCATCAGTTCCAAAAATCATAAAAATTGTACCACTGGTCCGGGTATTGTCTCAGACGTCTCTCCAGTTCTCCCACATATCCCTGCAGGAGCTGGGCCATCTGCTGCTTGCGGGGCGCCGTCCTGTCATATTCGAGAGGGGTTACGTAAATTGTGTATTTCATAAGCCCCGTCTTCATGACATTCACCGCCAGCACATCCAGGCCTCGCATAGTGGCGACGCTGAACGGACCCTGCGGGAATCTGGCCTTGCGACCCAGGAATTCGCATTCCATATGTTTGGCTCCGCCCATGAAACGGTCTGTGGGAAAGCTGACTATACTGCCGCCGGACAGCGTGGCATCTATCTCATACAGATGGCTCATATCCTCCTGGAGAGCGATCATGTTGACATTTGTCCTGCCGAACATATTGTTGCGGTTGTCCATGACAAACTGCTTCTCGTATGCGAACACTACAGGGCGTATCTCCTTGTACACGGAATTGAGCGAGTAGCCTGCAATCTCGTAGTTGCCTATATGCGAGCTCATCTGCACGAAGCCTTCGGGACGCATGGCCCTGGCGTCGAATTCATCCTGGCCTATGCATTCGACCTCGAACTTGCGGCCTGCATACATGGCGAATCTGTCTATGACCACCTGTGAGAACAGGCGCATGTTGCGGCATACATACCATGCAGCCTTCGCACGTCCGTATCCGTGTATATCCCGGAAGTAACGGTATGAGCTCCGGCTGCCTTTGGACAGGAGCAGAACCCACGGGAGCACGAAGATGTCGGCCCCGAGGTAGACCATGGGGACGGGCATCCAGCGGAGCGAACTCATGAGTGCTCCGAGCAGCCTTCTGCTTCCGAAAGTTTTTCCTGACCAGTTCTGCGGCATTGTATCGTTAAATATCTATCTTTGGTTAAGTCGCTGGACGAAAATTTTTTAGGGCCCCTCGACATCCGTCGATACCCCAAAAATATTTTGTCCAGACGACTTTAAAATAACGTCGAAGAGCAAATCTTAGTTTACTTTGGTTTCGATGTAGTCGACGAATTTGGAGTAGGTATCGACGCCGGCCATCTCCTCCGGCTTGATCTTGAAGCCGAAGTTGCGCTCTACGATTACAACGATATCCACGAAGTCGAGGGAGTCGATGCCCATATCCTCTTTGAGTTTGGCATCATCAGTGATCTTCTCCTCCTCGATCTCGAGGTCCTCAATAAGAAAATTCTTTACTTTCTCTTCGATTTCTGCACGTGTCATAATTGTGTGTTTTTACTTGTTGTTATTTATTGAACTATTTTACAAACTTCTTGATTACAAGGGCGGAATTGGTACCGCCGAAGCCGAATGAATTGCTGAGTATGGTGTTGAGCTCGGCCTGCTCCGTCTTCGCGGCTATCTTCAGCGATGCCGAGTTTTCGTCCGGATTCTGGAAATTGATGTTAGGAGCGACGAAGCTGTTCTGCATCATGAGCACACAGTATACCAGCTCCGAAGCGCCTGCCATCCAGCATTCATGACCTGTCATGCTCTTGGTGCTGCTTATCCATGCATGCTCTCCGCTGAAAAGCTGGCTGAGAGCGATAGCCTCGTAGGTATCGCCCTGCTTGGTACTCGTAGCGTGAGCATTCACATAATCTATATCCGAAGGAACGACTCCCGCATCTTCCATAGCACGGAGCATTGCTCTCTTGCATCCCTCGTCACTAGGCTGGCTGATGCCCGGGGTGCCATTGGATGAGAATCCATAGCCCACAACCTCCGCAATGATATCGGCTCCGCGCGCCACGGCATGCTCATAGTCTTCGAGCACCAGGGCCGCAGCACCGCCGCTGGGCACAAGACCGTCGCGGTCGCGGTCGAAAGGACGGCTGGCCTTTGTAGGATCGGCCATATTCTTGGAGAACGCACCGAGAGCATCGAATGATGCCATAGAGTACAGGTTGGTCTCCTGGGCACCGCCGCAGAGTACCATATCCTGAAGGCCGTTCTTGATGAACATATACGCAAGGCCTATGGAATGGCTGCCGCTCGCACACGCCGCACTCACGGTGAAGTTCACTCCCTTGAGATGGAAAATGGTGCTGATATTCATATTGACGGTAGAGTTCATGGCCTGGAATATGAAGTTCTGGCCCACAAGCTCCGTATCATGCTTCTCGTCCATGATCTTGGCACATTCT
>JAZRXU010000113.1:0-5602 GCA_045600345.1 Candidatus Cryptobacteroides sp. | reverse complement strand
TGATAACCGGTTCAGAGAACAGTGGAACACCGTTCTGGGAAGTAGTAAAGTTCTGCACATCGCCTGTAACATACTGGACGCTGCCATCGGAATATGTGGCACCGCTGGTGGCATAACTGCAATAATAGTAGGTTCTGCCATGTTCCAGTCCCATTACATTCACAGAAAAGTTACCTCCATTGAGGTTGTCGGCAGGATGAATGGCAGGCTCTGACATACTCTGCAGAACAGAAACCATTATTCCGTACTCTCTGATTTTGCTGGCCGATGATACCAACAGGTTGCCTGAAAGAGTAGCGCCAATACGGGTAATATCAGTAGCAGTTCCTGTATTGATTTGTGGAGCAGGATTGACAGGTTCCGTGTCTTTTGCACATCCGATAAGGCATAATGAAATAAGAACTATGCCCAAAACTATATGTTGAGGATTTGATTTCATAAAAACATAACCATTTAGAATAACACACCTATTCCTACACTCGCCTCATGGTACTTAAAACCGATTGTCTGATAGCCCGCCGATATGGCAAGCACACTGCCGATATGGGTTATCGCGCCTATTTCGGCGACTATGCCCTGATATGAATGATCCGTATTCTTAACCTTCATACCATCGGAAGTCTCCCAGAAAAGGGCTCTGCTGCCATAGCCCGCGCCGGCATACAGATACAATGGCTTTATTATTCTGCGCATATAACCGGCAGTTACGGAGAAGTGCGATTTCGAACTTGACTTCTCCTTGTAAAACGGAATTCCGCTTCCGCCTTCCGTCAGCGAACCTGAGTCATTGCAGGACAAATCGGTCGTATCAAAATGGAAATCTGAACGGGCTTTGATGTAACCGCCATTTCTCTTGACCATACCAATCATGACACCATAGCTCAGTTGCGATGGATTGTATGCTACTTCACCCATAATGAGCGTCTTGCGTGATACAAGGGAGCTGTTCATTGTGAGATGCACCTCAACAGTGCTTCCCGGTTCTACAACAACAGCAGTATCCTTTGGATAGAAATTCTTCTTCTCCATGTGAATTCTGTATGTACCGGCATTCAGCCTGTCACTTTTGTAAGGTGTAATGCCGGACTCGTTATCGTTGATAAACACGCTGGCACCCTCCTCCGGCAACGATATCAGACTGATATATCCGAATGTAGGACGCAGACTGATTGAACGGGACACCTGCGTGTCACCCAGATTGATTTCGCCACTGGATGTAATATATCGGTCACATTCCACCCTGTATGTATGAGCACCCTTCTGTTTGGTAGCAGTATAAAGACCGCTGCGTACATCCATAGTCTCATCAATGTCATCAATGAACAGTTTGGCATCGGAAGGCTCAATATACAGAACCAATGTCTGAGAATTGGAAGAACTTATATCCTCGTCGTTCTGATACCCCTTTATTTTCATCTCGTATGTCACGCCACCCTCTATCCTGTCAGGATACGGATAGTTACGATACGGGTCGTATGCATTGTGCAGGACAGAAATTCTACGGGCTCCACGCGGCAGATACAGCCATATCTCGCCAGTCTCTTCATGGACAATTTTTCTCACGAGCCCCAGTCCGTCACCTTCGAATACCAATTCCGGAAGAGGGAGATTGGACGATATTTTGATCAATGCGCACAACTCTCCGTTCTGATCATACTCCGGAGCCTTGATTCTGGCATCTGTATCCGTCTCCAGACGATTGAACGATGCGATATCCATTTTTCTCTGCTGCGCGTATGCCGCACCACAAACAGCTGATACCACAAAGACCGTCATTAATAGAACAACCTTTCTCATATTCATTTATTCTATCATTTAATATACTTCACACCATTCTGTATCACTATGCCCTGATAACCGTCATCAACCGGAAGGCCGTACAGGTTATATAAAGCCGACTCCGGGGAGTCATCGGAACTGTCATACATAAACATTGTCCGGATGGCAGTTGTCGAGTTGTCGCCTATCGCGTAATAGCGCTGCGGAGCGGAGGAACCCAAAGGCTGAACGTAACTCTCAAACGGAAGGACCGCACGGCTGTCACTTACAAATACGCTACCGGCGTAATAACCGTTGTACTCCGTATCATTGAGCGGATATACTGTGGCTGATGATTCGACAGACATATATGTCGGAGTCATAACAAACGAAGGGCCGTAAACGGAAAGCAGCGTCTCAGTACTGCGCACATCCACATTGGAAGCTGAAAAAGTAACAACCCCGTTCAGGTTGTACTGGTCCCCGTATTCGTAAGAGTTTGGCATACTTATAATAAATGGAACATTAGCCTTTATGACATAGGACCTTACAAATCCGTTTTCAGTCAGACTGCCCAACCAGAAATTGTTGCCTCGGGATTCGTATGGAGAACCGAACGGATATATCTCACCGCTTGTCTCGTGAACTACAAGATCCACATCGTATGGAAGTACCATTGCCTCCCATCCTGAACTGTGCCCGCGATAAGTGGATTTGTCAAACACGCGGCTGCAGGATATATTCACGGCGTTGAAATCCTCCGGAATATACAGAGACTGACCGAACGTGAGTGTAATGTTGTCTGAGTTGCCATCGGTAACGGTATTGCCAACATATTCGGACTGCACTCCTGATGAAATGTATAAAATGCCATTGGGATGGCTCATAATGTCGCTAGGCACTGAAACACCGACCTTGCTCCAAGCCACGGCAAGCAGATTGTCGCAGCCTTGGAATGTACCGGAGGGGATAGATGCAAGGCCGGTGAAGTAGCGAAGTTCGCAGAAGGATTTTATGGCTGTCTGACCGTGGAAAGTGTCACCTAAAGATAATACTGCTGCTGCCTCCTCAAAACTGAGTTCGCCATCACCGTTAGTATCCCAACTGGATACACAGATTGACTTGACTGCAGCATCGGCAAATGATACATTGCCTGTAGTGCTGCTCACACTGCATTGGGCACTCAGATCAGTACCATCAGAAGTCTTGGCCACAATCACGGCACTACCTCCCCCTACAAGTGTCACCAGACCGTTCTGGCTCACTGTTGCAATAGATTCGTTACTGCTGCTCCAGACGACACTGCGGTTGCTGGCATTGTCCGGGAGGACGGTCGCAGTGAGCTGGAATGTGTCACCGGGATAACCGCTGTACGAAGTATGGTCCAACGTTATGCTGCTGACGGGAATAAACTCGTGGGCATATGAAAGCGTACAAGTAATATCATCCGAAGACACATAATCGTTATTGCCGTCCAATGAAGCAAGTCTGACATTCCTGATTATGACAGGTAACTCGCAGTCTTCATTGACAGTGGAGTCAAGCGTAATGAAGGCAATCTCACCACTGTTTCCCGTCAGAGGACTATTGTCATTGGAATAACACAGCAGGCGTATGGCACCATCACTCATGACCATGCTCTCCAAGACGTGAGTAGCCGACATTCTGGCTCCCGAAATAGCCATCTTCTCCCCATCCATTGCCACAGATATGCCGGAAGGAAGATACAAATCCATCTGGTACGCCACGAACGCCACAGAATTCGTCATTCTGACAGGCAACACGTACTGTGACCCAATATAGACAGACCCATCCGTCAGATACACATTATTGTTATCGTTAAACACATTGTCAGCAAACAATTCCGATATTGGAGCCAACAGCAAAAGCAATAAATTAGAAATACGCCTCATCAGTAACTGTCCTATTTCCACTCCTCCAACAAAAAAACCATCTTATGCACCGTCAGAAACGGTTGTCACAAGAAACTCTCTTAAAACTATAAGGTCTTGCGGCCATTGCGTATGTATATTACAGGTATGTCAGAACCATGAATGGGAGTTCCGTCACTCGTCAGACGTATGCCTGAGATGGTGAATACTTCATCACTGCCGCTCGTACCATCACTGTATATGTCCTGGACCGCTGTCACATCGGAAAGCGTCACCTGCTCACTTGGCACGGTCGTGGCATTTACATCAGCCATACGGATGTTCGATATTGTCACATCACCGGTAACATCGCCTCCCAACGCTATGGTTACGGCACTCTCATTCCGGAATGTGGCACTGTTCACAGAATATACCACAACCCTAACTGTATTGCCATCTATCATCCTGCACAGATACGAGTGGCTGGCATCGCCGGGTATAATGCGACTGGGTTGCTGACCGTCAGTCAAATGCATATCGAACTGCACTCCGGTAAACATCTGCGGGTTATCTATGCCGAGTGACACGATACCATCGCTGTGACGTACACTTGCAAGTCGCGGAGCAACCAAGTCTGCATCGCCCAGATGGTAGTCCAGTATCACGTTGACGAGCATAACCAGATCATTCACCTGAATCCTGCCATCCTCATTCTGGTCCGCCTCGCTGAAGCTGAATGTCGGCTTCTCACGTCCGAATATGAAGCTGACCAATGCCGGAACATCACCTATGTCTATCGTTCCGTCCTGATTGACATCACCCTTATACGGTACTAGCACCATGACCTGAGTGCTGTCTGCCGGACCGGCTATCGTACCCGTCATGTCTGTCACTCTGAAATGCATCATGTGAATACCGGGTGTGGCATGACTCAAATTCAACTCATCAGTAAATGCCACCACACTGTCCAATGCCGACGGCTGCACTGTACCGCGATGCTCAAAATCACTGTCCAGCCAGTATTCCATCCTCATATCGTTACCGGTCATTCCATTCAGGAACACCTTGGAACTAAAAGGGCTAAATCTATTTTTGGCAACAATACGAACATTAAGCCGATGTACTCCCTTAGTCACTGTACTATCTGAATCAATATCGATACTGGAGGAAACCAGCATGACACTATCTTTCAACTCTACAGGTAGTTCCGACCTGTTCTCAATGCTATTATCGAACCAATACTCAAGGATCACTGAGTCTCCGTCATACTGAGGTGAGAATGAATACTGTTTAAAAAAATAACTGGTCGCTATCGGGCTATAATAACCATCGGAACGAGCTACACGTACATTCAGCCAATGAAGGCCGGATGGAAGATGGTCTGTTTCAATTTCAAAATCAATGCCACCGGCACTTTCACTATTCCAAGGTATGATGGTCTTATGACTGGTATAGTCATTGTCGAACCAGTACTCACAATGTGAAGTCTGTGCTCGCATAGCTGATGTCACAGTTATCAGTATTATGCAGCACAACAACCTATATGACAAACGTGGCACCATCAGTCAAATTTAGCTTCAATCCTTATCTTCAGTTTACCGTTCACATCTGTCCTGTCTTTTATTTGAAAACTGACAATTCTCGGTATTGGGACTAAGCAATCATCCTTAAAACCTTCACCACCATAAATGCCAATATCAGTGCCGTCTGTTGCAGCACCAACACCAAGGGAGTCAGCAAGGTGAAAATCAGATTGCGGACTAACGTCGTGACTGTCATCTACGAAAAATAAATAAGTGCTTTCTTTTACTATTGCATTATTACCTTGTTCGCCAGCAATATCTATGTCACAATTATACATATTGTTGTAAACTTGGCAATTTTGTGAATTGTGAAATATACCGGCGCACCCGACAAAACCTGTGGGGAGGGTGTACGGATGCTAACCTAAAAACTGTTGCCAAACGATACAT
>JAZRXU010000112.1:0-22309 GCA_045600345.1 Candidatus Cryptobacteroides sp. | reverse complement strand
TTCAATAAATTATGCGTTTATATAACATTATTTTTGATTCATTTCAAAACAGCTTCTAAGTCCTACGACATCATAAAGGGTTACAGGGCAGATGACTCATATTTCTCTTATGCGCGCGATTTTATCAGCAATACACTGTCTCTCGGAGATCTCAAGCAGGCTATGATGCTCGGAAAGTTGGGTGAGCAGGTCGTTCTGAAAAGCGAACGCGCATTCAAGTCTATCACGAAAGGGGAGATATTTCCCGCAGATCGCAGTGAATACTATGCCAGATATTGCGAAAGGGACCGTTTGGCCAGGGAAAGGTATAAGGATATTTCCTCGCATGCGTTCTCTTACGATGAGATTTACGTAATTGATATTATAAGAGGAGGCATGAAGAATGGAGACCCACGCTTATAATGAGGTATACCTGCCGTATGCCATGGAAAACCTTGCCACAATGATGGATTGTGGCATCAATCAGTGCGGCTTTTCTCCGCAGATGTTTTATCGGATGTTTCTGACGAGCGGAGTCGCCAGCCAGATAGAAAAATGCAATCCTCGTTATGTCGCCGGGTATTCAGGAGCGGAACTTGCGTCCCGTGTTGCCGAGCTCACGACCGGAGAGTCGCCAGATGTGATTGACGGGACATTCACCCTATCTGCGGAATATTGGGCCGGATGGGTCCTGGCGTACTATCAATGGAAGTCGGGAAGGTCGTTCCGCTTCATAAATGACAATGGCCTTCACATAGAAAAGGTTATTGCACTGTATCATCCGCTGCACGAAGCGGACCTGGAGAAGTTTGCTGCTGTCGCCGATAGAATTATAGCTGAATCCTTGAGCGCGTCCATAAGTCCTTTGAAAAAAGCGAGAGAACGATATGGCCTCACTCAAGAAGAGTTATCCAGAATTTCTGGAATCTCGCTCAGGATGATTCGCGCTTATGAGCAGAAATCGCAAGATATCGCAAAAGCCAACTTTCAGACGGTATCAAGGCTGGAGTCGGTCCTCCACACTGACTTTAGCGAAGTTGTTTAATGGGCCTTTGACTGTCGGTAGTGGTCGCAGAGGAGACATTTACCGACGGCGACCAGTTTGACATTATACTTTCTCAGCAAATGTACTAAGTTTTTCATGGATTATAATGGTCTAACCGTATTTTTTGTAAATTTGCACTTACATATTTGGTTTCAGAAATAATATACGGTAAAATGAAAACCAGCATTAACGCAATTCTAAAGGCCATGGATATATGTGTGGAATAACTGGATATATAGGTCATGGCGATGCAGCCGTGGTGCTGCTTGATGGACTTTCAAAGCTTGAATACAGAGGTTACGACTCTGCGGGTATCGCTGTTCGCGGCGAAGACGGTAAAGTACGTGTGGTGAAGGCCAAGGGCCGTTTGAAGATGCTCTCTGACAAGATCGATGGCGGATCTGCTCTGCCAGGTCATATAGGTATCGGACACACGCGTTGGGCTACACATGGAGAGCCTAGCGAAATGAACGCCCATCCTCATATCTCTGGTGAGGATGCCTCAGATTCTCCCGTAGTGGGTGTTCACAATGGTATCATAGAGAACTATCAGGAGCTTAAGGACAAGCTTCAGAAATCAGGTTACATCTTCTATTCAGACACGGACACAGAAGTGGCTGTCAAACTGGTCGATTACTATTATAAAATGTACGGCAGTCCTTCTGTAGCCCTCTCCAAGACAATGTTTCGTGTACGTGGCTCATATGCCATGGCTATCCTGTTCAAGGATTTTCCCGATCAGATATGGACAATCAGAAAGGACAGCCCCATGATCATAGGTGTTACGGACGGAGAATCTTTCATTGCTTCGGATGTTCCGGCAATTCTCAAATATTCCAGGAATGTTTATTATGTGGGCAATCATGAGATGGCCTGCGTCAAGGCTAGGGAAGTGTCTTTCTTCAATATTGAAGGGGAACAGATCGAAAAGGAGATCGTATCTATCACCTGGGATGCGGAATCTGCAGAGAAGGGAGGGTATGAGCATTTCATGATGAAGGAGATCCATGAGCAGCCGAAAGCGATAGCCGATACTCTCAATTCTGTGATAAAAGATGGTCGTATCGACATCTCTTCAACGGGTATCGGCGAGGATCTCATCCGCTCGTTCCGGTCTGTTACGATAGCGGCGTGCGGTAGTGCATGGCATGTGGGTGTCGAAGCTCAGTATGTGATAGAAGACCTTGTCGGAATCCCTGTCCGTGTCGAGCTGGCTTCTGAGTTCAGATACCGCAAGCCTATCGTCGGCAAGGATGATCTTGTGATAATAATTTCACAGTCGGGTGAGACTGCAGACAGTCTTGCAGCTCTCAGGGAAGCCAAGAGCAGAGGAGCTGTCACTCTGGCCATAGTGAACGTGCTTGGAAGCTCTATAGCGAGGGAAGCCGATCATGTCATGTATACACTGGCAGGTCCCGAGATAGCTGTGGCTACAACCAAGGCGTATAGTACCCAGCTTGTGGCCATTGACGCTCTTGCCGTCGAATTTGCTCGTGTCCTCGGCAGAATCGATGATGAGAGATATTGTTCTCTTGTTGCTGAGCTTATGTCTATTCCTGATAAGGTGTCCAGCCTGCTCGAAGACAAGGAAAGGATACAGTGGTTTGCATCCAAATATGCAAATGCCCGTGATGCATTCTTTATAGGCAGGGGGCTTGATTATGCCGTGTGCCTGGAGGGAAGTCTTAAGATGAAGGAAGTTTCCTATGTGCATAGTGAGGCTTATGCTGCGGGTGAACTCAAGCATGGCACGATTTCACTCATAGAGGACAACACTCTCGTTGTTGGTGTACTCACGCAAGATGCTCTTTATGAGAAGACACTATCCAATATGGTGGAATGCAAGTCTCGAGGTGCTTTCCTTATGGCTGTCACTTCGCGTGGCCATTACAAAGTTGAGGATACTGCTGATTTTACCATATATGTGCCGCGTACGGATGAGCACTTCAAAGGCAGTCTGGCGGTTATACCTCTGCAATTGTTCGGCTATTATACGTCGGTGGCCAAGGGCCTGGATGTCGACAAACCGAGAAATCTGGCAAAAAGCGTAACTGTAGAGTAAAGATTTCCACTCTCTTCTTTGCATGTAAAATTTTATGATTATATTTGCAGCATAAAATTAAATTGTGTACAACCAAAATATTTGAATTATGAATTTATATGATTTTACAGTGCTTGACATGCAGAAGCAGCCTGTCAGCCTGGCTGAATACAGCGGCAAGGTGGTGCTTATCGTGAATACTGCCACAAGATGCGGCTTTACACCTCAGTTCACCGGCCTTGAGAAACTTCACGCTGATTACAGCGACAAGGGTCTTGCCGTGCTCGGCTTCCCTTGCAATCAGTTTGCACATCAGGCGCCTGAAAATGAGGAGGAGATAGCTTCATTCTGTTCTCTCCACTATGACGTGCAGTTCAAGCAATTCGCGAAGATTGACGTAAATGGTGAGAATGCTTCTCCGCTCTATGTGTGGCTTAAAGAGCAGAAAAAGGGAGTTTTCGGCAATGCTGTCAAGTGGAACTTCACGAAGTTCCTTGTCGACCGTCAGGGTAATGTCGTGGGAAGATTCGGTCCTGCCGTAACTCCTGCTCAGTTGGAAAAAGAGATTCAGAAATATCTCTAATCCCGGTATATGGATCCTCTGAAACTTGAAAATCAGCTCTGCTTCCCGCTCTATGCAGCTGCGAAGGAAGTTGTGAGGAGGTACAGGCCTTTTCTGGATCCTCTGGGCCTGACCTATACCCAGTACATCGCCATGATGGTGTTCTGGGAACGCAAAAGCATTAGCGTAGGTGAACTTGGGGATATGCTGTGCCTGGATAGCGGCACCCTCACTCCTATGCTTAAGAAGATGGAGTCTGCCGGTCTGATTACCAGGCAGCGCAGTGTGGAGGATGAGAGAGTCGTGACGGCAACTATAACATCTAAAGGAGAGGAATTGCGTGCAAAGGCGCTTGAGGTCCCTGCTAAGATGGCGGGATGTGTCGCCATCTCTCAGGAAGAGGCCATTGAACTTCTACGTATACTAAGAAAGCTACTTAACAACAAATAACTTTAACTATCAAGACATGGCAACAGAAGAAAAGACTTATCAATGCGAGAACTGTCCGCTTCGTGCAAAGTACGATAATGCACCAAAGTCAATAGCAGGCAGGTTCTGGAGATGGCACATCAATTTCTGCCCTGGATGGAAGGGCTATTTCAACTCTCGTACAGAGGAGCAGAAAGAGGAACTCAGAAAGAAGTACAACTTTACCAAGTATTAGTCTGGGGTTCTTCCTTATGGGTAAGAGATGGCTTATAGCCACGAATGGCAGCCTGTGGGCAGTGGCCGCATGTAATATCCTGAGAAAAGGAATACCTGCGCTGGCTGCTGACCACAGGCTGCCTGTTGTCATTATAGCTGTCGCCATAGCGGCAGGTTTCTTCTTTATGTTCAAGAGGGTCTCAGCGAAATATACATCAAGAATATGGGCCCTGGAAGGGGAGAAGTTCCCTATCTATCGTTTCATGAGCGCGAAAGGCTATATGCTCATAGGCATAATGATGTCCATGGGCATAGGTTTCAGCATGATCCCGGGTATGCCGCAAGCCTTTTTTGCAGCTTTCTATCCGGGACTTGGCCTTGGCTTGATGTCAGGTGCTGTCCGCTTTTTTATTTCAGCCTTGCAAGAGCGTCTTTGATTCGGCGCAGGGCTTCGGTGATATTCTCGTCCGAAGTGGCATAGGACATGCGGAAGCATTCCGGCGAGCCGAAGGCATCACCGCCTACTGTGGCCACGTGACCCACTTCAAGAAGGTACATTGCAAGGTCTGTAGAGCTGTTGATCACTCTGTCACCATCCGTCTTGCCGAAGAATGATGAGCATTTAGGGAATAGGTAGAAGGCTCCCTGTGGCACATTGACCTCGAGACCTGGAATCTCGCTGGCGAGCTTCACTATCAGGTCGCGTCTGCGCTGGAACACCACCCTCATGTCTTCCACGCACTGCTGATCCATTTCCCATGCAGCCTGCGCTGTCTTCTGGCTGAGAGAGCAAGGGCCGCTGGTATACTGGCCCTGGAGCATGTTGATGCCCTTGGTGATCCATGCCGGTGCAGCGGAGAATCCTATGCGCCATCCTGTCATTGCGTATGCCTTTGAGACTCCGTTGATAACTATAGTGCGCTCTTTCATTCCGGGGAATGAAGCGAGCGAGGTATGTTTACCTATATAGTTGATGTGCTCGTATATCTCATCGGAGATTACGTAGAGGCCGTCGTGCTTTACGATGACTTCTGCGAGCTGACGGAGATCTTCTTCGCTGTATACAGAGCCTGTCGGATTGCATGGCGAGCAAAGGATGATAAGCTTGGTCTTTGGTGTGATGGCTTTCTCCAGCTGTTCGGCCGTGATCTTGAAATCCTGTTCGATGGTAGCTTCGATGAATACAGGTGTTCCCTCGGCAAGCTTCACCATCTGAGGGTAGCTTACCCAGTATGGAGCAGGGATTATCACTTCGTCGCCAGGGTTTACAAGTGTGAGGACGGTGTTTGTGATGCTCTGCTTTGCGCCGTTCGATACGACTATCTGCTCCGGAGCATATTCGAGCCCGTTCTCTTTGCGAAGCTTCTCGCATATTGCCTTGCGAAGGTCGGCATAACCCGTAACGGGAGAGTAGCGTGACCAGTTTTCATCCACGGCCTTTTTTGCGGCCTCTTTGATGTGGTCGGGAGTGTTGAAGTCCGGCTCGCCTACAGACATGTTGATTACATCAACGCCCTGAGCCTTGAGTTCGCTGCTCTTCTGAGACATGGCGAAAGTAGCGGATGGAGAGAGGTTCTGAAGTCTCTTTGAAAGTGTATTCATCGTATATCCTTTTTTAGAACGTGCAAAGATAATGATTAAGACTTGAAATGTGAAGGATTGACCCCGTAGATTTTTTTGAATCTTATAGCAAAATATTTCGGAGAACTGAATCCAAGTTCATATGCTATTTCTGAAATGTTCATCTGGCTTTCCTGAAGCAGACGGACAGCTTGTTTCATCTTGATATTCTCTATAAACTCTCGCGGAGAGTTGCCTGTGATGCCTTTTATCTTTTTGTCAAGAATAGGACGGCTTATGTGCATCTCCTTGCATAGCAGGTTTACGTTCAGGTCAGGGGACAGAAGATTTTGTTCGACCACTCCTATGAGTCTGCTCATGAAGTCGTTGTCCTTCTCGGTCTTAACGATTGCGTCTATGCCTGAAAAGCTTTGTTTGAACTTCTCGCGCAGGATGCGCCTGTTTTCAAGAAGATTTGCACATCTGGCTTCGAGTATCTCAATGCAGAACGGTTTGGTGATATAATCATCTGCACCCATATTGATTCCTTCGATATTACTGCCTATCGAAGTGTGCGCGGTGAGCAGTATGACAGGAATATGGCATGTCTCGAAATCCTTTCGAAGAGATGAACAGAGTGTGAGACCGTCCATTACCGGCATGGCGACATCGCTGATGATGATATCCGGTTGTTGCGTGCGGGCTGCATCCAGGCCGCTTGCTCCGTCGGAGGCTGTAATTATATTGTATTTGTGTTTGAATATTGATACCAGCATTGCCTGCATGTCAGCGTCATCTTCTATTATCAGCATTTTATAATCTGTCGGCAGACTGACAGCCTGTGCTTCCTTTTCCAGCAATGTTTCAGGAACCGGATATGGTGTGATCTGAGTCGATGTCTCGCTGTTCTCTCCTGCGATTGAAACTTTGGAATCACCTTCATACCATTTGTCATTCAATGGCAATCTTATAATGAACTTGGCTCCTCCATGCTCGGTGTTAAAGGCTTCAATCGTTCCGTGGTGCAACTCTATTATGCCTTTGCATATGGCAAGCCCGATGCCGGTACCCTGGTTCTTGCGTTCCCATGTATTGCCGACAGGATCTTGATAGAACGGGTCGAAGATCTTCTTCAAGGCATCCGGACTGATGCCGGACCCGGTATCGGATATGCTTATGATGGCCTCTTCGGCTTCGCGTCTGTGTTCGAGAGCAACTTCTATGCTTCCGCCGTCATTGGTGAACTTGAACGAGTTTGCAAGCAGGTTCGAGAGCACTGTCTTCATTTGTTTTGTGTCTATCCATCCTACAGTTTCCGTGACGGGGAGTTTGAGGCTCAGGCTGATATTGCGGTATTGGGCGTATTGGGCGAAGTTTTCTTTCGTCTCAGATAGTACGGAACACAGGTCGGCCTTCGAGATGGCAATGGATGTGTATCCCTGATTCTGTTTCTCAAAGTCCAGGAGATCGGATACAAGCTTGTGCATCTGACGGGCCTGTTTATATGAGTTCTCGATATTGTTCGCGCCCTTGCTTTTGTGGCCGTTTGTACGGAAGAATAGTTCAAGATGCCCTATTATCATCGTCAACGGAGTTCGCAGCTCGTGTGAGACATTTATAAAGAACCTCATTCTGTCGTCATTTTCCTTTTTCTTCGACTCCAGCTCGCGAGCAAGCAGTTTGCGCGAGTATACCATGTAGGCAATGGTGAATATTATCGAACATGCCAGTACGATATACAGTATTATTGCTGTTATCGAACGATACCAGGCAGTTTTGATGGTGATGTCCAGGCTTTGCTGCTGTGGTGCGCTGTCCTCGGACATGCCCTTGCGCCGAACTATCAGTTTGTATCTGCCAGGTTGCAGGTTTGCAAACACCAGTTCGTTCTGCGGGTTGAATGTATGGAAACTGTCGTCACTTCCTTCCAGCTTGTACTCGAATCTTGAGGGTATGATGCCGGCATAGTTGAAATCAGTGACGTCCACGGTAAAATGGTTCTGCTCCGGGTCAAGAGTCATGCTGCCATCCCTTGGAATCATTATCTTCTGCCCGTCAGCCTTGAAATTGTCGAAGGCAATGAAGGAGCTGTTCTCGGGCAGCCTTATGCTTGCAGGGTCAAGCTGCACGATACCATCTGTGCCGCCAATCCAGATGGTGCCATTGCTTCGGTGCAGGATGTACCCTTCTCGCGCAGAACTCAGACCGAGTCCGTTCATCTGTCCGTAGTTGTAACACCTGTTATTCCTGATGTCGATGATGGACAGACCTGTTCGTGTCCCTCCGACATACAGCGAGTCGCTTATCTTATCTACAAAGTATCCATAATCATCCGGAAGTCCTGGCGTTTCGGAATTGAACCTTCTTTTCAGACCGTCTTTGACGTATATGAATCCTTCACCAAGGGTTGCAAGCATAAGTTCTCCGTTCTCTCCGCAGTGTATATTGGAACATACTCCGTCATGGAGTTCAGGAAGTGATTCCAGTCCATCTATGCTTGTATAGCGGTACAGTCTGTTGCCACATATCCACATCGTGCCGTTTTCATCCGACTCCAAAGCGTAGGTATGTGTGTCGTATCCGGGTATCTTTCTTGAGATTGCCTTTTCTTTCTCAGGCCAGAACAGATATATGCCGTCGGCAGCGGCAAGATACATCTCGCCTGACTTTCTCTTGATGTCGTATATGTTTACAGCGCTTTTACTGTTGTATTCAGATATGACAGGGTATTCTGACCACTTGCCGGAACGGATATCGTATTTGTTCAGGCATCCCATATGCTCTCCGATCCAGATTGCGTCAGATTCTTTGTCATAATATGCAGATTTGAATTTTCTATCCAGTGTGTGGGAAATGAGGACGCATTTACGCGACCTTATGTCATATCTCCAAAGTCCGTAGTGGTCGGTTACAATCCATATATCGCCGCGTTTGTCTTCGACAAGGGAGTTGATAAGCCTCACTGACTCGTCTATGTCAATAGTTTGGAATGGAGAATTGTCCACTTCGCAGAGGAAGGCCCCATTGTAGAAGGTGCCGACCCAGATATTCTTTTCCCTATCCTTGAAAAGTGCGCATATGGAGTGACCGCGTGGCGAATACTCGCTTTCTGCAGTACACTGCCCCTCGGGAGAGATCTCGAACAGACCGTCTATCGCTCCGACATATATATTCCCGGATGCGTCTTCGCAGAATGTCCTTGCATCCCTGAGGAGTCGTTTGTTCCCATCCTGTATGGCATGGGAATGCTGCGAAAGTATATGGAAATCCTTATCCAGTTCAAGAACGCCTTTATTGAGAAGCCCCGCCCACAGATGCCCCGAATGATCATAGTATAGCGACGAGAATGCGTCATCGGTTTCGAATACCATGTCCATATTATTCATGTCATCGTTGCATGAGTATATTCTGCCACTGGCAGTTGCAATAAGAATGGCTCCTTGAGGAGAAACCTGCAGATATCTGATTTCTTCCTCCTGTGGAAGCGATGTCTTCAATACCAGGCTGTCTCTGTCTGTGGAAGTGTATATTCTGTCACCTGTCGCAACAAGCAGGGATTTGTCATGTATGGCCATTGCACAGTGCTGGTAATCGATGTTTGCCCCTCTCAGGTGTTTTGCCTCGCGATTGTATGTATTGACGCGCAGAATACTGTTCGGTGAAGGCAGGTATATGCATTCTCCGTCATCTCCGCAAATGCTGTGGTATGGAAGCTGGCTGTATACATGTTCAAGATTATGGCCGTTATATCTGTATAAACCGTAATTGGTGTTCATCCACAACGCTCCATCTGGCGCCTGATGGAAAGAGTATACGGCGCCGTGTTCTATGGTTTTAAGGTCGTCGGGGCATGCATATGATACTTTTGCATGTGTCTGTACGGATACAGAAATAAGTAAAAGAGTGGTAATTGCGATTGACCTGTAACTAGCTTTATCCATGTCTGCTGTTTACAAAATTACCCCCAAATATAACTAAAGTTACTATATGCAATAGGTCAATAGTATATAATTTTGCGGAAACCGGTTTAATTGATGGGTATGAAAAAATACAAGTTGATCGTCTTTTTAACAGTCTTTCTCGTAGCGCTGTACCCCATCTCTGCATTTGCACAGAGATCCGTGCGTTTCACGGGCCAGGTGACAGCTGATGATGGCAATCCAGTGATTGGCGCCATGGTAGTGCAGAAAGGAACGAATAACGCCGCCATAACGGATGTTAACGGTAAATTTCTTTTAACCTCGGTCCCTGAAGGCGCCATTGTCGAGATAAAATGCCTAGGCTATAGAAGTGCCGAGGTAAAGGCATCTTCTTCTCAGGTCGATGTCGTGATGAAGGAGGATGTAAATCAGCTCGACAAAGCTGTCGTCATAGGTTATGGTGTTGTCCGTAAAAGAGATATAACGGGCGCAGTGGTCTCTATGTCATCAGCTGAGATTGAGAACAAGATGCCAACCGATATATTTGAGGCCATGCAGGGTCAGACTCCCGGCGTGCAGATTGTGACCAATTCGGGCGCTCCGGGAGAGGGCGCTTCAGTGAGGGTGCGCGGTATTGCGACTTTCGGAGAGGGTGTGAATCCGCTCTATGTTGTGGACGGCGTCCCTGTTGATGATGCAGACATGATCAACCCTAGTGATGTACAGTCGATAGAGATTCTTAAAGATGCGGCATCTGCAGCAATATACGGTTCGCGTTCTGCCAATGGCGTCATTCTTGTCACAACCAAGAAAGGCAACTCCGGCAGGGCCAGGCTTTCAGCCAAATATCAGTACAGCGCCAATACCATAGCCAACTGTATCACTCTCACCACTCCGGAGCAGTTCAGATATTTTGACAAGGTGCGCATGGGTATGGGTGAGAAAGGTGCTTCCACATATGAAGATCCTTATAACCGTTTCCTGAACTCTCCGTATAATATTCTTGACGATCTTCTCCGGACCTCGGGCAAACATCAGCTGGATGTGAGTGCCAGTGGAGGTCAGAAGGACGTTAAATACTACGCCGGTCTCGGTCTTTTGCGCGAAGACGGTATAGTTGTGAACAGCAATTTCACAAAGGGTACCATGCGCGTGAATGTCGAATATCAGGCAGCGCCTAAGGTAAAGATGGGGCACAAGGTGTATGCCACTTATTCTTTCCAGAATGGCCTGTATTCCGAGTCTGCTGTATTGTCTCAGCTATATGATTGGGTACCTTTCTGGAATATCTACCAGGCGGACGGGGCGCCGATGCATAATATCGAGAACAGGAACAGTGCGCTTACATATGCATTGGAAGGCGTGAACAAGAACCAGAAGGTGTTTACCTCACTTCTGACTTATCTCCAGGCAGATCTTGCTCCAGGACTCACGTTCACATCCAATCTTTCCGGCACGTATAACAGTAACAGGACGCAGACCTTCAAACCATCTCCACTCCTTGGTACGGTGGCAACAGATAAGACCACGGGAGTGGATCAGGCATACTATACCTACACAATCCTGAATGAGAACTTCCTGAATTACACGTTCAAGCAGGATAGGCATGATGTGTCTGCAGTGCTTGGCCAGAGTTATCAGTTCTGGCATACGGATTTTCTGAAGGTGACAGGTCAGGATTATACCACAGACCAGATATATACCCTGAATTTCGCTTCATCTATCAAAGCCTCAGAAACCAATTCCACCATTAATCAGCATTCGCTTCTGTCTTTTTTCACAAGAGTCAATTATGCATTTGCCGATCGCTACCTGGTGGCTGCCAATCTTCGTGCAGACGCTTCATCACGTTTTGGGCAGAATAAGAAATGGGGCGTCTTTCCATCTGCTTCTGCGGGATGGCGATTCTCGGAAGAGTCGTTTATGGACTGGAGCTCTTCTTTCCTGCATGAAGGAAAGATTCGTGCAAGTTTCGGTATAACCGGTAATGACGCAATAGGCAATTATGAGTCATATATGATATATTCTCCCGGCAATTTCTATGAAGGGGTGTCCGGCATAGCTCCTTCACGTCTTGGGAATCCGGATATCGGTTGGGAGACCACTGCGCAGACCAACGTCGGAGTGGATCTGTCCTTCTTCAACAACAGGCTTGGCATCACATTCGATTATTACATCAAGAATACTTCGGATCTGCTGTATCAGTGCCAGCTTCCCAAGGAGACGGGATACAGCTCGATTACCAGAAACGTAGGCAAGATGCAGAATAAGGGTTACGAGCTCTCCATAGCTGCAAATGTCCTCAAGACACGTGACTGGAAGTGGGATGTGAACTTCAATATTTCGGCGAATAACGCGGTAATCGTCAAACTCGCGGATGGTATCCCGTTCTATACCGGTTCGAACAATGCAATCTATGTACAGGAGAATGCAAGGGTGGGAGAGTTCTACGGATATCGCCATGACGGTATCTTCCAGTATGATGAGTCAAATGCTTTCACAGATGACTGGCGCCAGCTTACTCCTGTCTTCAACGAGGGTTCGTTCACTGGCAAGTATCTGCTTGACGGTGCGCCATACAGCGGAGCTGTCCACCAGAAAAGATATTCCGACGGGCAGGTGTTCAAGGGAGGTGACGTCAACTGGATCGAGTCTGACGAAGCGCGTGATGGCGTTATCGATACGAACGATCGCGTAAGGCTTGGCTGCGCGCAGGCGGATTTTTACGGAGGACTCAATACGACGTTGTCATATAAGGGCTTGTCTTTATACGTTTCGATGTTCTATTCTGTGGGTGGCCAGATCTTTAACTACGGCCGCAAGGTGCGTAACTCTTTCCAGCGTACATACACATCTCCTGAGCCGGACGTGATAGCGAATATGTGGGAGAAGCCGGGCGACGTTTCAGTATATCCAAGGCCTGTTTCCACTTTCGAATACAACAGGCTCGGCCCTGCTGACTTCTGGATCGAGGATGCCTCATATATCAAGCTCAAGAATGTTAAGCTTACATATCAGTTGCCGCGTAAGTGGACAAAGGCCATGAAGATGAAAGATCTGTCTGCATATGTCTATGGCAACAACTTGCTGACATGGACTGCATATTCTGGATTCGACCCGGAGTTCTCAGGGTCAAGTGCCTTGAGTTTCGGAATAGATTCCAACCGTTATCCGCGTAAACGCGAGTATGGTTTTGGTCTTAGTTTCAGTTTCTAAAAAAAGGGTGCTATGAAAAAAATAATTATTCTGTCAATTCTGGTTATGTCTCTGGCATCCTGTCTGAAACTGGAGCCAAAGAGCAGCCTGACTTCGGGTAGTTACTGGAAATCTGAATCAGACGTCGAGAATGCCGTTACATCGGTATACTATTCTCTCTCACGTGCAATGGCCAAGGGGTGTTATGATTGGGGAGAGCTCAGGGGTGGCAACTATATCGGCAACCAGCCTAATGGACCTGATCAGTATGATATTATCAACAATATCATGACTTCTGCCAATTCAGCGGCTCAATGGACAAATCTGTATCAGGCTATCGGACGTGCAAACCTGGTTCTCAAGTATGCTCCGGATGTGAGCATGCAGTCTACTGTCAAGAATGCATATCTGAGTGAGTGCTATGCTCTGCGTGCATTGTGTTATTTCTATATAGTACGCGTGTGGGGCGATGCTCCGCTTTATCTGGAGCCAGTGGAGCTATATAGCCCGGATGAAGTATATAAATCCAGGACATCCTCTGAGACCATCCTTCAGCAGATCGAGAGCGACCTTGCCTCTGCGGAGCTCTTCTCCCAGACTTTGACCTCTGCTTCATTCAAGCGCTCAAGGATAAATATAATGGCCATATATGCCATTATGGCGGATGTGTATGCATGGCGCCATGAGTATGAGAAGGTGATAGGCGTGATGGATAAGGTGTATGCTCTCGCACCGGAATCGTCATCTGCATCGTACTGGAAGACTCTTTCTGTATCACAAGGCGCATCGCAGACTACATTCAATAACTCTTTCAGAGCGATATTCGCAAAATTTGACAGTGCCGACGGCCTCGCCAGCCAGAATAAGGAAAGAATCTTCTACCTGCATTATGACGAGCTGGAGAATGGTACCAACGGTAACACTTCCTACTTCTGTTCCGGCTCCGGCAAGGCTTTCCCTTCTGACAAGCTGATGATGGCGTTCAAAAAGGGTGACAAGCGCTCGGAAGCTACATTCAAGAGTGGAAGCCCTACAACTATCGCCAACAAGTTCTGGCCTGAGGGATCCAAGTTCGGAACAGGCGGAGTGGTGTCGGACGGTGATATCGTTCTGTATCGGATGACAGACCTTGTGCTTCTGCATGCCGAAGCCCTGGCTGCAACCAATCAGATAGAAGAGGCCGTGCATCAGCTCAATAAGATTCATACCAGAGCCGGTCTTGACGCATACAAGGTATCAGAGTTCATCTCGTCGGACGAGGCTATACTTGCCATTCTCAATGAGAGAACTGTGGAATTCATAGGCGAAGGAAAATACTGGTTCGATCTGCTTCGTACGGGTCATGCCAGCGATATAGGCCTGGTCTTGGATCCTGCCAAATATCTTTTCCCGATTGCCAAGTCTCATTTGGATGAAAATAGCAAACTAACTCAAAACGCCGGATACGGCTCAGGTGAATGATATGAAGAAGTTTATTGTCATACTTGTTTCAATTGCTGCCATGTGTTCATGCAGCAAATTCCCGTTGCAGAAGTCTGTAAAGTATGATCCGCAGCCGCTCGATCCGCATCAGGGCGTTTCATGCTGGGAGTTTATATGTTCCGGTGATTCATTCGCCACAATGGAGGAGGCGGTCAAGCTCTGCTCTATGGAATCATATTATGCCGAGTCTCACAATTACACGTATCTGCTTCTGAACGAAACAGCGTTCAATTCGTATGTCCTTCCGCAGTTCGGTGCCGGTGATATTTCGGAAGTTCCGGTGGACAAGCTGAAGGATATCCTGCTCTTTCATATCATAAAAGGTGAATATAGCAGTTATAACGGTACAATATCATATGACCCGGTACATGTCATCACACTGTGGGAGAATGTGGATGCGGTCATGACCGTCAAACTTAATGATGACGGCTCGCTGTCGCAGAAGCAGCAGGACAAGGTCTGCTTCATGGATCAGTGTGGCAGAAGCACTATGATTAAGGCTTATGCCAGCGATTATCTCATGACTAACGGTCCTGCGCATATTCTGTCCAGACATTGTGTTTATGTTAAATAGGAGGGTGCTGCTATGAAAGGATTTTTAAGATATACATTGGGAGTTCTCGTTCTGACGGCCTTGTGTTCATGCCATAGGGAGCCTGTCGTGGCGAGCAGTATCGATATCGATTTCCAGTTCGAGAAAATGCAGGTCGACATGAACGTATCGGATAACCCATATGTCACCTGCGTGATAAACTCTGCCGCTCAATTGCAGGAGATCGGCATGGCTGTGGTATATAACGATGGCCGCTGCGAGCAGTTCAAGCAGGCTATCCGGAAATTTGACAGCCCTCATCGTCATTCCATATATGAAAGGCCCGTGTTTACAGATGACATGAGCGCGTTCCGCGTCACGGTCACTGACGCCAATGGACATAGCGTGAGTGATGAAGTGTCATTTTCCATTATTGAATTTGTCACCGCGCCTCAGATCAGTTTTACTCAGGATGCCATTGCATTCAGTGAGGGTGATCCTATCCCGGAATTCAATTTTACGGTCAGTGCCAAGGCAAATCTTTCATATGTGAAGATAGAGCTTATCCAGAGCGGTGCGCCTATGGAACTTGTGCCTGTGATTGAGGCATTTGAGAACCCTATGTCTTTCGTTTTCGACTCCAAGGATTATACTCTTGAGGAATATGATGTCAATCGCAGGCCTACGTCTGTAAGGGCAACAGCTGTGGACTCGTACGGCAAGATTGGTCAGGTGCTGCTGCCTGTCCAGTATACTCCTCTGCCTTCGCCTGAGGTGGAAGCGAGCGGTTCGGAAACTGTCGATGAGTATGCCTCCTACAAGGTCAGCGGACATGCCAGCAGCGGCACAGGCATTGTCTCGGTATCGTATTATACCGTGGGCGAGGATTATGAGTGCCTGGTGCATACAGAGCACGTGGAGAGCGTCGCTGCGCTTGATTTTGAATATGAGGTGCCGGGTCAGGAAATCCTGGACTATATCACGGCAATCAGGGTGGATGTGAAGGATGCCCGTGGAAAAGTTACGCAGAAAGAAGTCAGGATGGAGGTTAATCCGAAGATGATACAGGTGAAAGAAGGAGAAGACCTGCGCAGCGCGATAGATGCGATGATGTCCAACGGGAAATATCGTTCTGTGAAGATAAGCGTCGAGGCTGGAGCGGCTTTCGATCTGGGTACCACGTCAATTGTGATTTCCAAGAATTTCATTCTGGAATCCTCAAGCCCTGGGTCGATGGCAGTTGTAAATGTCAGCGCAAGCTACGCATTCCTCACGGATATGGCAGAGATTGATCATATAAGGCTTGCCGGTATCAACTTCATATCAGATAAGTCAGGCAGCGGCATGTTCAACAACAACGGTGGATGCACGATCTCTGAAATATCAGTGGATGGATGTGTATTCGAAGGGGCATTCTCCACTTCTTTCCTGCGTACAGCCGGCGGCTGCAATATACGTACCGTGCGTCTTGTGGATTCTCAGTTGTACTGGGCGAACAATAACGGCACATACTCTATGTTCCATATTACTCAGAACACCGACAGAATCGGGAACATATCAATGTCGAGGTCGACGATATCAGGCATATTCTACATGCTCTACAACAATATGACCAATACAAGTTTCGATCTGGAAGTGTCGCATTGTACGTTCGTCAATCAGAAGGGTTCAGCCAATGGATACCATATCTCTTGCGCCAACACCAGTCTGTCGGGAACAATAGTGCTGGAGTATAACCTTTATGGTGGTACGAACAACGTCAAGAGCTACAGGGTACTTCGCGCCAACAAACTGTCCGTCAAGACAGACGAGCTATGGTGTACCAGATCGTGGAAGACATTTACGGATGACTCGACCAATGCCTCTGTGAATCCTATCGCCATCCTCCCTGATGGAGAGGATAACAACGATATATTTGTTGATGCCTCTGGCGGCGATTATACATTGAAGCCAGGCACATCCGTATACAACAAAGCCATAGGCGACCCAAGATGGATCAAATAAACAACTAATATCAAAATAAAATGAAAACTAACTCTTATTCAACACCGGCTCTGGAAGAGCTTGATGTGATTGCACAAGACATTATTCTGGCGGATTCAGGGGATTCTGTTTCTGTAGAAGATTTCCAGGATATGGGAGAACTGTTATAAACGAGAGGAGGAAGAACTTATGAAAAAGATTTATTATATCATTCTTGCAGCATCCTGCTGCGCTCTTGCTTCTTGTAAGGAGAATCTCGCTGTTTCACCTTCAGAGGGTCTTGTGCCTGTCACAATCTCTGTCAATAGTCCAGCCTCCAAGGTTGATATCGCTGCGGACGGCAAAGTGAACTGGTCTGCAGCAGACAGGCTTTCTGTGTTCACGGATACAGATGCCGAAGATGCAGCCACCAACTATGAATTTTCTGTCGACAACCTCCGTGATGGCAACAAGACGGCATCGTTCAATGGTGATGTTGCAGACAATGCTGCACGTACTGCCGTGTATGTTGTATATCCTTTCAATGAAGCGTACAGTACAGAGTCTGCCCAGGCTCTGCCAGTGTCTGTCCCTGCAGTACAGGCTGCCGGCAGCGACTCCGAATATGCTCTTATGACAGGTAAAGGCGCTGTGGCTGGCAACGATTTTTCAGGTGCGGAAGTCGCTATGAAGCAGCTGTGCTGGATATATGATGTTGCCATCGATAATTCTGCGCGCAAGAATATCTCTGCTGTCTGCTTTGAGGCGTCATCTGCAGTATTTGCGGTTGCCGGAAGTCTCGATGCGACTGCTGATGCCCCTGCAGTGACCGCTTCCAAATATTCAAAGTCAGTCACGATGGAATATGCCTCAGCTCAGAGTGCATCCAATCTTTCTGCACGTTTTGTACTTCTTCCTGTAGAATGCGAAGCTACAGACTTCTATATCGATATCGTGTATGAAGATCAGAGCTATGAGCGTTTCACTTTCAGTGGCAAGGCTCTTGACGCCAAGGCCGGTCAGCGCTTTACAAATGCCGTGAAGGTGGGCGAGGGGCAGACCAGCAGCATTCCTAAGGGTTACCGTCTTGTAAGTGCAGGCGCAAATATCGCAACAGCCATTTCCGATGCGATCAAAGCGGGCGATGATGTCGTGAAACTCTGGCTCGAGTCTTCTCCGAGCACTTCAGTGGAATTCAAGACCACATCACGTATTTTCCCTACAAGGTCTATCTATATCAAGTCTGACCCTGCCAACAAGAAGCCAACGATTACCATTGGGGCTAAGGCAGCATTAAGTCCTAAGACGGGGTGTAATGTAGAAACAATTCACTTCGAGAATATTATCTTTAAAGCGAATGACTCCGGAGAGGATTTCATATTTATAGATACAACGCAGAGTGGTGGTGCTGATAATGTTTCGATTGCAAATCTCGAAATTGAGAACTGTGAGTTTACCAACTTCAAGTATAGCATTGTCAGGACCTCATCCCTTTCTGCCGGAATGAAGGTCGACCGCATTGTATTTAACAACAGCATCTGGACATCAAAGAGTACTTTCGATGCTGCCCGTGCATGGATACATATTGTCAACAACGCAGACAAGATGCGTGAGATCAAGATCACCAATTCTACAATCATCGGCTGCGGCTGTCTGCTCTATACCAATATGAATAGCAGTTCAAAGGTGGATATCGACTATGACTTCTCAAATTGCACATTCGGCAATACAAAGAATACAAGTTCAAGCAACAACTATCTTCTGAGCATCGTGTCTGGTACTCTCAAGGGCAAGGTGGCAGTCAAGGAAAACCTGTTTGCCGGTACCCATACCCTCAAATCAGGCGTCACCAGCTTCATGCTTCTGCGTGAGGGCTCTCTTACCAATTACACCAATACCATCGCTGATAACTATTACACCGCTACATGGCGCGGCACATGGACCATCGATCTTACAAGCAAGAATTATCTCCTGGATATCCTTACAAACCAGACCGAAAAGGACAATGCTGCACTCGTACCAGGTGCTGCCGGCGGTGACTTCACCGTGGCTGCAGGCTCGGATGTATATGTAAATCAAATAGGCGATCCTCGTTGGATCAAGTAATGAGACGGACGTTCTATACTGCAGTGATTGCGCTGTCTGCCGTCTCCTGTGCCAAGCAGGAGGCGGTGGAGCAGCCGCATTCGGATATGGTCAGGACCTGTATCACGACGGAGATAAATGACCCGAAGGTAAATATAGACAAGACGGGAACTGTCTCTTGGAACGATACGGACGAACTGTCGGTATTCACAGATACCGACATCGAGGACGGGAAAGGGAATTATCGTTTTACAGTAAGCGCTCTGATCGATAGCAAGAAGGCTTCGTTCGAGGGCGAGGTCGTCGAAAACCCGGCTCGCCGCAGGATATATATGATGTATCCATACAGGGATAGTTATCAGTCGTATGCTCCGCTTTTCAAGTCTGGTGGCAGTGTGTCAGTGGGCGATTTCTCTTCGACCCCTGATTATTCTGCCATGCTCGTGTCCATTCCTGTGATCCAGGATGATTCGCAGATGTCATCCAATACCATGATGTGGGCGGCTACGGATGTCGAAGGGTCGGACTTTTCCGGCGTGAATGTCGCTATGAAACATCTTACGTTGCTGTGGGACATTACTGTATCCAATCCGCTTCGGCATAAGATAGAATCTGTTACCATCAAGGCCTCAGACAGGGTTTTCCCTATTCAGCAGGTGCTTGACATGGAAGATGATGCGGCGGAGCCATCACCTGTATGCTGGTCTGATTCTCTGCAGGTGAAGTTCTCCTTCCTTCGCAACGCCGCATCCATCTCGGCCCGTTTCGTATGCCTTCCTGCGGCCGCCTTTGCTTCAGAGAAGGTGGATATAAAGGTGCGTTACCATGATGGTGCCTGTGAATATTTTCATTACACAGGAATGAAACAGGACATGAAGGCGGGATGCCGATATTCCAATACCGTGGTTCTAGGCGAAGGCGAATACCATGATAGTGTGGAAGAGGGATATTACTATGCCAGGGCCTTTGCCGGAGTACCATCTGTGGATGGTATGAAGATATATGAGGCTTCTCCGAGAATCTTTGCTGCCAATAAATCGCTGAATGCCATAAGAGCACGATTGGACAAGATAGAGGCGCTCGGAGTGAATGTTTTATGGGTTATGCCTATTTTTAAGACATCGACGGTCCGTAAGCCGTCAGGTTCTCCGTACAGCCTGTCTTCTTTCTGGGAAATCGACTCGGAATATGGCTCTCTGCAGGACTTGCGGGATCTTGTATCTGATGCGCATGACAGGGGTATTGCGGTAATCCTGGATTTCGTTACAAACCATAGCGGTGCAGATTGCCCATGGGTTACAGAGCATCCTTCATGGTATATGCAGCAGTATAGTCCTTCTTATACTGACGCTGCGCTCTTCGATTGGACCAATAGTGAGCTCCAGGATGAGATGGTTAAGGTCATGAAATATTGGATACAGACTGCAAATATAGACGGCTATAGATGTGACACTGCAATGCCTGGCAGAACCAGTGGCGTCTCTCTTGAGTTCTGGAAACGCGCATCCGAAGAATTGAAATCCATGCAGGAAGGCAGGAAAGTCATAATGCTGGCAGAGGCTGCCCAGCCGGTCTGTCTCGACTACGGCTTTGATGTCAACTATGCATGGCATTATTGTGATGCCCTTGAGCAGCTCTTTGGAAGAAGCATGACTGTAAGCACATTCTTCGCTACAGATGCGGATGAATGGAACAGCCAGGCTTCACACGCAGGCAAGACCAGAATGAGACATTCGACCAATCACGACAGGAGCGCTTCTGCTTCTGTCCAGCAGACTTATGGCTCCCAGGCCGCCGCTGATGCTGCGTTTGTGCTTGCGCTCACAATGGGAGGCGCTCCTATGATATACGGCTCGCAGGAAATCGGCTATGACGGTCGTATCTCCATCTTCAAGGGCGCTGCTCCGGTTATGAACTGGAATGTCAATCCTGAGATTTACGAGAGATATTGCAATCTTATGACCCTTTCCGACAATGAAGCGATTCGTAAAGGAAATACCGAGAAGATATCAAATACCAATGTGGTCAGCTTCATCCGCCGTTATGAAGGCAAAGAAGTGCTTGTCCTGGTGAATGTAAGGGGTACGCAATCCAGCTATTCTCTGTCGACAACCTTGAAATCTGCCCAGTATAAGAATCTTTTGACAGGACAGCCATATTCATTCTCGACATTGTCACTGTCAGCCTATGACTTTTTAATTCTTGAAAAACAATGAAACGTGTTGCCGGATCGATTCTTATTACCATAGTTGCACTGGCTGCAGTGTCTTGTGCACAGTCTCTCCCGACTTCCGAAGTGATACTGTCCAATATCCATGAGCCGGAATTCAGGGACTGTGATTACATTCTGTCATGCAAGCCTGACAGCGGTGAGGATTGCAGGCAGACTATCAATGACCTTATAGAGACTTGTAGCCATGCAGGTGGCGGCAGGGTGGTCATACCTTCCGGAGAGTTCTTCTGCAAGGGGCCTGTCGTATTGAAAAGCGGAGTCAATCTGCATCTGGAAGATGGTGCGAAGATATCTTTCAGCCCTGATCCGGAAGATTACCTTCCTGCTGTACTTACCATATGGGAAGGAACGCAGCTGTATAATTATTCTCCTCTGGTATATGCGCGTGGGGAACATGATATAGCAATTACCGGCAAAGGCATACTCGACGGCAGGGCTTCGGAGGGCTTTGCGCAGATGCGCCCACAGCGCAGCGCACAGCAGGATACTCTTCGCCAGATGGGTATAGACCTGGTGCCTGTAGAACAGCGCTGCTTCGGCCGCCGGTCCATTCTTCCTCCAAGCATGATACAGCCTTATGAGTGTGATGGCGTTCTTATCAGCGGAGTGACCATAACGGATGGCCCGTATTGGATGATACATCCCGTACTGTGCAATAATGTCATTGTCAGAGATGTGGTCATCAATAGCGAAAACAGGAATAATGACGGTTGTGACCCCGAATATACCACAAATGTGCTTATTGAAGGTTGTACCTTCAACACCGGGGATGATTCCATTGCCATCAAGGCGGGGCGTGATCAGGATGCCTGGAGGGTGGCGCGTCCGTCAGAAAATATCCTTATACGCAACTGCAATTTCAATTCCAGGTGCAATGGCCTGTGTATAGGCAGCGAAATGTCTGCAGGAGTGCAGAATGTATTGATGGAAAATGTTCACATCGGCAAGTGCTACAGTGGCATATATTTCAAATCGAATCTTGATCGTGGCGGTTACATACGCAATGTTCATGTGCGCAATGTGAGCTGCGAATGGGTACGATCTGCCTTTATCCGCTTTGAGACCTCA
>JAZRXU010000111.1:0-5858 GCA_045600345.1 Candidatus Cryptobacteroides sp. | reverse complement strand
TTGTCCATTGCTGAATTCATCGACATAGATGCCTTTCGAAACGCTTGCAATT
This sequence comes from Candidatus Cryptobacteroides sp., assembly GCA_045600345.1. GTDB lineage: Bacteria > Bacteroidota > Bacteroidia > Bacteroidales > UBA932 > Cryptobacteroides. Next base: position 5,806 of record JAZRXU010000111.1, on the reverse strand, counting down.
ATATCTTCAGGCGCTGTATCGCCGCTCTCCATGTATGTAAGGCGCATCCTTGGTATAGGAGCATATCGGAATCCTTCCCTGCGCCCGTTACCGGTAGGGGCAACACCATAATGGGCTGCGCTGATTCTGTCGTGAAGGTATGACGTCAGTACTCCGTTTTCGACCATGTAGGTCTTCTGACCCGCTATTCCCTCATCATCTATGTTGCACGAGCCACGGTTGCCGTTCCATGTCGCGTCATCCACGATGTTTATGCCCCGCGGACATATCTGCTGTCCCATCCTGTCGCAGAAGACAGATTGTCCTTTACGGTTGAAGTCCGCTTCGAAGGCATGTCCCATAGCTTCATGCAGCAGGATTCCTGAAGCACCTGCGCCCATCACTACCGGCATCTTTCCTCCTTTTGGCCTTCCAGCCTCGAGGGATGCATCTATTCCTTTGACAAGGTCGTCTATCACCTCGTTGACGATTGCGTCGGTAAGCATTTCGGGACCCATGCGGAAGCTGCGGCTGGCGCTCCGGTTGTCACTGACCTTGCCATTGGAGAATATTATGCTCACGCTCAGGGAACACATGGGACGGAAGTCACAACAGAGTTCTCCGAGAGAGTTGTACATCATTATGTATGAATCAGAGCCGGATATCCTTGCCATGACTTTGTCGATACGCCTGTCGCGTAGTCTAAGCCTGCTCTCAAGATCTGTGAGTGTGGAGATGAGAACTGAATTGTCAGCCTGTTCCCAAGGCAGCTCATGTGTGCGTCCGTATGAAAGTGATGGTGCATTCCTGAATGCCAGGGGCGGAACATCCCTCGAACAGGTGGCTATGCTTCCGGCAACAGAGGCGGCCCGCAGCATCTCTGCTTCAGAGGTCGTTTCGCAATATGAATATCCGCATTTCTCTCCCTTAAGGGCTCTTATGCCTACGCCATAGTCCACGTGGATACCTCCGGATGCAACTATTCCGTCTCTCAGGCTGAGATCCCTGAAAAGCGTGTTCTCAAAGTACAGGTCTGCATAGTCTGCGCCTCCTTTCATTGCGGCGGCGACAACCCTGTCCATTATCTTGAAGTCTGTACGGAACATATCCATCATCTGCCCGTCTGTCATATATTGTCCTGCGCCTCCTTCTCGCTTATGCTGCTGTTCTCGTCGCTCAGTTTCTTGGCTGATTGGGTTATTGTCATGATGATATTGTATGTCGCTGTATCTTTGATTATGTCCTGTTCGCCTTTATTGCCCTGCGCGATGACGCGGAATGGCGGTTCGGAATTGTCCGCAATTATCCAGTGGTCGCATACAGGTATGTAGTGGTTGATCAGATAGTCCAGCCCCATGTAGTAGCGTCGCTTGATGACTTCTGACGGTATGTCGTGTCCGCCGTTTCTGACCCTCTCGGCTACCCGTTCTATGGCTTTCTGCGGACTGCTGAGCCAGAAATACAGTATTGTGACGTCGTATCCCAGCCTTTGTGCACGTTCAATGATCTTAAGCAGACTGCGGGTGGCAAGTGTTGTTTCGATACTGAATGTCTCTCCTTTCTGCAGGAGGTAATGCACTTTCATCAGCATGTATCGCCCTGCACGCACGGATGCTGCTCCGGGATTGAAAGGTGCAAGAGCCTTGGCGAACTCGTCTGAATTGACGAACTGCCTGCATTCCAGCATCTCCGGAAGCAAGGAGTAGCAGCTGGTCGTTTTGCCTGCGCCGTTACATCCCGATATGATATACATCTTCGGCATCCTGCTAAATTTTATTTTGTTTTTCCTTGCCTGAGGTGACGCCGTAGCCGAAAAGGGCGAAATCGCCAAGGCATGGGTCGTCGGGCCAGATTTCTCTGAAGGCTTCCGTAATCTCGAGGACAGTCCTGAAATCGGCAGAACTACGCTTTGTCAGTCCCAGGCTGAGTGCAGATGTGTGAACGTGTACGTCCAGCGGAATCAACAGCTCTGCGGGGGAGGTGGACTTCCATAACCCAAGGTCCACAATCCCGTCGCGACGCACCATCCAGCGGCGGAACATATTTATCTTCTTGTTGGCCGCATTGCGGTCCGGAGCAGATCCGAAAATATCTGTGCGTATCTCTGCGACACTCATCTGCTCTATGCTCGCGGCTCTGCGGTAAATGTCTCTGAGGCGGGAGCATATGGCAGCTGTCTCACTCCATTTTATGGTGCGGTGCAGCGACGTGCCATCCGCCCTCCAGTCTCCATTCATAACGTATTCGTAGGGCTTCCAGTTCATCTGGTCGAAGAGTCTGTATGAATCTCTGACTATCATTGCCCTGCGCCCCCATGCAAGGTGTGCGGCAAGAAGTCCGGCAATCTCCACATCCTGGAGAACAGCGTCTCCGGCAGACATTTTCTGCACCATCATTCGCGGAAATGCTATGGGGTCTTCTTCAAAGTATACCGGGTCATTATACCTCTCTGCCCATTCAATAAGGGTGTCTGTCGTGTTCCTGTCCATAGTTAATCAATGACAAAGATAATGATTGTAGCTGAAATTTGATTATATTTGCGGTCTTAATTATATACGGAGTATATTATTATGTCAAATTTCATCAGACGACACAAAGACTCGTTCCGCCTGACAATGACAGGCAAGTTGAGGCTTTCCATAGGCGCGATTGTGGCTCTGCTTCTGCTCACAATGGTCATATCCATATTTGAATTCCGCCGCATGAGTACATATGTGAGCGATCTTATTTCCGACAATGTCGAGACTATCACCCTCACTATGGAACTTGCCGTATCCATGGATGAATACAACCTCAATATCCTCAACGCCGTCGGACGTGCAGATGAGATCACGAAATCAAATATAGATACTGCCGCAGTGTCGAAGAATCTCGAGTCTTTGCTCGAACCGCTGTCAAGGCAGCGTTACAGCAATACGGATTCACTCGTGATCAAATGCAATGAGTATTTTGCCACCACACGTCAGCTCGACAGCATCATTGTGAACGACTTCGTCGATACGCGAGACTGGTATTTTACGAAGCTGCAGCCCGAATATAATGACTTCCGCAGAGTGCTTGAGGCGTTCAATATGGAGGTATACGATGATCTGGGTGACAACTCTGTCAGCTTCGATGCGAGTTTCTACCGCAGCATCATGCCCAGTGTGATAAGCGTGGCAACGGCAATCATGCTGTGCCTGCTGCTGCAGTTCTTCATCATGGTGTATTATGTACGTCCTCTCCGTCATATGTGCAAGTCTTTGAATGCATATAACCAGAATTCACTCAACTATTCTGTAAAGTTCGAGGGAGATGACGACGTGCAACAGCTGAATGATGGCATAACCGAGATAGTCGAAGAGAATCGAAACCTGAAAAACCGTTTACGCAGTCGTGAATATTAAAGCCATATCCAAAAATGTGGGCCTGGCCCTGCTTGTGAGTGCGCTGTTCATGTTCCTCAGCGCCGGTGTGTCGGCGTTGGACGGTATGGATTCTTCGTTCGGCCCGCTGTTGATCAGTGCCATAATCACATTCATATTCGGTGTGTTCCCGTTTATCTTTGTCAGGGGCAACCAACCTATCAGCATGAAGGACGGTTTTGTGATCATTGTGCTGTCATGGCTGCTATCGTTTCTGTTCGGAATGATTCCTTATGTCATGTGGGGAGGCGAGATGAGTATTGTGGATGCATGGTTTGAAAGTGTTTCAGGCTTTACTACCACCGGTGCCACAATTCTCAACAATATAGAGGCACTGCCGCGCGGCCTGCTTTTCTGGCGCAGTTCCACACACTTTATCGGAGGCTTGGGAGTAGTCGTGTTCCTCCTTCTTATCGTTCCGCAGGCGAGCCCGTTCCGCAGACGTGTCACCAAACTGGAGATGTCATCCCTGTCGAAAGAGGGATTCCTGTTCCAGAACCACAAGCTCGTGAGTGTGATCACGAGTGTGTACCTGTGCATCTTTATTGCTGCCACCCTGTCGCTCTGGGCATGTGGAATGCCGTTCTTTGACGCCATAAATCATGGTTTCAGTGTGTGTGCCACGGGCGGTTTCAGCATTAAGGACGCATCCATAGCATATTACGACTCGCACCTTATCAATATCGTCCTTATCTTCTTCATGATTCTAGCCACAGCGAACTTCGCTCTGGTATATACCTGCGTTGTCCGCAAGAGCATACGCTCGGCTGTAGGCAATCCTCTGGTGCGTTTCTATCTGGGGTCAATACTCGTGATGACTGTGATCGTCATATTCTCTCTCAGATATCACGGTATTGTCACTGATTCCGGAAGGGAGACCCTGTCATGGGGACAGGCTATCATGGACGGCTTCACGACAACTGTAAGCTACGTCACTACTACGGGATTCAGTTTTGCTGACAACCGTCACTGGCCTTTCCTTGCATCTGTGGTGCTTGTATATGCCTCCATTCAGTGCGGCATGGCAGGTTCTACATCATCAGGCATAAAGGTGGACCGAATGCTGGTGGTGTTCCGTGCGGTAAAACGCCAGATTCAGTCCAATCTGCATCCTTCCAATACCCGCAGCATCAGCATCGGTGGCTCTTTCATCCCAGACGAACAGGTGCTGCCGATAGTACTCTATATCGTTTTGTACTTTATCATCAGCTTCGTTTCTGCCGGATTGCTGCTTATATGCGGAGTGGACGGTACGGAAGCGATATCAGGTTCGATCGCATGCCTCAGCAATGTGGGTCCTGGATTGAGAGAAGTATCCCTGAGCGGCAATTATGATATGTTTCCGGCTATTGGAAAGATAATCCTTACCCTGGACATGTTCTTCGGACGTATCGAGATATATCCTATACTGGTCACCATGTCCTTACTTTTCAGAACTGAGAAATAGCAGCATGGGACGAGCCGATTTTCTGGAAAAGTCATTTCTTGATGCCTTGTCATACGAACCTACGTCGTGCCAGAGGAACTTTCTGCATGATGTATCGGTATTCGTGACATCACCGGACCATGACATCATGGTTACTTCCGGATATGCCGGCACAGGCAAGACCACAGCTCTCTCCGCCGTAGTGACTGCGCTCAAAGGGCTAGGCACCAAATGTATACTCCTTGCTCCGACTGGCCGCAGCGCAAAAGTGCTGAGCTCATATGCAGGACAAGGTGCGTATACCATACATAAGCATATTTACAGGCAGAAAAGTGTGGGAGGAGATGGTTTCGGCCAGTTCTCATTGGCTCCCAACAAGGCGAAAAATACCTTGTTCATTGTCGATGAGGTGTCCCTTATAGGCATAGATGCCGCACAGGCAAATGCCCAGGGTGGCGGTTCTCTGTTCGGTACGGGAAATCTTTTGAGCGACCTGATAGATTTCGTCCGCAGCGGCGTGGATTGCCGTCTTATGCTTGTGGGCGACAGTGCGCAGCTTCCTCCGATAGGATTGGATGAAAGTCCGGCGCTCAGTCAGGAATTTATGGAGAGCACGTATGGCGGTACCATGTTCAGCGCGCTTACAACGGTGGTCCGTCAGGCTAAGGAATCAGGAATCCTGCATAACGCCACCATCATACGCAATGTCATTTCATCAATATCCGATGGCAGCTTTGAATATGATCATCTTGCTCTGGAACTGAATGGTTTTGATGATATATCCGTGGTTATGGGCACGGAGCTGATAGATACCATAAACGAGGCGTATCGCAAGTATGGTGACGATGAGACGATTGTTCTTACACGCAGCAACAAAAGGGCCATACGCTATAATGCCGGTATACGTTCGCAGGTACAGTTCAAGGAAGCCCGCCTGGTGCGCGGAGACAGGCTGATGGTAGTCAAGCACTGCTATCAGTTCCTGGAGAATGTCAAG
>JAZRXU010000110.1:0-4147 GCA_045600345.1 Candidatus Cryptobacteroides sp. | reverse complement strand
TGATAGAGACTCACTGCGATCCAAGCTGCGCTCTCAGCGATGCCAAACAGCAGATTACCCCTGCCCAGCTTCGTGAGATGCTTCTGGGTGAGAATTGCCTTGTGGTCCGTGACAGTGATACTGACAACATTGAATATCGCGAGAATATGACCCAGCTTCGCGCCAAGATCGATGTCCTCGATGACAATATACTGTCGCTGCTGAGCCAGCGCATGGCTGTGTCCCAGCTGATAGGCAAATTCAAGAAAGAGAACAATATTGCCATCCTTCAGACCGGACGTTGGGAGTCCATACTACAGCGTATGGTCGAGAAAGGTGCCGAGGGCGGTCTTTCTGAAAAGTTCGTGCGAGAGATGTTCAATATCATCCATGATGAATCGGTAGCTGTTCAGAATCGCGTGCTCGAAGAAAAATAGAGGATGAAGATAGGAGATAAGATAGATCTTGGATATCAGCCGTTGATGCTTGCCCCTATGGAGGACGTTACGGACGCGTCTTTCCGCTGGGTGTGCAAGAAGTATGGCGCTGATATGATGTATACGGAGTTTGTCCCTTCGGACGGTCTTATACGTGATGCCTCCAAGGCTATCGCCAAGATGCATACTTATGATTTCGAGGCTCCTATAGGAATACAGATATACGGTCATATCCCTGAAGCGATGGTGGATGCGGCGCGTATGGTGGAGCAGGCGGCCCGGATTGCCGGAGGTCACGGAGCGGACGTTCTCGACATCAATTTCGGCTGCCCGGTTAAAAAGATTGCCGGAAGGGGAGCGGGCAGCGGTATGCTGCGCGAGCCGGACAAGCTCGTTGCCATAGTGGATGCCGTTGTCAAGGCTGTGGATATGCCTGTTACCGTGAAGACGCGTCTTGGCTATGATGAGGACTCCAAGATCATTGTCGAACTGGCCGAGCGTCTGCAGGATGTGGGCATAAAGGCCCTTACGGTGCACGGTCGTACGCGCGCGCAGATGTACAAGGGTTCGGCGGACTGGACTCTGATAGGCAGGATCAAGGAAAACCCTCGTATGAATATCCCTATCATAGGCAACGGTGATATCACCACGCCTCAAGGTGCCAAAGAGGCATTCGACCGTTATGGTGTCGATGGCATAATGATAGGTCGTGCCACCTATGGCCATCCGTGGATATTCCGTGAGATCAGGCATTACCTTGCCACGGGAGAGATACTTCCTCCGATGAGCGTTCTGGAGCGGGTGGAACTTGCTAAGGAACATCTGACCAAGAGCATAGAGCTGAAAGGCGACAAGGTGGGCGTATTCGAGATGCGTCGTCACCTTGCCAATTATTTCAAGGGTATTCCGGACTTCAAACCTTATCGCCTGCGTCTGGTGACGGAGACGGACCCTGCACTGATTGCAGCATGCCTCGAAGAGATAGCTGACAGGTTTGGCGAATTTGCCCCTGAGGTAAGTTCGGTGTATGAAATTTAATATAGTTGAAAGATATTGATATGGCAAGATTTTTCGGTATCAGTGAGCCATCTGCTGAGAAGGTGGCACCTGAAAAGGCTGACAGTTACTACAAGAGACTCCGTTTCGAGTGCTTCATGACGGGTACTCTCGGCTATGCCCTCTATTACGTATGCCGCCTTTCGATGGGCGTGATGAAGCAGCCTCTGATCGATGCGGGACTGCTGAATGCCACTCAGCTCGGTATCATAGGTGCGTGTCTGTATTGGGCGTATGCGGCAGGAAAGTTTGTCAATGGCTTCCTCGCAGACAGTTCAAACATCAAACGTTTCATGGCAGCAGGTCTTATAGTATCTTCACTCATGAACTTTCTCATGGGAGTCATAGGCGCTTCTGCTGTTGATGCCGGCCTTTCGTCTTCCTTGATATTTGCATGCTTCGCTGTGATGTGGGGTATAAATGGCTGGGCGCAGAGCATGGGTGCGCCACCTGCCATCATCGGTCTTTCGCGCTGGTTCCCGCTTAAGGTGCGCGGCACTTATTACGGATTCTTCAGCGCATCGCACAATATAGGTGAGGGTCTGTCATTCGTATTCGTCGGCTCCATCGTAGCCGCCTTCGGATGGAAATGGGGCTTCTTCGGTGCAGCGCTTGCCGGCGTGCTCGGCATCATACTCATTCTGCTGTTCATGCATGATACTCCGGAGAGCAAGGGACTCGAGCCTATCGAGGTGCTCGCCGGCGAGAAGAGCAGGGAGGAAGTTGAGGCTGACCGTGCCAAGGCAGCTTTGCAGAAGGCTGACCAGAGAGCCAATACCCGCGCAATGCAGAGGGCTGTGATAAAGAACCCCGGCGTATGGATACTGGCTTTGTCATCGGCGTTCATGTACATGAGCCGTTACGCAATTAACGAGTGGGGTACGATATTCCTTCAGGAGACTCACGGATACTCGCTCGCAGAGGCTGCATCCATCATCGGTCTGAACCCTATCTTCGGCATTATCGGCACCGTCGTATCGGGCTGGCTGTCTGATGTCGTGTTCAAGGGCGACAGAAAATATCCTGCCTTCGCATCAGGCATACTGGAGACGGTTGCACTTGCCCTTTTCCTTTTCGGAGGCGGCAACCGCATTGTCATCATCATTTCCATGATTCTGTTCGGTCTGGCTATAGGCGTACTTATCTCGTTCCTTGGCGGCCTGATGGCTATCGATCTTGTACCTCGCAAGGCAACAGGTGCAGCGCTGGGTATAGTAGGCATGGCTTCTTATGCTGCAGCAGGCCTTCAGAATGTCGTTACAGGTCTCCTTCTCGACGGTAATATCATAGAGAGGGTGAATGCAGCCGGCGAGACCGTCATTGTGCATGATTACACTCCGGTAAGCTGGTTCTGGCTCGGAGCTGCGGCCATTTCGTTCATGCTCCCTGTACTCAACTGGAAACGCAAACAGCAAACTATAGACTAGATTATAACTAATATCAATATATCAAATGAAATCGATCAAGACTTTTATCGCTCTGGCAGTTGCGGCTCTCTCTTTTGCGCCCGCATCCTATGCCCAGAACCCTAAGGCCGCAGAGAAGGCTACGGTAGTATGCGGGAATGCCCGCTTCACAGTGCTCACAGACCGCCTCATCCGTATGGAATGGGCCGAGGATGGCAGATTTGAAGACCGTGCCTCTCTGGCAATTGTAAACCGTGACCTTCCTGTGCCGTCATTCACTACAGCCAAAAAAGGCGCTGGAGTGACCATCAAGACAAAATCAGTCACTCTTGCCTATGACGGCGAAGGCAAATTCAACGCGGAGAACCTTTCTGTCAGCTTCAAGCTGAATGGCAAGACGGTGAAGTGGGTTCCCGGTATGGAGGGTAAGGGCAACCTCAAGGGCACAACGCGTACCCTCGACCGTATCATGGGTCGCAGCGACAAGAGTACTCTTTCATATCTGGTGCGTCATTCAAAGGGTGAGACGCGTCCTGTCGAACTTGAGGATGGTATCCTGTCCCGTGACGGCTGGGTGATCGTGGATGAGAGCGAGCGTCACGTCCTCGAGAAGAATGACTCCGATTGGGGCGAATGGGTGGCAGAACGTCCGGAAGGTGACCGTCAGGACCTGTACATCTTCGCGTACGGTCATGACTACAAGACTGCCCTTGGCGATTTTACCAAGGTGGCAGGCAATATCCCTCTTCCTCCTAAATATACTCTCGGATACTGGTGGAGCCGCTACTGGGCATATACTGACGAAGAATTCCTTTCTATTGCAAAGGACCTGCGTTCACATGAGGTTCCATCAGATGTGTTCATCATTGATATGGACTGGCATCTTACCTGGAAGAAGAATGGCAAGCACGTATTCAAGGATGAGTTTGATCAGAGACGCGGATGGACGGGCTATACCTGGGACCATATGCTTATCGAGAATCCCGAAGGTCTCCTGTATGATCTGCATTCGATGAACTTCAAGACTTCGCTCAACCTGCATCCTGCCTCAGGCATTCAGCCTTATGAGAACTGCTACAATGAGTTCGTGAAAGATTATCTTTCGAGGACGTCGGATTACGACGGTCCTCAGGGATATGTCTATGGCAAGGAACCATATGTATTCAAAGGCGTCGGAAAGAGTTTTGCACGTGAAGGCTACAAGGCTCCTGTGCCTTTCCGCATGAGCCAGCAGGCGTGGGCGGATGCATATTTCAACAGCGTTATCCG
>JAZRXU010000109.1:0-8456 GCA_045600345.1 Candidatus Cryptobacteroides sp. | reverse complement strand
GCTGAGGTATTCTGGGGAGGCACTGCAGCCAACGGCACAACATTCTTCTATCACACACCGATGGCATCCTATAAAGGTTCTGACAAATACGAAGAACCTTCTGCTTCATATCCTGTGGAGGCAACGGATTGGAATCCGTATTATGCTGTCACGGCAGGCCCTGTACTTGTTAAGAACGGGAAGATAGTGACCGATCTTACGGAGAGCCGCAGCGGTAATGAGTATTATGTGGCGAATTATGAGGTTATCCCGTATGATATATACGGCAAGGGGGTTGTTCCAGACCGTACAGCCGTAGGTGTGACAGATGACGGTCGTATCATCCTTTTTGTATGTGATGGCCGCATAACCATAAGCCAGGGCGCTTCTATCGAAGAGCTGGCAAGGATAATGAAGGGTCTTGGATGCAAAGATGCCGTGAATTTCGATGGCGGAGGATCTACCGCAATGGTAGTGATGGGCACCAGGGTGAACTCTCTGCTAAGCAATACAAGCGGAGCTACTGAGAATAGACCGGTGGCTTCCACTATGGGTTTTTTCAAAAAATAATTGACGATATATGAAAAAGACAGCACTTGTTTTTTCTTCAGTTATTCTGGCATGCCTGTTTATCTCTTGTGAGAAGAAAGGCAATGGTGATGCCGACAATTGGGGCAAATATTATCCAACCGAGAAGGATGATCCGTATCCTGGTGACGGTGGTAAAGATTATCCCGACAGGACAGAGCCGGTGTCATGCACGGATATGGTTCTGCTTTATGGCGGCAGCCAGCATAGGAATCCTATGGACTGGAACAGCGGTTATGCCAAAGATTATGTGACCTACCTGGATGCTGAAAAACGCCAGCATTGGCTGTTTGACGGCTTCCTTCTTCTGGAGTTCATGATGACGCAGTATAATGTGACGCTTATCACAGGTTATCAGTATAATGGAGCATATCTTAAAAGTGCCAATAAGACTCAGTGGCAGGCTCTTGCAGATTATTATTTCAAGAAAGGGTATGGCGTTGATGCCATTGAGGAGGCTTGTATGAGTGCAGCAGCAACTCTTGGCAACCCTCCTTCCAAGAGGAAGATAGTGATAGGTATTCCGGAGCCTATTCAGTATTATGATTCCCATAACAAGAATGGCGGCAGTCAATACTGGGGTGAGATAGATGGTGTCACTATGGATTTTTCCGTTACTTCCAATAGAACCGCAGCGGTTAAATGGTATATAGACCAGGTTCGCAGGAAATTTATGGCTAAAAACTATAAATATGTGGAGCTGGCCGGATTCTACTGGGTTGCCGAGAAAGCTACACAGAGCCGCGATATTCTCAAATCGATAAGTGAATATCTGCATTCCATGAACTATTCTTTCAATTGGATTCCGTATTATACTGCAGACGGATATGCCAGCTGGAAGTCTTTCGTTTTTGACAATGATTATCTGCAGCCGAATTATTTCTTCAACGAAGAGGTGCCTTTCAATCGTCTGGCTTCTGCGTGCAATGATGCACGTGACGCCAATATGGGAATGGAGGTGGAGTTTGACGGCAATGCCCAGGCCAGTTACGGCCGCGCCTACCGCCTTCGCGATTATATGAGCGAGTTCAAGAAGTATGGCGTCTGGGAAAGCCGTAAACTTGCCTATTATCAGGGTTCATGGGCGCTTCGCTGGTTGAAAAACTCCAGCAATGCTGATGATCAGCAGCTGTATAATGATTTTTGCAATTGGGTTATCACCCGTCCTGTCAGAGAGAAGTAAGCTATGAAAAGACGGACGTTCATACCTATGCTTATCCTGTGCGCGATGTTTTTCGTGTTTGGATTTGTGTCTTGGGTAAATTCCATACTTATCCCATATTTCAGGATTGCATGCGAGTTGACCCAGTTCCAGTCTTATTTCGTGACATTCGCCTTCTATATCGCGTATTTTGTGATGGCGGTGCCATCGGGTAAGCTGCTCGAGAAGGTCGGATTCAAGTCCGGCATAATGTATGGCTTCATGATGATGGCCGTTGGAATGTTTCTTTTCACTCCTGCAGCATTGACGCGTCAGTTTCCGCTTTTTCTGCTGGGACTGTTCGTGATAGGCACCGGTCTTGCCATACTCCAGACGGCCGCCAATCCTTATGTGACTATCGTCGGCCCTATAGAAAGTGCAGCCCGACGGATCAGTATAGTGGGAATTTGTAATAAGTTCGCAGGAATCATTTCCCCTCTTGTATTCGCTGCGGTTATTCTGCGCGAATCGGATAAAGATATCTTCAGAGCAGTGGAGAGCGGTTTGCTTGCCGATGGAACTGTTGTCAGCGAGGCGATGAAAAATGCCATGCTCGATGAACTGATTCAGAGAGTGATAGTGCCGTATCTTATATTGGGAGCTGCGCTTCTGATATTCGGTATATTGGTTAAGATAAGCATGCTTCCTGAGATCGATACCGAGAAGGAAAATGCATCGCAAGGCGGAAGGCGCAGCCTGTGGAGCTATCCTTACCTTATTCTGGGTGTGGTGGCGCTTTTCTGCCATGTAGGTACTCAGGTTGTGGCGATTGATACCATTATCCCTTATGCCGAAAGCATGGGATTGGATATGCTCGATGCCAAGGCACTTCCTTCGTATACTTTAGCCTGCACACTGATAGGTTATGTGGCAGGAATATTCCTAATTCCTCGCTTTGTAAGCCAGCAGAAGGCCCTTGTGGCTTGTACAACACTAGGCCTGGTATTAAGTCTTTGTGTGTTGTTTGTAGATTTTCCTATGAATTATTTCGGTAACAGGGTAATGTCGTCGGTGGTCTTCCTTAATCTGCTGGGCCTTCCAAATGCACTTATCTATGCAGGGATATGGCCGCTCAGCATCAAGAATCTCGGAGCATCAACGAAGATGGGCTCCTCGCTATTGATAATGGCCTTGTGCGGTAATGCCTTGATGCCTCAGCTCTACAGTATGCTTGCCGGCGCTACAGACCTTCATCTGGGCTACTGGATACTGGTGCCATGCTATGTATATATGATTTTCTTTGCAGTTTACGGGTATAAGATAACAGAATGGAGAAAGAGCGCAGAATAATACGTCATGCATCCCTGGTCTTCCCGGATACGGTCCAGGATAATATGTCGTTGCTGTTGGAGGATGGCATCATTGCGGAGATTCTTCCGGACGGCATGCTGGAATGTGAAGATGCAGACGTTACCGATGCGGGTGGTGCCTATGTTTCCGCCGGCTTCATTGATATGCACCTTCACGGTGGCGGCGGGCATGATTTTATGGATGGGACAGTTGAGGCCTATCTTGGCGCAGCCAAGGCTCATGCCCGGTATGGCAGTACATCCATTGTTCCCACCACTCTGACGTGCAGCGATGAGGAGCTGTTTTCTTCATTCGAAGTGTTCCGTCAGGCCAGAAAGCTCAATAAGGAAGGTGCAAATCTCCTGGGCATTCATCTTGAAGGCCCTTATTTCAACGTCCGTCAGGCTGGGGCACAAGACCCGAAATATCTTATGAACCCCAGGCCGGAACACTACATGAAGATACTCGAAGCCACAGATGACATTGTGCGCTGGAGTGCAGCTCCGGAGCTTCCGGGTGCTGTGGAAATGGGACGCATTCTTTCCGACAGGGGTATTCTGATGTCCATCGCCCATACCGACGCCACGTACGAAGAGGCTATGAAAGCCATCGAATACGGCGGTTACCGCCATATGACTCATCTTTATTCGGCAATGTCAAGCGTCACGCGAAGGAATGCCTTCCGCTATGCCGGTGTTGTCGAGGCTGCATACATGTCTGACGATGTAAGTGTGGAGATTATTGCTGATGGGATACATCTGCCTTCGGCTCTTCTGCAGTTTGTGCGTCGTTTCAAAGGTGCAGATGCAACGGCGTTATGTACTGACTCCATGCGCGGGGCTGGTATGCCGGAAGGTGAATACAAGCTCGGCAGCTTGCGTGATGGACAAAATGTGATAGTTGAGGATGGTGTAGCCAAACTGCTGGACCGTAGCGCCTTTGCCGGCAGTGTGGCAACCTGTGACAGGCTGGTGCGCAATATGGTGAATCTGGCAGGATGCCCTCTTGCTGAAGCCGTGAAAATGATGACATCGACTCCCGCACGCATACTGGGTATAGATTCCCGCAAAGGCAGCCTGAAGAAAGGATATGATGCCGACATTGTGATTTTTGACGATAATATTAATATTTGTGAAACCATTATTTCAGGAAAGACAGTATATGAAAGAGTTCAGTAAAGATAGATTGAAAGTAAAAGCTTTCGACACTGATGTCGAAATGGGATGCGCTGCAGCTGTTGATGTCGCGAAGTGTATCAGGAAGATGCTTCAAACCAGGGAAGAGTTGAATATGATTTTTGCTGCGGCTCCATCGCAGAACACTTTTCTTGCCGCCCTGGTTAAAGAGGATGTGCAGTGGAACAGGATAAATGCTTTCCATATGGACGAGTATATAGGTCTGCGGGCTGATGCTCCTCAAGGATTCGGCAATTTCCTCGACAGGGGCCTTTTCAAACTTGTGCCGTTCAAATCGGTGAACAAGATAGATTGCAGCGCCGCCGATGTGGATGCTGAGTGCGCCCGATACAGCGCGTTACTGGCAGCACATACCGTGGATATCGTGTGCCTTGGAATAGGTGAGAATGCGCATATTGCATTCAATGATCCATGGGTTGCCGATTTCAACGACCCTGTGGCAGTGAAGCCGGTTCCTCTCGACGAGGTGTGCCGTCAGCAGCAGGTCAATGATGGTTGCTTTGCTTCAATAGACCTTGTTCCGAAGACTGCAATCACCCTCACCATACCGTCTCTTACCCGTGCATCCCATATGTTCTGTGTTGTGCCATACGCTACCAAGGCCGTCGCCGTGCGCAATGTGCTCAATGAGGATATCTCGGAAAAATACCCGGCAACCGTACTTCGCAATCATGCGGATGCTACATTGTATATTGATGCTCAGAGTTCAAAACTGCTATAGATTATGAAGAAGTTCATTCTGGTTATCTTGATAGCTCTTATCCCTGTCATATCATATTCGCAGGATAAGGTAATACGCCTCGGAATCATAGGCCTGGATACCTCTCATTCCACAGCTTTCACTGAACTGTTAAACGGCAGTGACGACAATTACTTCGTGAGGAAGTTTGAGGTTGTGGCGGCATATCCATATGGTTCGCAAACTATAGAAAGCAGTTACAAGCGTATACCCGGCTATATCGAGGAAGTTAAAAAGCATGGCGTCGTGATTACCGACAGCATATCCCAGTTGCTTGATATGGTTGATTGTGTGCTGCTGGAGACAAATGACGGCCGCCTGCATCTGGATCAGGCAATAGAGGTGTACAAGGCCGGAAAACCTTGTTACATTGACAAACCTATAGGTGCCACTCTTGGCGATGCAATGGCCATATACGATATAGCCCATCGTTTCAATGCACCCGTGTTCTCTTCTTCGGCTCTGCGCTTCAGCCCTCAGAATGTGAAACTCAAGGCTGGTGAATACGGCAGAGTGATAGGTGCGGACTGCTATTCTCCGCATAAGAGCGAGCCTACGCACCCCGATTTCGGTTTTTATGGAATTCATGGGGTGGAAACCCTCTTTACCCTTATGGGAAGCGGTTGCGTAAGCGTGAGCCGTGCCCACAGCGCGGATTGCGACGTGGTTACCGGAGTGTGGGATGACGGACGTATCGGCACTTTCAGGGCTATTGTAAAGGGTCCTGCAATTTACGGAGGAACGGCCTTCACTGCCGACGGCGCTGTTCCGGCTGGTGGTTATGCCGGTTACATGGTGCTGCTGGAGCAGATACTGCGTTATTTTGAGACGGGAGTATCGCCTGTAAGCGAGGCCGAGACTCTGGAAATGTTCGCTTTCATGAAGGCATCTAACATGAGCCTTGAGCGCGGCGGAGCCCCTGTTACTCTTCAGGAGGCCTTCAAAGCGGGCCGCAAGGATGCTGACAAGATGCTGAAGAAATATGATAGACAGTTTAGACTGAATGTCGTTGAGCCCGGGCATTTTCATGCTGCCCTTGTGCAGAAGGCGGCATTGGATGGGGTGTGTGACACGGTTGATGTGTATGCTCCCGCTGGAGCCGAGTTGGATGCCTATCTTGCATCGGTGGCGTCATACGATGCCGGCTGGGTGGAGAATGTGCATGTGGATGGAGTACTGCCGGAATGCAGCGGAAATGGTATAGTGGTTCTTGCCGGCAACAACGCCCGCAAGAGTGCGAATATCCTCGATGCAGTGGAGAAGGGATATAACGTACTTTCAGACAAGCCTATGTCCATAGATGCCGAAGGATACGACATGCTTTGCCGCGCCTATGAGGTGGCTCGTAAGAAAAGGCTGGTGATATGCGACCTGATGACAGAACGTTATGACACGCTGAACATTCTCACTCGTGAATTGTTGCCGCAGATAGGGCGCCTTCTGAGTGTGGAGACGACAAGTGTGCATCATTTCTGCAAGAATGTCTCAGGCAAATCCCTGCAGCGTCCGGCCTGGTATTATGACGTAAGGCAGCAGGGCGAAGGCATAGCGGATGTAACCACTCACCTTATAGACCTTGTGATGTGGCAGTGCTTCCCTGGCGTGGCTGTTACCCCGGACATGGTAACGGATATAAGGGCATCCCATTATCCTACCGGTATAACGAAAAAACAGTATAAACTTAGTACGGGATGCCGTGAGTTTCCCGCTTATCTCAAGGATAGTGTTGCAGCTGGCGTACTGCGGTGTTATAGCAACGGTTCTGTCAGTGCTAACATATGTGGTGTGCCTGTAACCTTTAATGTGAGGTGGGATTTTATGCCTCAGAATGGAGCCGGAGACACTTTTCAGGCTGTGTACAAAGGAGAAAAGGGCAGTCTGAGAATTGTTCAGGATGCTTCCACGGCCTATGTCAAACAACTTTTCATCATCGATGCAGATGGTAATGAAACGCCGGTGGACGTACCGGTTAACCAGCGTCTTGGACATGAGGACCATTTCGGGTTGGTTGCAGGACAGTTCATGAGATGGCTCGACGGTGCAGAGGTTCCGGCATGGGAATACGCCAACACCCTCACCAAATATTACATTACCACAAGCGCTGTAAGCATTGCACGCAGATGATAGCGCAGACACTTCATACCATGGGAACCAGGCTGGAATTCTACATTCCGGATGATGCGCCTTTTGCCGTATGGGATGAAGTGCGTTCGGAGGTTCTGCGCCTTAATAGGGTGTTTGACCGTTTTGACCCGGAGAGCGATGTGTCAAAATATAACTCTGGCGGCCGATGTTCAGAGCATTTGCAGGATGCCATGCGTCTTGCCGGGTGTTACAGGACTCTTACTGGAGGCTTGTTTGATGTCAATGTGTCGGGCATGGCGGATTTCGGAGGCTTTGCCAAAGGTTTTGCAATGCGCAAGGTGCGTCTGATACTGGAGCGCTGGGGGATAAGGAATGCCTTTGTAAGTTTTGGCCAGAGCTCCATCATCGCTTTGGGCAGCCGTCCCGGAGAAGATGGATGGAAGTTAAATATCACTGATCCTTATAGCGATGAGACAGTGGAAGAATGTGTTCTTCATGGCACTGCCCTCAGTGTGTCAGGCAACAGTCCGTCTTACAGCGGGCACATAATCAATCCGCAGGACGGTTCGGTTTGCAATGAGAAAGCCATTGTGACCGTTGTGTGCGCTGACCCTCTTGATGCAGAGGTCATTTCTACTGCGGCGATGTTGGCTACCTCACAGCAGATATCGCTCATCGAAAATAATTTTCCGCAAGCGGAAATTAAAATGTATTTATTATAAAACAGTATATTATGTCATCACGTAGAGAATTTCTTAAACAGGCCGCAATGGCCACAGCCGCTCTTGGCGTCGGAAGCATGTTCAAAGGTTTTGCAACCAATCCTTCCACAGTTGCCGGGGCAAATACCCGCATACGTCTGGGTGTAATAGGCGTAAACTCACGCGGAAATGCTCTTGCTCAGGGCTTCGGCAAGATGTCAAAGGATTGTGAGATAGCTTATGTCTGCGACTGTGACGAAAATGCAATGGCACGTTGCATCAATGATGTCAGCAAGGTGACAGGCTATACTCCGAAAGGAGAGAAGGATATACGCCGCCTTCTGGAGCATAAGGATCTGGATGCCGTTGTTATTGCAACTCCGGACCATTGGCATGCACCCGCAGCCATCATGGCCATGCAGGCGGGCAAACATGTCTATCTGGAAAAACCTACCAGTCATAACCCGGCCGAGAATGAGATGCTTCTCAAGGCCGCTGCAAAATATCGTACAGTTGTGCAGGCAGGTAACCAGCGTCGCAGCTGGCCTAGTGTGATAAATGGTATCAGCGCCCTCAAGGCCGGCGAGATCGGCGAAGTGAAATTTGCGAAGGCCTGGTATGTGAACAATCGCCCTTCAATAGGCATAGGACACCCTGCTCCTGTTCCTGCCGGTGTG
>JAZRXU010000108.1:0-3676 GCA_045600345.1 Candidatus Cryptobacteroides sp. | reverse complement strand
CACCAGCTTAAGGAGAAGTTCGGAGAGAGCGCCCTTTTCGGGAATGAGAAGGACGGGTCATTCAAGAGTTCAATAGGACAGATTTACCAGACATGGGACGGTCAGGACCTCTATCCGTCAATTGAAGAGAAAGCAGCCATGCTTCTGTATCTTGTAACCAAGAACCACTCGTTCAGCGACGGCAACAAAAGAATTGCCGCAACGCTTTTCCTCTGGTTCATGGAGAAGAACGACATTCTTTACTCGCCGAACGGCAGCAAACGCATTGCGGACAATGCACTTGTGGCACTTACCCTCATGATTGCTGAGAGCAAGATGGATGAGATGGACATGATGGTGAAGGTTGTCGTCAACCTCATTAACCGACAGAATCAATAGTTATGGATCTGAGCACACTCAACTCAAGGCAAAAGGAAGCTGTCACTTCCACCGAGGGCCGTATCCGCGTTGTCGCAGGAGCTGGCTCTGGCAAGACGAAAGCTCTTGCTTTCAGGTATGCCTATATAGTAAACGAGATCGGCATCGACCCCGCAAACATACTTTGTCTGACCTTCACCAATAAGGCCGCACAGGAGATGAAAAGCCGAATCGGTCAGCTGGTTCCCCCAGGGTACACGAACGACTTCGTCTGCACCATCCACGGCTTCTGCGTGAGGTTTCTTCGTGAGGAGATACACCGCATCGGTTATCCAAAGAACTTCCAGATTCTGGATGAAGAGGACTGCAAGGCCCTGGCGAAGCAGGTTCTCACCGAGAACAACACCGAACGAAGTGTCAAGACTGTCAGGGACCTTCTCGACAAGCTAGGTGGACTAAAGGCAAAAGGAGACTACCTCAGTTCATACATCATCCCTTCCAACCCGACAGGACCCCGCACGGAGTTGTCTCTGCCCGTACAACTTCTGTATAAGCAGAAGGACAAACTCTGTCTTGACTTTGACGATTTGGTATTCTTCACCAGCTATATTCTTCACGCCTTTCAGGATGTACGTGAGAAGTGGCAGGAGAGAATGAACTACGTCATGGTGGACGAGGCTCAGGATTGTAACTCTGCGGATTGGGATATTGTCGAGACTCTTGCCAAGCAGTGTGGCAACCTGTTCATTGTCGGTGACCCTGACCAGTCCATCTATGAGTGGAGAGGCGCGAAGCCTGACAGGTTCGTGGCGTTCAATGCCGACAGCACTATCGTTCTTGATGAGAACTACCGTTCGACACCAGGCATCTTGCATGTGGCCATCTCCATTATCGTAAACAACCGCAACCGCATCGACAAGCAGATGTTCACGCGCAAGGGTGATGGCGAAAGTATCATCCACTACCATGCTGCCAACGAGAAACTGGAGTGTGAGTGGGTATGCACTGAGATTATAAAGAGGGTCGAGCAGCAGGGCTGTTCCTACTCTGATTTTGCAATACTATTCCGTGCAGCTCACTTGTCACGTACCATCGAACAGACTCTCATACGCGCAGGTGTTCCCTATGTCATGTGGGGCGGTGTGCGCTTCTTCGAGAGGATGGAAGTCAAGGACTGCATCAGTTACCTGCGTCTCGTCGCCACCGATGACGATCTGGCATTCGAGAGGGTTATCAATACTCCTTCCCGCAAGGTCGGCAAGGTTACTCTGGAGCTCATATCGGCTTATGCCGCACAGGACGGAAGCACACTCTATGAAGCCTTGAAGAACCACCTTGACGATCAGAAACTAGACCGCGAGGCTCTTCACAAGTTTGTAGCCCTCATAGAGGAATGTCGAAACAATATAGCAAGCAGCAGCGTCTGTGCAATGCTGGAGCATATTCTGGAGTCCACAGGCCTCAAGAAAGAGTATCGTGATGACAATGATGAGCAGAGGCTGGAGAACATCACCGAGCTGGTGAACTCCATCCGCATGTACGAGGCCGAGCACATTGAGTGGGAGTCTCTTCCTCTGTACGACTACCTTCAGGATATTGCCCTCTATACCAATGCCGATTACCGCAAGGAGACCAATAAGGTCAAGCTCATGACCGTTCACCAGAGTAAAGGTCTGGAGTTCCCGTACGTGTTCGTCATAGGTCTCAGCGACGGCATCTTCCCGAATGCGCGCAGCATACGCGAACGTAAGAAGAACGCTCTTGAGGAAGAGCGCAGACTGATGTATGTCGCAACTACCCGCGCCCAGAAGTGCCTCTTTATGACGGAATCCGAAGGATACAACATGCAAGCCCAGCAGGAGAAGCTCCCTTCGAGGTTTATTGCCGAGATCAAGCGTGAGCTGTTTGTCACCGAGGGCGAAATGGACCAGGCGCTTTGGAAGCGTCTGCAGGATCAGGTAGAGAACGAGAATCTCGGAGAGATGACCGAACCTGATGAGCAGACTGCTGATTCGGAGCGCATCAAAGTTGGTTCCATCGTTACGCACAAAGTATTCGGACAGGGAGAAGTCACGGAGATTGGAGAGAACGACAGCTGCAAGGTTGTATTCGAAGGCGGCAAGGTCCGCTTCCTCCGCTCGACCATGCTGGAACTCAAGAAGACCATTCAGATAGCGGTAGGCAGGGACAGCAAGCATATCTCATAGAAAGTCATGATTGCGCTAGCTGACTGCAATACCTTCTTCGCCTCGGTGGAGAAGGTTTTTCATCCCGGGCTGCAGGGAAAGCCCGTTTGCGTTCTGTCAAGCAACGACGGCAATATCGTTGCTCTCACAAAGGAGGCCAAGGCCCTCGGCATCCAGCGCGGCGCTCCGTTCTTCCAGGTCAAGAACATCATCGAGAAGCATAACGTGGCTGTCTTCTCCAGCAATATAATGCTGTATGCCGCGATGTCCAACAGGGTGCAGAGCATCATGCGCAAGACAGTTGCCAAGACGGAGTCATACTCTATCGACGAGCAGTTTCTCTACCTTGACGGTTATGAGAAGTACGGTGACCTTGAGCAGCTGATGCGTGGCATGGTAGAAAAGATACGCCTTTGGACGGACATCCCTGTAAGTGTAGGCATTGCCAAGACCAAGACTCTCGCCAAGATAGCCAGCAAGTTCGCCAAGCAGTACAAGGGTTATCGGTCCGTTTGTATGATAGATACGGAAGAGAAACGGCGCAAGGCTCTATCGATGTTCGATCTGTCGGATGTATGGGGTGTAGGCCATAGAACCTATGCAAGACTCATCTCACTCGGCGTCACTACTCCCCTGGAGTTTGCAGACAAGCCGGGGGACTGGGTGAGACATCACTTTCATAAGCCAGGCTACCAGACATGGCTGGAGCTCAACGGCATACCCTGCATCAGCACGGAGGAGATTCAGAAGAGGCAGAGTATCTGCACCAGTCGGAGTTTCGGAGAGATGATTTCATCCAAGGAGCAGCTCAGGGCGTCGGTCGCGGCCTTTGCAGGTAGCTGCGCCAATACTCTACGCGCACAAGGGTCCTCGGCAGGCGCAGTATCTGTCTTTGTAAGTAGCAACCGCTTCCGTGAAGACCTACCACAGTATACCAATTACGGGACGGCAGTGTTGCCTGTCCCCTCGGCAGATACCATTGAAATCACAAATGGACAATCCGATGAAAGTAACCCCCGTTATCCGGCGTGAAGTTGGCCCCCGGCAGAGGCCGGGAAAAAGTTTGATTTATAAGTCTTATTTAGCAGCATTTGTTCAGAGCACTGCGGGTTCAACTTATTGATAACGTTTCA
>JAZRXU010000107.1:0-3608 GCA_045600345.1 Candidatus Cryptobacteroides sp. | reverse complement strand
CGCAAATTCCGCATCTCCGGCATGATCCGCATAGCCAGCTTTAACCTTCTGAAGCTGTGACTCACTGTCACCGTCGAGTTTCTGTCGAAGCCACAGGTAAAACTGGTTGTCTATCGATATGGCATCAAGAGCCTTTTTGTTGTCATGTGTATGGCCATCAGACGTCGAACTTCCACCAGGGGCATCCTGCCTTCCGGATGACGAGCCGACAGACGAAGAAGCAGAGGCCGACACACCAGCCTCTCTCATCCTCTTGCTGCGCGGCATGGCCGTGCGAGGGTTCGTTTGTACGTTATAGTTCTTTTTCATCCTGCCTATTCGTATTCTCTACCCTGATAGTTATCCTCCGTAAATTCCACCATCTTTATCTCTGAGACATCCTCACGGCAGCGCTGGTACTCGCTAAGCAAGAGGAATTTCCCCTCTGTAGCGGCATCAGAGTAGATGCCGAATGATGGCAATAGAACAACGGTACCGGAAAGGACATTGTGACGCCCGGCATACTGGCTGTATGCGGTACCGATAAGCAGTCTTTCAAGCCGGTCATTGACGCCTGCACGCCCGAACTCATAATAAGCACTGCCATCGGCCTTGAAGATCTGTCCTTTTGCATTTGGCGAACCGAACTTCTGAGTACATGTACCGATGATTGTCTCTATCGAGAGCTCTTCTTTGGCATTGCGATCGATCCAGGCAGAGTCTTCGATATCTTCGGTCTCCGCCTCCTTGTAATTCTTGTGACAGAGAGTGATGGTCGGCTCTTTGAACAGAATCCAGCGGACATACTGGTATATGTTCTTAGTCTCACGCTTATAGTCGAACTGATGTACTCCATCTCCAATTTCCAACACCAGATACCCGCTCTTTGGAGGAAGAGGGATGTACTCGCCGTCATCGATGGAATCCCACTGTTTCGGCAGTGAATCACGATAATATCCGATAATCTGCTTGTTTTTCTGCCATCCGCCAAAGCCTGTATTACTCTTGCGGTCATCTTTGTCGTAGTAGCACAGGAAAGCATCTCCCCATTCTGCAGGACCATTCACCCAATTGCATTTGATTCCATGCTCATAACTGTCACTCTCTTCTACAAGCCTGTTTTCAAAATGGCAGAGGGCATCACCCTTTTCATCCTCGAGGGTGAGCTTTATAGGAACATAACCCAAATTGCACCAGTCCTTCATGTTCTGAAAAGGGCCGTCGGATTTACCCAACCCAAGAAATCCGGAGGAGTAGCTTGCGTTGTCATTATTGTCCGAAGCTTCCTCGAAAGGATTATATCTCACATCAAAGAGCATTTCAAGACTCAGGCGCAGCAAGAAATCAGTCTTCTTATACGATGAGTACCCGAGATATGTTCGCGGACACTTGATTAGTGTCTTTGAATATGCGTTTCCGTTCTGCTTGGTACCACAGTCCCGAGGAGTGAGTACCAGGTGTAAACACTGGTGAGACGGTTCACCGCTGACACTGACAGGGTAGTTTCCACGCTTGAAGGTCTCCACTACTCCCGTGTCATCATTCCCGGAATACACAGCTTCAATCTGGAAGAACTTTGCTCCGTTCTGGACCTCCATATTGCTCTTTGCCTCGGTCATCTGGTGGAATATGAATCCCTGCAGAGATGTAGGGTACCCATACTCATTCTTGGCATAATCACGTAAGACAACGGTTCCTCCCTGAAGGCTTTTATTTTCTTCTACCTTTCCGACCATCATTTCAGCTGCGCCATAAGGTGAGAAAGTCACCTTCACATTGTTATACACCTTGTCAACGTCAAGCTGAGAGTCGGTGTCATCCCACTGCACCATCTTAGGGGACTGGCCATACAGGGCATTAAGATCATAAAGATGTACCTTGCCAGCCTTCTGCACCATACGGAGAGCGAACGGCTGGAGGACAGCTTCGAGCATGTCACGATAGGTCATCACCTCTCCATCCTCATCCACAAAGTTCTCGAGCAGCACGTTCACCTCCTTGAGAGTAAGCGGGGTGGATGGACTATAGGTACATGTGCTGATTATCTTGTCAAGTTCGGGAGCAATTCTCACCCCTGCACGTTGAACGCATCTCATGATAAGATCATGTACTGAGATAAAGCCGCTTGTGGCTCCGTCCCAGTCAAGACGGCCCAGACAGCTGAAGTCCGAGAAAGTAAGAGTCACGTCGTAATTCTGCCCCGTATAGTAAGGTTCAGAGTACAGCTCAGTATCCATGGTACCAGACCAGTAGAGAGCGTTGTTACGGTACACATCAAGTCTTACGGCACCCACCTCCACTGAATACATATCAACAAACTGGCGGTCCGTCTCACTGATAACCTGAAGTGTCGCATTTGATGTCTGAAGAGTACCGATTTTCGTACTCTCAGCCCACTCAATCTCCAACGGTTCCATCGGGAAGCGGAGCTCTCCCGGCTGGGTACCACCGTACCCCTCCTGCAGTATCTCCACTCTCCAGAGTACCCCCGCGATGGAAAGAAACTCGCCTTTATATCTCAATCCCATGGCCATAAGCTATCCAAGTCTATTGGTTCTACCTTGCTCATTCTGGAGAATGCCCACAAGTGAGCGTCCTTCGATACGGAATCTTACGTCTCCTGAAACGGCGGCATTTCCTCCCATGAGAGGGCGTAGCCTATCGAGAGGCGCAACCACCTCAGGGTTGTTGCTTGCTCCGGAATACTCACCGAAGAGGCCCAATGTAGGGCCGTATGCAATACCACCCTTTGCGAACTTCGGCAAGCTGGCCATCATAGCAATCATGGCACCGACGAACGCAAGGCCGAGAGCAACACCCACGAACGGAATACTTGCGTGGGCGTTCATCGTCTTTGCTGCAGCTGATGCTGTAGTTGCTGTTGCTTCGGCGCCATGAGCTGCAGCAGCTACTGTTGCTGCAGATGTTTCCATGGCCGCTGCCGCTACTTCCTGGCCAGCCGTTGTCATGGCTGCCGCACCTTCAGCCTCCTTGGCCACAGTGTGGGCCTGTGTCATTCCTGTGAGAGCCTTTATGATCTCAATGACTCCGCTGAAGCTTTCATAGAGTTGCAGTGTGTTGTCAATGATGCCGCTGACCTTATCCCAGGCATTACCATCACTCTGAATGATTTCAGTGAGGTTGGTCATCGAATCTCCCATACCTCGGATATCGCTCCATCCTTCACGGAAAGTCACATTGCTCTTGCGCAGAGTCTTCTCGTAGCCCTGGTATGACGCAATGAGGCTGCGTACCTGTGAGGCCTGCTTTTCGCCCAGAGGGTTCTCAGTATCCTCGAGAAGTTTCTGCAGGCTCTTGATCTTTGCACGGATGCCGTCAAGGCCGATAATGTCGAGTTCGAGCTTCAGCTTTTTGCCAGAAAGACCGCCCAGGTCTGCCAGTCCCTTCTCCATGGAGGTGAGCCCGGCCACCGTCTCAAGCATTGTCTTTTTGGCTACAAGCTTGTCGATGGTGCGCTGAATGTTCTGCGCCCCTTCAGCGCTTGCCTTCTTCTGAAGAGTACTGTAATAACTCACAGCCTTGTCGAGATCTTCCACACTGGTGAGCGCAGAGATATCTGCAGGCTTATCCATCGCATCGAGAACAGCATCCCATGCATCCTTGAGCTT
>JAZRXU010000106.1:0-11398 GCA_045600345.1 Candidatus Cryptobacteroides sp. | reverse complement strand
GAACTGATGGAAGGAAGAATGCCGGAACGCAGCTTTGACGGAGCAGACCGTCGCGAGCGTCCCGGCAAACCTCAGATAGCTTAGAAACTTCTTAGTCCTTTACTGCTTTAAGCGCCTCGCGGATCTTCGCCTCTATCTCGTCACAGAGTTCGGCGTTGTCCGCGAGGATCTGTTTTGCAGCCTCGCGTCCCTGGGCAAGCTTCTCCCCGTTATAGGAGAACCAGCTTCCGCTCTTGTGGACAATGTCGAACTCGACGGCAAGGTCTATGACCTCCCCGGGATGGGAAATGCCCTCGCCATATACGATATCGAACTCGGCCTTCTTGAAAGGAGGAGCCATCTTGTTCTTGACGATCTTTACTTTGTCGCGGTTGCCGAGAGCTTCGTCGCCATCTTTGATCTGAGTGGTGCGGCGGACATCGATACGTACAGATGCATAGAACTTGAGGGCATTACCGCCTGTAGTTGTCTCTGGATTGCCGAAGTGCACACCGAGCTTCTCACGGAGCTGGTTGATGAAGATGCAGCAGGTGTTTGTCTTGCTGATGTTTCCGGTGAGCTTGCGGAGCGCCTGGCTCATCAGACGTGCCTGGAGACCCATCTTGCTGTCTCCCATCTCGCCTTCAATCTCGGCTTTAGGGGAGAGGGCGGCAACGGAGTCGACGACAATGATGTCGATTGCGCCGCTTCGGATGAGGTTGTCTGCAATTTCGAGAGCCTGTTCGCCGTTATCCGGCTGGCTGATGAGCAGGGTGTCGAGGTTGACACCGAGGTTCTTTGCATATGTGCGGTCGAATGCATGCTCTGCATCGATGATGGCTGCTATGCCGCCGGCTTTCTGTGCTTCTGCGATTGCGTGGATAGCGAGTGTGGTCTTGCCGGAAGACTCGGGACCATAAATTTCCACAACACGTCCACGCGGATATCCGCCTATTCCCAATGCATGATCCAGCGACAATGAGCCTGAAGGGATAACGTCCACATCGAACTTGGGAGCGTCACCCAGCTTCATGATAGTGCCTTTGCCGTAGTCTTTCTCGATCTTGTCCATGGTGGCCTGAAGTGCCTTGAGCTTCGCTGCCTGCAGTTCTGCGCCACCGTTGTTTGCTAATTCTTTAGCCATAGAAAATTTGTTTAATAGTTAATAACTATCCACTTTTTGCAATACGGCAAAGTTAATAAAATTTTGATTATTTTTGCGGTATGAAAAAGAAACTTTTGGGAATGACATTGGAGCAGCTCCAGCAAGTGGTTCTGGAGGAAGGACTTCCGCGTTTTACGGCAGGTCAGATAGCTCAGTGGTTATATAAGAAGAAGGTGGGGGATATAGCTGATATGACCAACCTTTCCAAGGCTGCCCGCGAGAAACTGTCCGAGCGCTATGAGGTCGGATGGATAGTGCCGGCAGACAGTGTGCGCAGCAAGGATGGCACTGTAAAGTATCTTTTTCCAGTATCATGCCCTGTAGGGACCACGACAGAGGACAGCGCTGTGGAAGCGGTTGTCATTCCGGATGATGACAGAGCCACTCTATGCATCAGCAGCCAGGCGGGCTGCAAGATGGGGTGTAAGTTCTGTATGACGGGACGCCAGGGTTTTCATGGCAATCTCGATGCAGCACAGATTCTGTCGCAGATTATAACTATTGCTGAGAGCGATGCGCTCACGAATGCAGTGTTCATGGGTATGGGCGAGCCGCTGGATAACTATGATACGCTTTCACAGGTTCTCGAATGCATGACTGCTGAATGGGGATTTGCATGGAGCCCCAAACGTATCACTGTGTCGTCCATAGGTGTACTTCCCAAGCTTAAGCGTCTTCTTGATGAACATAAGTGTCATGTCGCGATCTCGCTTCATGACCCTTTCCCTGACGAGCGTCTGTCGATTATGCCTGTGCAGGGTGCGTTCAATATCCTTGATGTTGTCAATCTCCTCAAGCAATATGACTGGAGCGGTCAGAGGAGGGTGAGCTTTGAGTATACCATGTTCGCGGGTTTCAATGATACAAAGCGTCACGCCGATGCCCTGGGACGTCTTCTCAAGGGGCTCGAATGCCGCGTGAACCTCATACGTTTCCATAAGATACCGGATTTTCCGTATGATACGTCGCAGGCGGCCGCAATAGAGTTTTTCAAGCAGCGCCTGGCTACAGGAGGTATTACTGCGACCCTGCGTGCTTCGCGTGGCGAGGATATACTGGCAGCGTGCGGCATGCTGGCTGGCAAAAACAAGGCTCAGGCATGAAAAGGTATTCTGCAATAGCATATCTGCTTGTCTTCTTTTTCTGCGCTTCCTTCTGCATGAGCGCATCAGCCCAGGCCTCCAGGCTGGGCAAGAACATGGAGGTCAGCGACCAGAAGGCATGGAACGAATTTTCCGCAAAGATGCACGCCATACATCGCGAGCGTCCCGTTGTGGCTCTGGTGCTGGGCGGCGGCGGAGCGAAGGGTGCGGCTCATATAGGCGTCCTGAAATATCTCGAAGAGATAAATATGCCCGTTGATATGGTGTTGGGAACCAGTATGGGCGGTCTTATGGGGTCACTGTTTGCGCTTGGATATACTGCCGATCAGATCGATACGCTGGTGTCGCATATAGACTGGCCCACAATGATGTCAGATAAGATTTCTGACGATTTCCTTACCTACAAAGAGCGTAAATACAAGGAAAAATATGTGCTCCAGATTCCTTTCGAGATAGATAGCCTTCATTTCAAACGAAGCATGCCTGCAGCGTATATTCAGGGCCAGAACGTTCGCAATCTGATAAACAGTCTTATTGTCGGCTATACCGATGACATGCATTTCTGCAATCTGCCTATCCCGTTTGCCTGTGTTTCGACGGATCTTGTGGGAGGTAAGGGCATAGTGTGGACCGGTGGCAGCCTGGGCGATGCGCTGCGTTCTACGATGAGCGTCCCTCTGGTATTCGCACCTGTACGCAAGGATGGACGTTTCCTGGTAGATGGAGGTATGGTGGATAACTTCCCGGCTGATGTGGCAAAGGCGTTGGGTGCTGATATAATCATCGGCGTCAATGTGGGCTCTCCCAGCGTGAAGTATGAGGATGCGTATAATGTCATGGACGTCGTGTCTCTTGCCATAGACCTCAACAGCAAAACACGTCTCGAAGAGACCCTGCAGATCCCGGACCTGCTCTTGAACCCGGACCTTGAGGGTCTTAATATGCTCAGCTTCAGTGATGACAATGTGCGCAAGCTTATCACCAACGGATATAAGTGTGCGTGTGACAGCTCCGCCATATTCTCGGATTTGCGTAAGCGGGTAGGTGAGAGGTATGGACTTGTGCGCCATGCCAGTCCGGCAAAATCCCTGTCTCAGGAAAATGTACGCATCAGCGGACTTGTTGTCAACGGGGTCAGCGACAGGGAGAGAGATGTACTCATGGAAAGCATCGATCTTGATGGACTCGATAGCATAAACAAGCGGATACTGGATGAGAATGTATCACGTCTGTACGGCTCCCGTTCGTTTAAGAATGTGACCTACAGCCTGGTAGGCAAAGAGCCATATGAGTTGCAGCTGGATTGCGTCAAGGGCCCTTCGCACAGGTTCGGCCTGGGCGTGCGATTTGATACGGAAGAGGTTGTGAGCGCGATGATCAATGTCGGCCTGTTTGAACACTCTCTGTATGGATCTCGTTTCGATCTTGACCTGAAACTGTCGGCTAATCCGTATATACGTGGCGAATTCAGTTATAACCTGCCTCGTTGCCCGCGCTTTTGTGTTGCCGTTGATGCTCATTACTTCAATACCAGTCTGATGAGCTTCTCGCTCAGCCCTTTCAAATTCAATGCGTTCATGTCGCATCAGGATATTTATATGAGCGATTTTAACTGGAATAAATATGAGCTGGTGATAGGTATCCGAAATACCGTGGCCAAAACGGTGAACAGTACGATCGCCTCGCCAGTAGTGGGGCAGCGCACGGATTACGCCGGAGCATTCATCAATATAAGAATGGACGGTATGGCGGGTGGCCAGTATTTTCCTACGAGCGGTACGCAATTCAACTTCGACTATACGTGGCGCGCAAATCTGAGCGACAAGGCCTCGGTGACCGATTTCGCACATAACAATTACCATGCGGCGAGTATAGGCGTCCGCACTGCTGCCACGCCTTCTGATTATTTTACATACATATTTTCTGCTGATGCGCGTATGGTGTATACGCTTCTGGGTGAAAATCTGCCTATTTATGAGCGCAATATCATAGGCGGAGATGTAGCTGGAAGGTACGTGGATCACCAGTTGGATTTTGCCGCTCTGAACAATGCATACTGCGTGGACAATTCAATGGCTATCATTCGCAATGATTTCCGTTTCAAGATTGCCAAGAAGCAGTATATCACGGCCAGGGGCATGATATCGCTGTTCAATGACCTGCCATGGGCAGAATATGAGACTTCGAGCGTGGGCGCGTTTTTCGACCGTCATTCCGTATATGGTGCCGTATTGGAGTATGCTGTCAATACTGTTGTCGGTCCGGTCAAGGCAAATGTGCATTGGTCCAATGCATTGATGGATACGAAGTATCATGGTGTGGGTGTGTATGTGTCCATAGGCTTCAATTTTTAGATCATGGAGTTGAAGGGTTCAGATGCGAAGTTCGCTGCGACGCTGGATTATCTCCGTAAGCTGTGCTCAACCCGGGAGTATTGCCGCCGGGATGTGTATGAAAAGGCTTTGAAGCGTCTGGAAGGTGATGCCGAAGAGGCCGGCAGGGTCGTTGAGAGTCTTGTAAAGGATAAATTCATCGATGAGATACGCTACGCGTCAGCTTTTGCCCGGGATAAGGCTTCCATCCAGGGCTGGGGACCGTTGAAAATACGTATGGCCTTAAGTGCCAAAGGTGTTTCTGCAGACGTGATTGCAGCATCATTGGAGTCTATTGATGATGACAAGGCAGACAGCAAACTCAAGAAATCCTTGGAGATTAAGGCCTTGCAACTTAAAGAAGATCCTCAGATCCGTTTGAAATTACTCCGTTTCGCTCTGGGACGAGGGTATGATTATTCAAAAGTAAATGAAAAAATTAGCGAAGTTTTGAAAAAAAGGTAGTATATTTGTCGCCGTTTTGTAAAAATTATTGGCTAAAAAATACTAAACCTTTGAAAATGAGTTACTTGAGTACTCCTCGCAACGATAACTATCTCGCTCCTTCAATGGAGATCGGGATTTTTTCGCGTGAAGATAGTGTGTTGCTTTGCACTAGTCCTGGCGGTACAATAGATGAAAACTCATGGGGACCGGACTATTCGGAAGGAATGGTATAGTCCATGGAGTTTGTTGTAAAGATTGTATGATTAGGAATCGTGAGGAAATAATGAAATCTGGGTATGCCGCTCCCGTGCTTCGTATGGCACAGGTTGCAGTATCCTGTTCAATAATGATTGTCAGTGGTGATGGCGACATCGACGACCTTGAAGATGGCGTGGACTACGGCGATGGAATGGAATGATTTTTTGTTAGAATTATGAAACGTATTTATATATATGCAATGGCAGTTGCCGCTATGATGACGGTTTCCTGCAGCAAAGAGTTTAATGATGTGAATGGGGTGCAGTCTGTTCCTGTTGAGCCTCTCACTTTGAGCGTGTCTTCTGAAGAGGCGGTGTCCAAGACCAGCCTTGACGGTAAAAGGACGGTATGGTGCGGCGGTGAATCCATCAGCGTGTTCTCATGCGAAGCGGCATCACCTGTTAATCATGAATTTGTAATGAGTGGCGAGCCTTCAGGCTCATCGGCCAAGTTCGCTGGCGAGGTAGAGGAGGGGACAGAGAATATTGTGGCTGTTTACCCGTATTCTGCTGGCAACTCTTATGCTGCCGGTGTCGTTAATGCTGTTGTTCCAGTGCAGCAGACTGCCACTGCGGGAAGCTTTGCTGATGGTGCATCACTGCTGTATTACAAGGGCGCCAAGGAAGACGGAATTTCGTTCAAGAGCGTATGTTCTATCATATATTTCACACTGCCTGCTGATATCACTTTCGCTTCGAGCGTGACTATATCCGCAAATAATGGCGCCAAGATAGCAGGCAAATGCACTGTTGCTGCAGATGGGTCGCTGACTGTGGATGCAGCAGAGGGATCTGCTACAGTCGTTCTGAATGGCAGTTTTGAAGGTGGCAAAAAGTATTATGCAACCATCGCTCCAGGTAGCTACGAGGGAGGTTTCAGCTTTGCTGTAGCTACAGCTGCGGGTAATTCTTACCTTCGTACAAATGCCCTGGATATGACACTCGAGGCCAATGCGATTCATAATCTCGGTACGTTGGCGCTGCTGCTTGATTCGGCTATGTTTTCTGCACAGGCCACGGTGACTCACGATATCGAAGGTGGCAAGCTGAATGGTAGTACCGTCAAGGCCAGGGTGAATCTTGCAAATGCCGAGTTTGCTTCGGCTGTTTCTGGAGCCGAGTGGACTGCAAGCCTGAAGCTGGGTGACACTGTTGTGCGCACAGTGAGCGGAACTGGTTTCAATGCAGATGTGGTAATGAGTACAGTTGATAATGGATATTATTACCTCCCTGCAGGTTCATACGATCTTGAGATTACCGGCCTCAGCTATATGTCGGCAGGTAAGAAACGTATCCTTTCCGGACTCGTATGCTCTGCTTCCGGCATTCCTGCAGTCGCTCCGGCAGCTGGCACTTTGAATGTACAACCTCAGGGATATACATCATACAGCACATACAAGGGCCTGGATGGAAGGACTGCAAGTGTTTCTGATGCAAATAACGAGAATGGATCTACAATATATGGGGTTGGCTGTGATTGCAGCTCTGCATTCAGTTCAGATGTCCTCGCACAGTGCAGCTCGATGATATCGGCATCTGCTACTCTTGACGGAGCTGAAGCGTCCGGAGATGTTGCAGGGCAGTCATGGGCAAAACATACCATTGAGGCAGCTATGACCTTCGATGGCGTTTCCCATAGTGCATCTAAGGACGTTCATGTGACCGGGTTGCCGTATAGTGCAAATAGTAAAAGTGATTTTAACAATTGGGCAAAAAGGAATACATCGTGGAATAACGATGGATATTTAAAGATACATGATGGGGTGCAAATGACCGAAAGTTATGCAAGGCTTTCGTCTTTATATGTACCAAATGACATTAACGTTGCTGTTCATTCCAAGTATGCAGCAGGCTTTGCAACGGTGTCTACGAACTTAGAAATTTATGTTTCAGGAACAAAAATTCTGGAGTTTAAAGGAAAGGGTGGTGCAGCTAATACAGGTGGAAATTACGGTGAAAGTATTAATGATGGTTCTATAAGTAGCTCCAATTCGCTGATTGAATGTAAAAATACATATAATGCGGGCGGTTCTCATTGTCGTCTGTATTTTATCAATGTGAATTACAGGTAAATCCAGCTTGTTATATTTGGTCAGTTCTTAATCCCCGGGAGAGATCCTGGGGATTTTTTGTGATTCCTGCCGTCTTGCGCAAAACGGAGGGGTTTCCCACCCTAAGTTGCCGTTGCTCATGACAGAGTGGCGTATAATGTTACAGTCCGAGTTTCTTTGCCTCGTTCCAGTAGGCGTCCATTTCGGCGAGGGTCATGTCATGAAGGTCGCGGCCCTGGCGTATGGTGTTCTCCTCGAGGTAGGTGAAGCGTCGGCGGAATTTTTCGCAGGTGCGGTCGAGGGCGTTGTCGGGATTGATCTTGTATAGACGGGCGGCGTTGATGACGCTGAATATGAAATCGCCGCATTCTCCCTCGGCACGGTCCATGGCCGCTTTCTTGGCCGCCTCGGCCTCAGCGATGGCAGCATTTCTTGCTTCTGCATCCGATTGTGCAGCAGCTTCGGCCTCCAGCTCTTTGAGCCTTGCATCTGCAGCCGCTGCTGCGTCCAGCTCCTCGCGATATTCTCCGAGCTCCTCGACAACCTTGTCCCACACGTCTTCGCGTTTCTCCCAATCGAATCCCACGCCGCGAGCCTTGTCCTGCATGCGGTAGGCCTTAAGCATGGTCGGCAGTCCTCGTGTGCCGTCCAGAATGCGTTTGTTGCCGTCTTTTTCTTTGACCTTGAGCATCTCCCAGTTGGTGATGACCTGGTCTGCGTCGTCCACCTTGACCTCTCCGAAGATATGGGGATGACGGTAGATCAGCTTGTCGCAAATGCTGTTGCAAACATCTGCCGCGTCGAATTCTCCTTCTTCCTGGCCGAGCTGCGAATAGAACACGACGTGGAGCATGATATCTCCCAGTTCCTTGCATATCTCGTGACGGTTCTTATCCATTATTGCCGTCCCCAGTTCGTAGACTTCTTCTACGGTCTGAGGTCGCAGAGACTCAAAAGTCTGTTTGCGGTCCCATGGACAGCCGACACGTACTTTTTCCATAATGTCAAGAAGGCGTCCGAAAGCCTCCATCTTTTCCTCGCGAGTATGCATGATCTTTGGTATTTATCTGGGTTGGAAACTAAGTTTCAAATGCTGCTCAAAGATACGTAAATTCGGGAAAATTAGCTATCTTTGAGGGTTAAAAAGGATATATCAGACGGTCAAATGCAGGCTTGGCAGGAAAGAACGGCTCTCCTTGTGGGAGAAGATGGAATCGAAAGGCTGGCGACATCCACGGTGGTTGTCGTGGGCGTCGGCGGTGTGGGTGCCTATGCTGCGGAAATGCTTGTGCGTGCCGGCGTGGGCCATATCGTTCTAATTGACAGCGATACGGTGAGCGAAACCAATCGCAACCGCCAGCTCATAGCTCTGGAGAGCACTCTCGGCAAGTCGAAGGTCGATGTCCTCTCGGCCCGCCTGAAGGATATCAATCCAGCTCTCGTTGTTACCGCGATCCAGGAATACCTCACCCCCGAGAATATCCCTGCGCTTCTCTCTCCGGTATTTCAGGATACGGAGTCGGGAGTGTCAGCGGACTCTGTCCACCCCCGGACAGATGCAGGGGGAGGGGCCCAAACTTGTTTGGGAGGGGCTGAGCCCGAAGGGCGAGGGTCTGCAGATACTCCCAACTCCGTATTGGAATTGTCAGACCGGAAGATTTTTCTGATAGACGCCATAGATACTCTCGCGCCGAAGCTGGCGCTGATAAATTATTGCGTCAAAAACTCCATCCCTCATGTGAGCAGCATGGGCGCAGGGGCCAAGTTCGACGTGACAAAGATACGTATAGCTGATATCAGCAGGAGTTTCAACTGTCCGCTGGCATACATAGTCCGCAAGCGTCTGCGCCGCGAGTATGGTATCAGCAAGGGTTTCAAGGTGGTTTTCAGCGAGGAACTCCCTGATGAGAATGCAATCATAGCCGAGGAGGGAAGGAATAAGAAGTCCAATGTCGGCACCATATCCTATCTGCCAGCTGTGTTCGGCTGCGCATGCGCCCAGGCTGCGGTTTTATTTTTAATAAAAAATCAGTAAATTTGCATCCATTATGCAGATTGTTGAGGTAAAGTCGCGTGCAGACCTGAGAAAGTTCGTTTCTTTCCCAGATATGTTGTATGCGCATTGCCCTCAGTATGTTCCTGCTCTTCATCAGGACCAGATGGATACGTTGACCGGGAATCCGGCTCTGGAGTACTGCACTCAGAAGATGTGGATGGCTGTGGACAGCAGAGGCAAGGTGTATGGTCGTATCTGTGCCATTGTCAATCCGCGCTATAACGAGCGCTATGATAAGAAATGCTGCCGCTTCGGCTGGTTCGATGTGGTGGAGGATTACGATATCGCATGCAAGCTTATCCGTACGGCGGAGAAGTGGGCTAAAGAGCAGGGTATGACCCAGATTCATGGACCTCTCTTCTACAATACCCTGGGAAAGCAGGGTATGCTGGTCGAAGGATTTGAGAATGTGCCTCAGGCTACGACAATATACAACTTTCCGTATTATCCGGAGTTTCTGGAGCGCATGGGATTTGTAAAGGAATGTGACTGGCTGCAGTACAAGGTGATGTCAAACGTACCTACCGAGAGGCTCGCAGCTATTGCGGAACGCATCAGACAGCGTAACAATCTGGTGCCTATGGACGTCGAGGACCTCAAGAAGGATCCGGCACAGGTTAAGAAGTTCCTGCAGGCCTACAGCGACATTTTCAGCCGCTCTGTATATAACTTCATCCCGTTTACCCGCAAGGAGATGGATGACGAGGCTGCCGGAGTGATGTCGATGCTGCGTAATGAATATTGCAGCGTATTGTGCGAGCAGAATGGAGACATAGCAGCTTTCGGAATATGTTTCCCAAGTCTTAGCGTAGCGATGCAGAAGGCTAAGGGAAGGCTTTTCCCTCTGGGATGGTATCACATTCTGAAGGCAGTCCGGGGTAATGACAATCCGGTCGCGGATCTGATGATAATCGGTGCGGCGGATAAATGGGAAGGCAAGGGTATAACTGCGGTTGTCCATAGCGATCTGGCTTACAGACGCAGGAACCTGAAGATCGAATATAATATCACCAATCCCCAGATTGAGGATAATAAGGCAGTGAATGTGTGGAGTACATATGACAGCGAACTGTATATGCGCCGCCGCTGCTATATAAAGGACATAGAATAAACTACATAAAACAGATACTGATGGCAGAGAATTCTCTACTCGAAAAGATCCTGGGATTACAGGAAAAACACGAATCGCTTCAGGCTCAGCTTTCTGACCCTGCTGTGATTTCCGATATGAAACGATATATCCAGCTGAACCGCGAATATAAGGAACTGGATCCTGTGATTGCTGCAGGTAACGAATATAAACGCCTGGTGGAAAGCCTCGATATGGCCAAGGAGATTCTTGCTACCGAGAAGGACGAAGATCTGCGCGAGATGGCGAAGGCTGAGATCGCGGAGATCGAGCCGAAGCTTCCTGCCATGGAGGAAAATATCAAGATACTCCTCATCCCTGCAGATCCCGAAGATGCGAAGAATGCCATTCTTGAGATTCGAGGCGGTGCTGGTGGCGATGAGGCGGCAATATTTGCAGGAGACCTCTTCCGTATGTACTCGAAATATTTTGAGACCAAGGGCTGGAAGATGGAGGTTACCGATTACAGCGAGGGCGCCGCAGGCGGATATAAGCTCGTCATCTGCAAGGTGACCGGCGATCATGTGTATGGTACCCTCAAGTACGAGTCTGGCGTGCACCGTGTGCAGCGTGTGCCTCAGACCGAGACCCAGGGCCGTGTGCAGACATCCGCAGCATCGGTAGCTGTACTTCCCGAGGCTGATGAGTTCGATGTCGAGCTCAATATGAACGACATCCGCAAAGATACATTCTGCTCGTCGGGTCCTGGCGGACAGAGCGTGAACACCACATATTCGGCTATCCGTCTTACCCATATCCCTTCAGGTATCG
This sequence comes from Candidatus Cryptobacteroides sp., assembly GCA_045600345.1. Taxonomy (GTDB): domain Bacteria; phylum Bacteroidota; class Bacteroidia; order Bacteroidales; family UBA932; genus Cryptobacteroides. The sequence continues at coordinate 68 of JAZRXU010000106.1, read as the reverse complement.
TGGTGCAGTGCCAGGATGAGAAATCCCAGCTCAAGAACTTCGACAAGGCTCTTGCCGAGCTTCGTACC
>JAZRXU010000105.1:0-12862 GCA_045600345.1 Candidatus Cryptobacteroides sp. | reverse complement strand
AGCCTACGGCAATAATGGCATCGAGAGAATAGAAGTCCACATCCTCTGTCACCTCTCCACGAAATCCACGATTCACGACAGTTTCCATTTTGGAAATAGTCGTACCCTTTTCCAATTCATGCTCCGCATAAACATTGGTGAGATGCTTGCTTATAGCGGGTACACCAACACCAAACAACTGAGCCATCGCCTTCTGAGTTGCCCAGATTGTTTCATCCTTAATAACGACCTGAATCTTCCCATCTTTATCAGGAAGGCTATAAAATATAAATTGTACCTCGTTCATGATTCAAATATAGGGATTATACTATTTACAGCTTGCGGTAGTCGCCGCTGCAACATAGAACTTTTTCATATAATAATATATATAGCCTTGTAAATACAGTGTCAATACAAGAAACCGGCAAGCCAGAGAGGGAGTTTCTTTCCGATTGGAAATTCCATTGAATCAGCAAAGATGTATGAGTCGGGAATGTCAGCAATCTGATTGAAACTTTTATCTGCACCTCCAACTTCAATAGTCCATTTGCCATCGATAAGGAAATCACCTTGTTTCTTGCCATATTCCACCTCGTGATTTACCATCATCTGATTAACGAAGAAACATTCTCGCAAAGTGCCGACATTCTCATCTTTTGCAAAAGCACACATCATGTTTGGATTGTGAATGTATATTTTGTCCGGCTTCTGCATTTTTGTGACATTCTTATTGTCAGCATACAGCAGATGTAACAACTCTGCCTTTTGCATACTTGAAAGGTAACTGAGCACTGTCAGTTTGTTTATCTCGAGATATGATGCCAACTTTGAGATATTCACTTCAAACGGAATACTATCGGCAAGATACAATAGCATTGCCTCCAATTTTCTTGTATAAGCAGGATCAACGCCACAGAATTTTGTCATTTCCTGTTCAATAATATACTTGACAACATTTTCTATCCTGCTGTAATATTCCGTCTCGTCGCTATCATAGAAAGGATAGTAGCCGACCCGGAGATACTCTTCGAACATCTTTTGTGGAGGGCATACTGCCGTCACCACATCACATATATCATCAGCATTAGCCAACAACTCCTCCATGGAGTACTTGCGAAGTTTGATATTATGATAGAACATCAGATACTCCCTAAACGACAAACCGGGGATATCATAAGACAACGATCTTCTGGATAGATCAGCATCGGCATTGAGAATCTGCAGGAGGGACGAACCGGAATATGTGATTTTCATATCCGGATACAAATCGATGATTTCTTTAACTTCCGTGCTCCAGTTATCGTATTTGTGTACCTCGTCAAGGAAGAGATGCTTTCCACCCATAAGGTGAAATTTCTCTGCAAGGTCAAGAAGAGAATGAGTAGCAAAGTAAATGCTATCCATCACACAATACAAAGCCTCACCTGCATTCACTCCATAACGGCTCTTAATAAACTGGCGCATCATCGTGGTTTTGCCCACACCTTTTGATCCCTTGATACCGACCAACTGTTTTTCCCACAATATAGAATTTGCCGATTCCCTTATGATATCCATACTGACCTGAGATATCAGCATCCTGTGCTTTTTGAACAAAGTCTCCATTATCCAATTTTTTCGCAAAGATAAAAAGTTTATCGCAATAAACGATTTTTTATTCAAAAAGGTTAATGTAGTAAACGAATTGAAAGGAGTCTTAGAATACTTCTCTACCGTTCAACCTCGAGCACAATCTTGTCAAGATTTGCAGCCGTGTGAAATTCGAACGTTACTGTCTTGGATTCATTGTCTAGCTGACCCTGAAGCCACTTGTCGCCGTCCAGCGCACGAACCGCCACAACAGGGTCTGTTACATACCCGGGGTCGTCGGCAAGCTGGAAAATCATTTTCTCCTTGCATGAACTCAGGAGCACCGCCCCCGCCATCAAGGCAATCGAAAAGACTTTGAACTTTGATTTGAACATACCTTTATAATATTAATAGTTTTTACCTGTCATTTTTAGGCACCCTACAAATATATAAAATTTTCTTATTCCTTTCTATTTCTTTCGTTGATTTTCGTTTTCTTTCGCTTTTAGGGTGCAAAAAACGAAAAGGATCTCTTAAATCTTCTTCAACCCGAAAAAAATGTATATTTGCAACATGGAAGCTATCATCAATCGAAAACAGTACATCCTTGACGAGATCAAACGCAGCGGTTTCGTAACCGTCACCGACCTTGCCGAAAAGCTCAAAGTCACGGAGGTCACCATCAGGACAGATCTTCGCGTCCTGCAGAAGGAAGGGAAAATCGACAGGACACATGGCGGTGCCACCCTTTCCACCCGCAGCGTTGTGGACATGAACGAGGACATCAAGGCCCAGATCAACGTGGAGAAGAAAGAGGCTATAGCAAATGCGGCAGCCCATCTTGTGGACCGCAACGATACGATACTTGTGGCTTCGGGAAGTACGATGGTTGCCTTTGCCGAGAAGATCGAGAGCCAGGGACAGCTGACCGTGGTGACGCCTTCGATCCGCATCTCCATGAAACTCCTCGCAAAGCAGAACATAGGAATCATGCAGCTCGGAGGCATGATTTACCCCAACACGCTTTCGACACGTGACGATTACGCAATCCAGGGACTTGCAAACGTCCACTGCAACAAACTGTTCTTCGGCGCCGAAGGCTTCGACATGTTCGGAGGAATCACATGCGCCACTCTGGAAGAGGCTAAACTCACCCAGAAAATGATTGCCGCAGCATCTCAGACCATCCTTCTTGCCGATTCAACCAAGTTCGGCCGTCACGGCTTCGGCAAGATCTGCGGACTTGAAGATATCGACATCCTTGTCACCGACAACGGGCTGCAAAAAGAGGTCCGCGAAAAAATCGAGGACCTCGGCATCACTGTCATTATTGCGTAACGAAGGAAAAAACATTAACTTCGCTACCCAATGGCGAATGATCACAAAATAGGGATGGTACTGGAAGGCGGCGGAATGCGCGGCCTCTATACGGCAGGTGTACTTGACGTGACGATGGAACATGGCCTGCACGGCGTCATGCCTTCGGGACGTCCATATATCGACGTTATCTGCGGCACCTCTGCCGGAGCGACATTCGGCATCAACTTCGCATCGAAGCAGAAAGGCAGGGTACTTCGCTACAATAAAAGGTTTGCGGGCGACAAGCGCTACATAAGCCTGCGCTCATTACTTCTGACCGGAGACATGGTGAACAAGGACTTTGCCTACGACACTCTACCGAACGATCTGGACCCGTTTGACTACGAGACATTCCGCAATTCGCCAATAGAATTCTACGCGACAGTGACTAACGTTGCAAGCGGCTGTCCCGAGTACATGAGGATCACCGAGTGCAAAGCTCAGATGGACATAATACGTGCATCGGCATCACTCCCCTTCCTGTCGCGCAAAGTCCGCATAGGAGACAGCCTGTATCTCGACGGGGGCATAGCGGACAATATCCCCCTTGCGAAAGCTGAGGAAGCGGGATGTGACAGATTCATAGTCATACTCACCCACCCGTATGGGTATAAACGCGGTGAGGACCTCACAAAGATAGGTCGCATCTACTATCCGTTCGAAAAGGGACTGCATACTGCGTTCGAAAGGCGAAATGACATATATAACGCATGCCTGAAGCGCATAGAGGAGATGGAGCGCGATGGCAGGGCATTTGTATTCAGGCCCAGCGCCGAGGTAAAGATCGGACGCCTCGAAAAGAATCCGGAACGTATCCAGGCCATGTACGACCTTGGAATGGAAGATGCGAACGCGAGGTGGGATGAACTCACGCAATTCCTTGGAATATCAAAACTCTAAAATCGACATATATGAAGGCAATAGTCATAGGTGCAACCGGGGCAGTGGGAAACGACCTGACACGTCAGCTGCTTGCAGATAAAGATTTTGAACAGGTAATTGCCATTGGCCGCCGTTCCACAGGCCTGCGCACAGACGTTACTGTGCCCGACAGCGGCAAACTCATAGAATATGTCGTGGATTTTGACAAGCCTGAGGACTGGGCGGATCTCGTGAAGGGTGATGTACTGTTCTCAGCTCTTGGCACTACTTTGAAACTGGCTGGCGGACAGCAGAACCAATGGAAGGTTGACTACACATATCAGCTCGAAGCAGCCAAGGCCGCAGCGGCAAACGGCGTACGGAAATATGTGCTGGTATCCTCTATCGGAGCCAAAGCTGAGTCAGGCAACTTCTATCTGCGTATGAAAGGAGCCCTCGAGGAGGCCGTCAAGACTCTGCCATTCAAAGAGATAACCATAATCAGACCGCAATCCCTCATTCGCAAGAACTCAGACAGATTCGGCGAGAAAGTGGGAGTGGTGCTATGCAAGATATTCTGTGCTGCCGGTCCATGGAAGGCATGGAGCCCTATAAAAACAGAGGACGTGGCAGCGGAAATGATACGCCAGTCGAAAGAGACAATAGACGGCCTGCAGGTAATCTACGGCACCGACCTTCACAATCAGATAGGATAGATCTCAGCTCCGACATAGCTGATCAGGTCATCAGGAGCAATCTTGACCTGAAGGCCTCGTATGCCTGCACTTATGAAAATATGGTCATACAGAAGGGCGCTCTCGTGTATGAAGGTTGGAAATTTCTTCTTCATGCCTATGGGAGAGCAGCCGCCGCGTATATAGCCTGTCGTCGGCAGCAGCTCCTTCATATGCAGCATCTCGCAGTTCTTATTGCCCGAGATGCGGGCAGCAAGTTTAAGGTCAACTTCGAAGTCACCAGGGATAACGCATACGAACATACCAGTGCGGTCTCCCCTCAGGACCAGCGTTTTGAATACCTGCTCGATATTCTCGCCCAGCTCGGCCGCCACATGGGTCGCGGAGAGGTCATCTTCAGAAAACGAATATGGGATGAGTTCGTACTCAATACCTGCAGCATCCAAAAGGCGTGCGACATTGGTTTTCGCTACAGCCGCCATGCCTTACAGGATTTCTTTGCATGCAGCCATGCTTGAGAAACCGCCATCATGATAGAGGTTCTGCATGGTCACTTTGCGGGTATAGTCGCTGAAAAGCGTCACGATATAGTCTGCACAATCCCCGGCGTCAGCATTGCCAAGCGGCGACAGCCTGTCTGCATAGTCGAACATGCGCTCCATGCCGGCGATTCCGGCTCCGGCAGTCGTCATGGTAGGAGACTGGGACACCGTATTGATACGCACGCCGTTCCTGCGCCCGTATATTGTACCGAAGTTGCGTGTGATGCTCTGAAGAAGGGCTTTCGCATCCGCCATGTCGGAGTATCCCTCCACAGCCCTGTCTCCCGCAATATACGTCAGCGCGACTACAGAACCGCCATCTGAAAGAGCATCCTTTGCGTAAAGTGTCTTCAGAAGTTTATGGAACGAAATGGCCGAGATATCGAGCGTCTTGCCCATGAGGTCATAATTGATGGACTCATACGGAATGCTTTTGCGCACATTAGGAGACATTCCCACAGAGTGCAGCACGAAGTCGAACTTGCCGCCGAAATGCTCCATAGCCTCGCTGACCAGATTATCGAGATCTTCGGCCGATGTGGCATCAGCCACAATGACCGGAGCACTGCACTCCTGCGCCAAAGCGTTTATCGTACCGAGACGCATGGCCATGGCAGTATTTGTGAGCACTATCTCCGCGCCTTCACGCATACATGCCTGAGCTGTCTTCCACGCAATGGATTTATCATTCAGAGCACCGAAAATGATGCCTTTCTTACCCGTAAGTATTCCCATGACTACTTCTTGATGATAGCTATTGTAAAGCGCGAACTGCAGCATGGCACATCATCCACAGTGGCCGAGGCCTCGACATTGATGATATTAGCCTTTCTGCTGAGCACACGGGCCCTTGTCTTGATGGTATCTCCCGGACGCACAACCTTCTTGAAACGCGCACGCTCCAGAGCGCCGAACATAGGTATGGTGTCATCACTGGCCAGACCGTCGACCAGAAGGCATGACCCCTGTGCCATGATCTCGCACAAGATAACACCTGGCATTACAGGATTTCCCGGGAAATGGCCGTCGAGGAAAGGCTCCGAGCCGAGAACTTTATAAGTGGATACAGAATACTCGCCTTCCATGTGCACCTCGTCCACAAAGAGCATATTGCCCCTGTGCGGAAGAATTTTCTCAACTTCTTCTCGTGTCATAACTGTTGGTTTTAGTACAGGGCAAATATAATGAATTTTTCGTTGCCCGCGCACCTCTACCTGTAATTTGCAATAGTAAAGGCTTTCGGACGCGTCATCGTCTCGGTGTAGACACGTCCTTCGTCGTCCGTAACCTTGATGATGAGAGTCGAAGAGGCTGACGAGGCCCGCACTTTGAACAGATGGTTGGTCTTGCTCTGATTCCAGCTGAAGGACGAGTTCTCATTCAGACGTGGCGCGGTATATGCCAGCAGGAACGCAGGGTCATAGCCTTCGAAGCGCGTTACTGTCAGAGATTTTCCGTTCTCGGTCACCTCCACTTTCCACTTCGTGTCATAATCCCACACGTTGATGATAACTTCGTTGGCCGAGCTAACCGCGCAGTAATTGCCTTTGGATGCATCCTCATTCTTAAATGTGGCCATACGGCTGGAAGGCACACTGAAGCTGCTCTCGGAGATCTGATTGCGGTCGTATGTGCGGAACTGATAGTTCTCGTTGCGACCGGTCACCTTAAAGAAAGAGGTCTCGGATGTACCCTTCACCGTAGTGATACGGTAACCTCCCTGGCCGCCGTCTGTGCCCAGATTGAGGGTGGAATTGTATTTCCCGGCCCACCACCACGCAGCACATACCGCGCCGCTGTTCTGCTCTTTGATGGAGCCCTTGTAGACCGTATACAGTATATGGGTGTGTCCTGTCACAAATGTCACATTATAGCCGGAAAGCGCAGATTCAAGAGCTGCAGTGTTTGCAAGGGCGGAACTGCCCCAATAAGTATACACCGGCGCATGCATCGCAAGCACTATACGTTTGCTTTTGTCTACAAAGGACAGGTCCTTCCTGATCCAGTTCAGGCACTCTGCAGATACCCCCTTGTTATATGTACGGGTAGTGCCTGAGCCGGGGTTTGTACAGATAATGTCATCAATAGACATATAGTGCACATCTCCTATGTTGAATGAATAGTAGTTCGGACACATGTCCTTGCGAAATCGCAGTACCGTATCCCAATCGCCTGCCGCCCGCATATCATGGTCATGATTGCCTATGGTATGGAAAATCTGCAGATTCCTGATAGCATTGACATCGCTCAGATACTGGGCAAAACAGTAATTGTTGCTGTACCAGTACAGATCCCACGTCATATCGCCCAGAGTCATCGCATAAACCTTATCCGAAGCATGCTTCGAGACATAGTCGTATATCTCAGAGGTAAATGTCTTGAACTGGTTGCGGTCGTTGGTGCGCGCTGCCAGATGCATATCTCCGAAATAAAGCATGGTGTGGTTGGTCTGGTCGCCTGCATCATACAGCGTAAAGTCCACCCTCTCCTGCACATTCGGAGCCTTGCTGAGGTACTTGTGAAACTGAGGCATCACACCCACGCTCTCTACCTCATAGCCGCTCGGCACAGAAATGAAGACATACCCGCACGCCTTCATTGATTTCATCTGATACAGACCATTCGCATCTGTCTTCACCACCTCATAGCCATCCGACACCACGACATCGGCAACAGGAGTACTGCCACACTTGACATAGCCAAATACAGTGTACTCCGGACTCTCCTGTTTATGGTCTTGCTCTTGGTCCGGCTTGGGAACCACATCAATTTTCTCGCAGCCTGTTAAAAGCAGCAGGCCCACTGCCAATGCAATGAGGCCTGCTGCCCGGATTGAGAATCTCTTCATTATTTAAGCATTGACTGGACGGCCTCGAGTGCTGCGAAACTGCCGAGATCGTTCCATGTGAATGAGCATGGTATCATGAATATATCGTTCGATTTTTCCATGACAGCGTAGTCGATGGATATCTTCTCGCACTGTGGAAAATACACGCGAAGTGCGGCATTCTCATCTGCAGCATAGATATGTGGCTGAAGCTTATCCATCTGTTCCATAATCTGCGGGGCATACTTGCGAAGCTGCGCGTCAATGGTCTTCTGGTTCCATACAAATATACCTGCGTTCCAGAAATAGTTTCCCTTGTCGACATACTCCTGTGCAGTATCCACATCCGGCTTCTCCTTGAAGTTGAGCACCTTCTTTACCGGGCGGAGCAAAGTCTTGCCGGCCTCGATATAGCCATACTCCGTAGCAGGGCGGTTAGGGACTATGCCGAGTGTGACGATACGGCCGCTGTCTTGAGTAAAGTCGAGTGCTGTCCTGATGGTATCCACGAAGATATCATTCTCGCCCACATATGCATCGGAAGGAGTGACAACGATATTCACCCCGGGATAATGCTGGGCAATCTTGGTACATGCATATGCTATACATGGAGCGGTGTTGCGGGCCTCCGGCTCAGCCAAAACGTGACTTGGTTTGATGCCAGGCACCTGCTCTCTGATATATCTGATATATTTCTCTGAGGTCACCACCCAGAAGTTCTCTATCGGGCAGATAGGCAGGAATCGCTCCACCGTGAGCTGAATCATTGTCTTTCCGCATTTGAGCAGATCAATGAACTGCTTCGGGCGCTCCGGTGTGCTGATAGGAAAAAGTCGCTTTCCTACGCCACCCGCCATGATTACTACATGTGTATTGCTTTTCATAAAGTTATGCGTACAAATACGCTGTATTAGATTTCGAATTTATAGAAAAGGCCTAGCTGGATCGTCATATTGTGGCCTCTGTCAATAGTGCCAGGCGCAATGTTCTGCGAAGAGTTCTTCCCGTCATGGAAGGTTCTGTTAAGACCCCATGAGACCTTTGCATCCAGGCCCAGACCATCGAGAAAGTCATACGACACCTGAAGCCCGAGTCCGATATTGAAAGGACGGATGGCATCTTTGACATTCGCAGATACCGGATCAGCAGGTAAAATATCCTTATTGAACGTCGTCTTGGCTTTTGCCAGGACATTGAAGCCGAATTCCGGACCTGCCATGATGGATATCTGGTCATCCAGGAAGCGGTATCCGACAAAGACAGGCACCTGGACATATCCGAGCTCAAGGTTGTATTTCTCAGACCATGTATCCAGAGTCAGTGACACAGTGCGATCGGAATGTCCCTTGCCCACATACAGGACCTCCACCTGTCCGATGAAACTGTCCACAAACTCGTATTCTGCAGACACGCCTGCATAAAAACTATTGTGCGGGAGCACCTTATCCTTGAAATCGGTCAGTACATCGCCATTAAGATTTGTACCGGGAAGCCAGCTGGCAGCGATGCCTGCCTTAGGGCCGAGTTTTACCTGAGCGGAGGCATCATAGGATGCCGCCATTATCGAAGCTGTCAGTACAGCTGCAATTGCAACGATAGTTTTTTTCATATCGGTAAATTAAAGTACTGGGATAAGTTTCTCCATGCGGGTGCCACGACTTCCTTTGACAAGGACCGTGAAATCCTTCAAAGGGTGAGCTGCGACATATTCTGCAGCCTCATCGGAAGTGGCAAAGCAATGATAATCCGTCCCTTCTGCAACAGCCGCGAACTCCTTGCCCACAAGGATAACAAGCTCAGGGCTCATATCCCCTATCTTGCGAAGCACCTTGCGATGCTCTTCGAGAGACTCGGAGCCGAGCTCGAGCATATCGCCGAGGAACAGGGCCTTATGCTGCGCACGTATAAGGCAGAAATTATCAAGAGCTGCAGCCATCGACGAAGGGTTGGCATTATACGCATCCACTATCAGCGAGTTGAACTCCGACACATACATCTGCGAACGATTGTTGTTCGGAGTATATTCTGCAATGGCATTTACCGCAACCTGCACATCCACGCCGAATTCCACACCCACAGCTATTGCGGCAAGAACGTTATCTGCATTATAGGAGCCCACGAGGCGGGTATTAACAAGATAGCTGTGCCCGTTGTAAGTAACTGTCATGCGCAAGAACGGATTCTCGACATCGAGCGGGAGTATCTTCGCATCCTGAAGACGAGAACCATACGGTATGGTCAGAAGACCTTCCCTCTTCGCAGCCATTTCGCTCAGATCGGCAGATGAAGTATTCACAAAACATTTGCCGCGCACCCCGCATATATAATCGTACAGTTCACCTTTGGTCGCCTTGACGCCATCGAAAGAACCGAAACCCAGAAGATGGGCACGGCCCACGTTGGTGATAAGTCCGTAATCCGGATGGGCGATATCCACAAGCTCCTTGATATCTCCGGGATGGGAAGCACCCATCTCGATAACAGCCAGCTCCGTATCAGGAGTCATCTGGAGGAGTGTGAGAGGCACGCCAAGATTGTTGTTGTAGTTGCCCGAGGTGGCGGTAAGCTCATATTTAGTGCTGAGGACCGCCTTTATCAGTTCCTTGGTCGTGGTCTTTCCGTTAGTACCGGTAAGAGCCAGCATCTTGATGCGACGGTCATCATGAAGGGTATTCTCGCGATGGTATGTGGCAAGATGCTGAAGAGCCTTGAACGTATCCGGAAACACGATGACACGAGAATCACCACTTTTTGCAGCCTCCGAATTCCCATCCACTACAACATAAGCGGCACCAGCCTCCAAAGCCCTGAGTGCAAAGGTATTACCATCGAAATTCTCTCCCTTGAGAGCAACAAAGATATCACCTTTTTTCACTGTGCGGCTGTCTGTCGTGAGACGTCCACCGCAAGAAAGAAAGAGTTTATGAAGTTCCGCTATTGTCATAAAAAAATTAACGAGCCTGCAAATTTACGATTATTATTTGTAATAAAAAAATGGCGAAAAAGTTTGGTTTTTTGATAATTATGCGTACCTTTGCAGTCCCTTGAATTTCAAGGTTGGACTGATTCGCTAGCTCAGTTGGTAGAGCACAGCACTTTTAATGCTGGGGTCTTGGGTTCGAGCCCCAAGCGGATCACAAGAAAAACCCCAGAGTTTTTCTTACAAAGGACGCTTCCTTAGCTCAGTTGGTAGAGCACGACACTCTTAATGTTGGGGTCCAGGGTTCGAGCCCCTGAGGGAGCACAAAAAAGCCGAGGCAATCGCCCCGGCTTTTTTGATTTCCCGTTTTGCGCAAAACGGAGGAAGGACATTTTTTTTGCGAAACAGCTACCTTTTGGACATTAAACTGGACATATTTGCATAAACACGTATTATTATGAGAGGCTGATCCAAGTCCTGAAGACTTAGGTCAGCCTTTTCTTGGTTTTACCGTCGCTGGATGTCTGCTTTTTGCTTCATTGAGTCCAACGCCTCAAGAAGCAGATATACAGTTGATGACGGATTGTTGAATGCTTGGAGTGCCTTCGCTCTGCTTGTAGCAGTTGTTGCGTTGGATATGAGGTATTGTCTGTCAGTAAGCAACAATATTCCCTTTTTATAATGCTTAACGTAGGAAGACAGCCGACCAACACATTCCGTGCTGCTCAATTCTGTCTTCTGGTCTATATAATGCAGGAGCAACCACAACTCGAAACAGGGGTTGGAACAGAGCATCGTGGAGTCAGGCACCTGCTGCAACTTCTGGAGCATAGTCGGCAAGTCAAGATCGTACATCAGAAAAGTCTTGTCCAATTTCGTTTGAACATATGCTGACTTGCATCGTTCCACAAGAGCCGGAGTGATATTGAGCAATGTCTTCTTGGCAATAATGTGAAGTGGGAGTCGATAGTGCGAGCGAAGCATATCCACATAGGCAACCTCAGTGTCCCCTTCGCAAAATACGAAGAAGTTCGGAAGCATTGTCCTGCCCTTTGATATTCTCTCTTTGCGTGCCATAATCAGATTGTTGGTTTTGAGAGATAAGGAATGGCATCAAAACGTCCCTGAAGGTATGCCTTCTCCATGTCAAGGGTATCGCGGAAGTCCTTGAAGTCGAAGAGAGAATACAGGTCACTGCTGCCGTCTTCGCGTTTATTGACAAAATACACCTGATCACGGCGCTGGAAGTCCGTATTGAGCAGATGGGTGTTATGCGTGGTGTATATGAGCTGGGCATGCTCGCTGGCATTGAACATACCGATAATGAACTCTACAAGCTGTGTATGAAGGCTTGTGTCTATCTCATCGACGATCAGAAGTTTTCCACTGCGTATGATATCCATCATGCTCAGCATCATATAAAAGAGAGTTTTTGTACCTTTTGATTCCTCCATTTCAAAATCAAATGGCACAGTCTCGTTGTTCCTATGATAGGTCTTTATGGCATTGCCCTGCATTCTGATATCAACAATATCGCTATCAGCTGTGCGAAGCACTTCCAGCATCTGCTCTTTCTGTTGAATAAGCATCTGTCCCACCGACTGACTCTCAGGAAGATGGTAGTTCAGCACAACCTCGTCGCAGAAGAAACGGAAAATCTGTTTGGCAAGCTCACGGTCCATCTGACTGGCACGCGAAATGAATAATGTCTTACGTGAAGTATTTGCAGCAACATCCATCGGGCGTTTCAGCACCAGTTTGAACTCATAGATGTCCTTCTTGTCCGGACCTTTGCTCTCATCCCGACTAAAAACAAGAGACTTGCGGCCATTCGGATAATAATAGAGTTGCTCGGTCAGAATCTCCTGCTGCGTCATCGTAAACGAATACTCGTACTCGATTCCACCCATCAGGAATCTTACATAGAATGAACTTGGTTTACGGTCATAGCCATCGAACTTGAATGGTGTGAATCCGAATATCGTATCTTCGTTATAGTTATGAGAGGATCGTATCATCTCGACGCACGCACGTATGGCTTTCACTACATTACTCTTACCTGATGCGTTGGCACCGAATATAGCAACACTCTTCAGAAGCTTTTCTCCCG
>JAZRXU010000104.1:0-24934 GCA_045600345.1 Candidatus Cryptobacteroides sp. | reverse complement strand
AATGGCAAGACATCGGTGATAGATGTCTTATGTGAGGATGAATATGGCAACACATTCATCGTCGAGATTCAGAAGATTAAGCAGATGACCTTCCGCGAAAGGATGGTCTATTATGCCTCACGCATTATAAGTCTAAACAATGGCAAGAAAGGCGAGACGGAATATAATCTCGGCTCCACCTACATCATAGCCTTCTGCTGTTTTGATACGAATGCGTTCCTTTCGAAGCCGTTGGAAGAAGGATGCTACGCTCAGCATTACATAACTATAGAGACAACAAGCGGCGAGAAGATGCCTGCCAGTCCGGAATTTTTCCTTTTTGACCTTACGCATTTCACCAAAACTCTGGGCGAAAGTTTGTCGGAAGAAGATTTTTGGCTATTTTTGCTCAAAGAGGCAAAAAACCTGGAGGAAATACCGGACGAGCTGAATGCGTCTGAGGCTTTCAAAGCGTATTTTGAGGCAGCTCAGCTGGCGAATTTCACTCCGCAAGAGATCATAGCATACGAACAGGATATGATGACCGACAGAGACATACGCAACGGAATGAAAGAGGACAGAGCCGAGGGTAGAGCCGAGGGTATCGCTGAAGGTGAGGCTAGAGGTGAAGCTAGAGGCAGAACTGAGGGTAAAGCTGAAGGCAAGGCTGAGATGGCGCGTGCGATGAAGGCTGACGGCATGTCGTTGGATGTGATTGCCAGATATTCCGGCCTCTCGGAGGCGGAGGTTGCTAAACTATAACATTAGCATAAAATACGTGGTTTTAGTGATAAACTTTAAATCTGATAGAAAGAATAGGAATAAATGTCACTCATCTGACGGCTCTATACATGCCGGCGATGAGGATGCTGGCTCCGGCGATGGCCATCCATGTTATCTGCTCTCCGAGGATGAGAGCGCCGACAAGCATTGTGAAAAATGGCTGCAGATAGATGAGATTTGTGGTGCGCACCGTGCCCAGTATGTCAAGACACCAGTTCCATACTAGAAAGCAGCCCAGAGATGCGATAATTCCCAGATAAAGAATATTGCCCCATACGGCAGGCGAGCCTATGGCAGCCATACCAATAGCAGGCCATCCGCAGATTGCGAAATAGGGAATCATTGTGATGAGCCCATATCCGAACACCTTGCGGGTAATGAACCCAACATCATATTTCCCTAGTGTCATCTTCATCAGAAGTGAGTATATGCCCCAGCTGAGGACTGCTCCCAGCGCCAGCATATCGCCGCGCGGATCCAGCTTAAGTATGACCTCGCCGTTGAAGATTATCATTGCCATTCCTACGAAAGCTATTGCCGAGCCCATTATCTGAGTGGGGTTCATTCTTTCGTCTTTGTAGAATAAGGCCAGGATGAGCGCAGTTGCGATCGGGGTGCTGGATACGATCAGCGCCACATTAGATGCGTTGGAAACAGCCAGTGCAGAGTTTTCCGTCAGAAAGTAAATGCTGCCGCCTGTGATGCCAAGCCCCAGCATCAGAAGCTCGTCTTTCAGAGATTCTGCCCATAGCTTCTTGCGTGAGATGAACCACATTCCAACGTATGCGATCAGGAACCTCAGCGCAAAGAGATCTGCAGGGCGGAGACCATGATTGAGCACTATCTTTGTGGAAACAAATGTCTCTCCCCATATCAGAATCACGATAATGGCGGCCATGTATGCTATTGCGGCTTTATTCTTCATGGTGTCCTACAAATATTTCACGGAGAAGCTGCAGGCAATGTAAGGGTTGAAGTCCTCTTTGTTGCGGAGCCGTTCTTCCAATATCCCGATAAGGCGGGCTTTGCCTGCTTTTTTCAGCTGTTTGTTGTCCTGAACATACTTGATGAGAGATGGTATCTGCTCGTGGCGTATCTTTGTGATGGTCGGGTTCATGATGAATGTTACGGGCATATATATCCCTCCTGCCATCTCTCGTGCTTCAATCCTGATCAACTCGTTGCGGCCGCGAATCAGCTGCATCTTCATTACAGACCATTCCTGGTCGACAACGTGCAGCCGGATATCCATGTGGTAAGCCTTGCAATTGAGAACGTGTACCAGTTTGTCATTATACTCGTAACTGCCCTCCAGCTGGAACTTGTGATCCTTTACGAATGATTGTCCCATGTTGCAGCCAGCTCCGTAAAGCAGGTCGTATAGGTCTATTTTCCCGAAAAAATCTATAATGTTCCGTTGTACCTTCTCTGGCAGTGGATCTGGATTCGATTTGACTATTCTGCCGTTTGAGTCGCGTCCTTTGCCTTTTACTACACTGCGGTGTACCTGTGCATATGCGGATATGTCATCGGTACCCATACAGTATTTTACGAGTGGGCCTATACCCATGAGCGCTCCAGCGAACTTCGTCATGCCCTGTTGCCCGCCCGAAAGAGCCGATGCCATGAGCGGAATCTCGTGCGTCTTGAAGTCGTATCTAATGTCTGCTTCGTAGCTCAGATTTTTGTTTTTTGTGGCTTTGGTCTTATTGATGACGCGTTCGATAATGTAGTCGGCCGGGCTCATGCCGTCAGGGGTAACGATGGCTGCCGTAATCATCAGCGTTTGCGGTTCAAGTGTAATTGTGGGTAGGATCAGAGAACTGGATTCTCCCATATTATTGAACTTTTGTCTGTGCACGGCATAGCCTATGCGTGAGAATTCCAGCTCGACATCTCCGGCCGGCAGAGTGATGGAGTAGTTGCCCTGCTCGTCAGATAGTGTGCCGATTCGCAGCGCTGGAGCATATACCATCACATAATCTCCGGGAGTTTCGCTTATGTCTGAATTTCCAGTCTGATCGTTATGCAGCAGTACCCTGCCTTGAAGCAGTATCGAGGCCAATATGACAGTAAGCAAAGACATCGCTGCAAAGATAGCTCAATTTTATTAAATTCGGCAGGATTTGCCCGCTGCGCGTTCACATCCTGGGCGTCGTCACGGCGAAGCTCAAGTTGAAAAGCCTGGCAGCCTGCGGCTGTCCACGGCTTTTTTCGGCGCTGCCCCTTATGTGAGCGAGCTCACAACTGGCCATCACCAAAAAAGCCTCGCAACTTGCGTTGCGGGGCTTTTCAAATTGAGCTTTGCTCTGGTGACTCCTACAGGATTCAAACCTGTAACCTTTTGATCCGTAGTCAAATGCTCTATTCAGTTGAGCTAAGGAGCCAGGTCGAGGCAGATGCCTCTATTTAGAGTAAGTTACTCTGCTTTACCAGCGTACTTTTTCTCTTTGATACGTGCTTTCTTACCAGCAAGATCGCGAAGATAGAAGATACGTGCGCGGCGAACTTTACCAACTTTGTTGAGCTCGATAGAATCGATGAATGGTGACTGGAATGGGAAAATCCTCTCTACACCTACACCGTTGCTGATCTTGCGAACTGTGAAAGTCTTTGTGGCTGGAGTAGCACCTTTGATCTGAAGAACTACGCCTTTGAATTTCTGCTCGCGCTCTTTGTCGCCTTCTTTAATTTTGTAGGTGACTGTAATTGTGTCACCTGCTTTGAAGTCTGGGTATGAAGCTACTTTCTCGTTTGCGAAAGCGTCTTCTACAAGTTTAATGAAATCCATTGTTCTAAATTTTTAAGGCAACTTTGGCGCTTTTCTAACCCATAAGCCCTAGAGGTTGCTGAATTGGACTGCAAATGTAGCTATATTTTCTTAAAAACCAAAACTTTGTTGAAAATTTCTTCGCTTATTCTACTCTGAAGCTTTCAGCCTTCTCTATCATATCTACAAGATCGCGGTCCTGACGTGATATCTTTTTAGGGATAAATACGTTGAGCTTCACGTATAGATCGCCATTGCCGTAGCCATAGCCCTCTACTGCAGGGAGACCTTTGCCGCGGAGTTTTATGACAGTGCCGCTCTGGGTGCCTGCGTCAATGCGTGTCTTTTCTGTTCCTGACAGGGTAGGGACCTCGATCTCGCCGCCCTTGATGGCCTGGGCTATGGTGATGCTCTTCTCGCACATGAGGTTGCGCCCGTCACGCTGGAATATCTTGTGCGGCTCTTCCTGCACCAGAAGCAGGAGATCTCCGTTGATTCCGCCCTTGCGTGCCGCATGGCCTTCGCCGCGCACAGTGATCTGCATGCCGTCTTCTACGCCTGCAGGAATGCGTACCTTGAGATTTTCTTTCTTGCGGACGAGACCGGTGCCACCGCATTTGCGGCACGGGTTGCTTACAATCTTGCCTGTGCCTTCGCACTGCTGACAGGTGCTCACCTGTACGCTCATGCCGAAGATGCTCTGTACCTGACGGCGGATCTGACCTGTGCCGTTACATGCAGGGCATGTCTTGATATCTTTAGGGTCTTTTGTTCCCACACCGTCGCAGTCCGGACATGGACGGTTGCGCTCTATGCTGATTTCCCGCTCGACTCCTGACGCGATGTCCTCGAGTGTCATTTTCACCTTTGTGCGTATATCGCGGCCGCGTGCCACGCGAGGACCGCTCTGGCCACCGCCGAATCCGCCGAAACCTCCGAATCCACCGTTCCCGCCTCCGAAATTGAAGCTGAAACCGCCTCCTCCGAAGAGGTTGTTGAGAATGTCGTTCAGATCTCCGAATCCGCCGCTGAAGTCCGGACCTGGATTGTCTCCGAGGCCTGCATGGCCGAACTGGTCGTATTTGCGACGTTTCTCGGCATCAGACAGCACCGAGTAAGCCTCAGCTGCGTCCTTGTATTTCTCCTCGGCCTCTTTGTTGCCGGGATTCTTGTGCGGATGCCACTTCATGGCGGCATCACGGAATGCTTTCTTTATCTCTTCGGGTGTGGCTGTCTTCGAAACACCCAGCACCTCATAATAATCTTTTTTTGCTGCCATGTCTGTTTTATTGTGCTACAACAACTTTTGCGTAACGTATCACTTTCTCTCCGAGCATATATCCATTCTGGATAACGTCGAATACCATGCCTTTTTTAGACTCGTCCGGAGCGGGGAACTGGGCCACGGCTTCCATGAATTCGGTGTCGAAAGGCATTTCGGCTGCTTCGATCTTCTTAAGCCCCTTGCTCTTGAGTATATTCATCATCTTATTGTAGATCAGCTCGGTGCCTTCCTTGGCAGCTGCACTGTCTGTGCTCTCGCCCAGGGCTTTGAGCGCGCGCTCGCAGTCGTCTACGACAGGCAGAAGCTCGAGGATGATTTTTTCTGAAGCTGTCGTGATGAGCTCAAGGCGTTCTGCTGCGCTGCGGCGGCGGTAGTTCTCGAACTCGGCCATCAGACGCACGTAGTCGTCCTTCTCCTTTGCGAGTTTTCCTTCGAGCTCCTCTATCTGTGCCCTGAAGTTCTTTTTGTCCTTTCGGCTCATCTTCTCTTCTTTCACGGTCTCTTCTTTTACCGATTCTTCTGCTTTTATCTCTTTTTCTTCCATTTTGTCAGTATTTTCATTGAATTTTCCGCGTATTGTCCTTATCCAAATAGCAAGCCATCAAGCTTTTTCTGCCAATTTGTCAGTCCGCAAAGCGGCCCCAAAGTTAGCAAGATTTTTGTGAAGTGCTGTTATGATTTGCTAATAGAGCTGATTATGCTTATATTTGTAGGATAGTTTATTTGAAAAATAAGAATAGGAAAACATATGACACTTGCAGGAATTTTCAAGGCCATCTTCGGCACAAAGGCAGACAGGGATATGAAATCTCTGCGCCCTATGCTCGACAAGGTGCTTGCAGCTTATCCGGCTATCGATGCTCTCAGCGATGATGAGCTCCGTGCCAAATCTGCATCGCTTCGCCAGATCATCAAGAACCGCACCGCTGAAGATGAGGCCCGTATCGCCCAGATCAGCGATGAACTCGAAAAGGATCTGAGCATAACAGAGAAGGAAAAGCTCGCCAAAGAGCGTGAGACTCTCGTCAAAAATGTGGATGACACCATAGAGATAGTCCTCGAGGAGATACTTCCGGAGGCCTTTTCCGTGATGAAGAGTACCGCCCGCCGTTTTGCCGAGAATGCCACCATACGTGTGAAGGCAAATGACTTCGACCGTGACCTCGCTGCCGCCGGCAAGGACTTTATCACCATCGATGGAGATTATGCCGTATATCAGAATCATTGGATGGCCGGAGGCAACGACCTTAAATGGGATATGGTGCACTATGATGTGCAGCTTATCGGCGGCATCGTTCTTAACCGCAGCCGCAAGAACCCTTCCAAGAAGCCTGGCGAACGCGATCGTGAGGGATGCGTTGCCGAGATGGCGACAGGTGAGGGCAAGACTCTCGTGGCTACGCTCCCTGTATTCCTCAACGCACTTGCGGGCAAGGGTGTGCATGTGGTGACAGTCAATGACTATCTTTCAAAACGAGACTCTGAGTGGATGGGCCCTCTCTATCAGTTCCATGGTCTGAGCGTGGAGTGTATCGACAAGCACGAGCCTCATTCCGAAGGGCGTAAGAGGGCATATATGTGCGACATTACCTTCGGCACCAACAACGAGTTCGGTTTCGACTACCTGCGTGATAATATGTGCACCAATATCAATGACCTGGTGCAGCGCAAGCATCATTATGCAATAGTCGATGAGGTCGATTCAGTGCTTATCGACGACGCGCGTACTCCGCTTATCATTTCAGGTCCCGTGCCTAAGGGCGAGGACCAGAGCTTCATGGAGTTCCGTCCATATGTGGAGCGTGTATACAACCAGCAGAAGACGTTTGTCAACAGCACCCTTATCGAGGCCAAGCGCCTGATTGCAGCAGGAGACAATAAAGAGGGCGGCAAGCTCCTTCTCCGTGCATACAAGGGCTATCCTAAATACAAACCTCTCATAAAGTTCCTCAGCGAGCCTGGTATCAAGCAGCTCCTTCAGGAGACAGAGAACTATTATATCCAGGATAACGAGCGCGAGATGCATATCGTCACCGATCCTCTTTTCTATGTGGTTTCAGAGAAGCAGCACAGCGTGGACCTTACCGATAACGGTCACGATGCGCTCGCATCAAGCCTCTCGGACAAGAACTTCTTCATACTCCCTGACGTCGGCTCCGCAATTGCCGATATCGACAAAGATGCAGAACTCTCTGCAGCGGAGAAGGTGGAGAAGAAGGATGATGTACTTGCGGATTTCGCCCTCAAGAGCGAGCGCGTGCATACTGTAAATCAGCTTCTCAAGGCATACACCATGTTCGAAAAGGATATTGACTATGTCATAATGGATGGCAAGGTCAAGATCGTTGACGAGCAGACAGGCCGTATCATGGAGGGCCGCCGCTGGAGCGATGGTCTGCATCAGGCTGTGGAGGCTAAAGAGAACGTGAAGGTGGAGGCTGCCACACAGACTTTCGCCACCATCACGCTGCAGAAGTACTTCAGTATCTATCACAAGCTGGCTGGTATGACCGGTACGGCAGAGACAGAGGCAGGCGAGTTCTGGAGCATATACAAGCTCGATGTCATCGTTATCCCAACCAACCGTCCTATCGCACGTAACGACCAGAACGACCTTATCTATAAGACCAAGAAGGCAAAGTATGAGGCTGTGATCAACGAGGTCGTGGCTCTCACCAAGGAGGGGCGTCCGGTGCTTGTGGGTACGACAGATGTGGAGACTTCCGAGCTGTTGAGCCGCATGCTCAAGCTTCGCGGCATCAGACATCAGGTGCTCAATGCCAAGGAGCATGCGCGTGAGGCTGAAGTCGTAGCTCATGCAGGCGAGTCCAGCACAGTGACCATCGCCACCAACATGGCGGGCCGTGGTACGGATATCAAGCTTACCCCTGAGGTCAAGGCGGCTGGCGGTCTTGCCATCATCGGTACAGAGCGTCCCGCCACCCGCCGCGTGGACCGTCAGCTCCGTGGCCGTGCCGGCCGTCAGGGTGATCCGGGCTCATCGCGCTTCTACATATCGCTTGAGGATAAGCTCATGCGCCTGTTCGGCGCGGAGCGTATCGCCAAGGTGGTCGACCGTCTCGGCATGGAGGAAAATGAAGCTCTCGAGGCATCTATGCTCAGCAATGCCGTTGAGACCGCCCAGAAGAAGGTGGAGGAAAACAACTTCGGTATCCGTAAGCGTCTGCTCGAATATGACGATGTGATGAATACCCAGCGTGAGGTCATCTATACCAAACGTCGTAACGCCCTGAGCGGCGAGCGCGTGGAGATAGATATCGACAACATGATGCAGGATATCGCTGAGATGATGGTGGATGCATGCGACGGCATGGATTACAAGTCATTCGAAGAGGAAATCATCAAGGCACTGTCTATCGATCTGGGATTCGACGAGGATTTTTACAATTCATCGAAGCCTCGTGCAATTGCCGATGCTCTCTATGCACATATGCAGGAGGTATACCGCCGTCGTATGGAGGCTATCGCACAGAAGGCTTATCCTGTCATCAAGACAGTTTATGAGAAGCAGGGCCAGATGTATACCAACATCCTTATCCCTATCTCAGACGGTCACAAGCAGCTTTCTCTCGGCGTGAACCTCGAGAAGGCAGTCCAGAGCGAAGGCCGCGAGATAGCGCGTGAGCTCAGCAAGACCATCACGCTCTACAATATCGATGAGCTCTGGAAGCAGCATCTGCGTGATATGGATGATCTGAAGCAGAGTGTCCAGAATGCTTCATACGAGCAGAAGGATCCGCTCCTTATCTATAAGCTCGAGAGCAGCAATCTCTTCGATATCGTACTCGAGAGCCTTTGCAAGGATGTTCTTTCATTCCTTTTCCGCGCGCATATTCCGCTTCGCGATGCATCTGAGGTGCGTCAGGAGCAGCAGGCCCGCAAACCTGAGAGAGTCAATTATCAGACATCCCGCACTGATCTGGTTACCAACGGCGAGCAGGCGGCCAAGACTCCTGTGCATGTGGATAAGAAGATTCGTCCCAACGATCCATGTCCATGCGGCAGTGGCAAGAAGTTCAAGCACTGCCATGGCAAGAATGCTTAATTTATAGTGACGTTCTCTTGGCCAGTCTTTTGGAAAGGAACCGTTATATCAATGTTATACTCCCACTCAAATTAGGGTGGGAGCCTTTTTATTTGCTGTCGGAGGGCGTTCAGGCGAAAGTAGGGGACAGGGCTCTTGTTCCTTTTGCAGGCCGATCTTATCTGGCTGTCGTAAGCGAAGTGGGCGTCGCTCCCGATTCGTCTGTCAGGAATGTGCGCGAAATATACGGACTGCAGGAATACAAGGACAAGATATTACCTTCCGAGATAGCTTTCTGGCGTTCTTTGGCCCAATATTACATGTGCTCTGTGGGCGAGGTGTACAAGGCTGCCTATCCGTCTGTGAAGGATGAGAGTGTGCGTGTGCGAAAGAAAGAAACTGCATTCGTGGCTCCATGTGCTGCCCTCGAAGGGCTCGGTTCCGGTGCCGCGGAGCTCTCTTCGCAGCTACGTGCATATCTGGGCGGCACAAAGCCTGTACTTCTAAGTGCGGACGACAGTGAGGCCGTTCTGCTGGATGCTGCGCTGTATATTATAAATAAAGGTAAGAATGTTCTGTGGCTGGTGCCGGAGATCAAGCTCGGCAAGGCTTTGGAGGAGCGCGTACGCTCTGCGGTCGGATCGGCTCTTATAGTCTGGGGATCGAATATTACCCCGGCAAAGAAAAGAGAGGCGGCTCGCGTCGTTCGCAGCGGAGCCCCGTATGTCGTTCTCGGCACCCGCAGTTCCCTGTTTCTGCCTCATCATGATCTGGGCCTTGCAATAGTGCAGGAGGAACATGAGATGTCATATAAGCAGAGTTCGCCAGCACCGCGCTACAACGGTCGTGATGCGGCTGTGATGCTGGCCCTTCACCATAAGGCGGCCGTAGTGCTCGAGAGCCGCACCCCATCGTTCGAGAGCATGCTCAATGCGATGACCGGCAAGTATCACCGTGTATCTTCACTCACACCTGAGAACGTGCAGTGGGATATTGTGGATACCCGGGCTGAACTGTTTAAGAACGGCATGAAAGGGGAGTTGTCCGTCAAACTGATGCAGGCCGTGGCGGAATGCCAGGCAGATTGTGATTCGTGCCAGGGCGATGGCTTTGCGTTTTATAAGCCCCGTCGGGCTGCGTTCCCGAAGATGGAACAACTTCTGCCGGAGCTTCGGGCTGCGTTTGGAGATAATGTCTTTGTGACAGATGATCTGGTGACAAAGCCTATCCCTGAGGGTGTACGTATGCTCGGAATATTCGGTACTGATGCCCTCTTGAGCCGTCAGGATTTCAGGGCGGATGAGCGTTATATCCAGATGGTGGGTCAGGCTATGGAGCAATGCGGAAGTTCGCTTAAGAGAATAGTCATCCAGACAAAATCGGGTTCTCATCCTGTTCTGGAGGCGATTGCATCGCATAATACAGATTCATATCTGCGTTCTTTGATGACAGAGCGCCGCGAGTTCTCGTATCCTCCATTTTCGCGTATTGTGGACATAGTGTTTCATGATGAATATGCAGACAGAATGTCTCGAAAGATGTCCGAACTTATGATGCGTATAAACAGCGTATTTGGTTCATCCATCGTAGCTCCTATGCTTGTTCCAGGTTATGGGCTTCGGGTAATACTGTATCGGGACGTTCATCTGACGTCGCGAAAGCTTACGCTGCAAAGTATTGTGGAGGATTTCGAGCGTACGGCCAAATATGCTTCCCATATGCACTTTGATGTGGATCCTCAATAGGGTAACTGATGGCCTGGAAAGTATAAAATCGAAGAAAATTTTGGAAATTGGGGAATTTATGCTATATTTGCATTCCCAAAACAATGGTGTCATAGCTCAGTTGGTAGAGCAAAGGACTGAAAATCCTTGTGTCCCTGGTTCGATTCCCGGTGACACCACGCAAAAAAAAGAGGCCTACAAGCCTCTTTTTTTGTGTGGCGTCAGAGACACCTTATTATTTTCGTGTGGTGTCTAGAAGAGTCCGAAGAGTTCGGCGTCTATACGGTCCGTGATGACAGCGAGGTCTTCAGGATTGTTCTCGTAATCCATGTCGTCAACGTCGAAAATAAGCACTTTGCCTTTATAATCGGCGATCCATTTCTCGTAAAGCTCGTTCAGGTTGCCGAGATATTCGACGCTCATGCCCTGTTCGTAGTCTCGTCCGCGCTTCTGAATCTTGCGTACAATGCCCTCGATGGAGCTGCGCAGATATATGAGAAGGTCAGGCTCGCTGACCATGCTCATCATCAGGTCATAGAGCTGCATGTAGGTGTCATAGTCTCTCTGCGAGAGATTGCCCATCCTGACGTTGTTGGTGACGAAAATGTTCACGCCCTCCATGAGGGTGCGGTCCTGTATGATCACCTGGTCGGAAGAAGCAATCTCCACCAGATCTTTGAAACGCTGTGCCAGGAAATATGTCTCGAGATTGTATGACCATCTCTTGATATCGGAATAATAGTCTTCCAGATATGGATTATAGGTCACAGACTCGAACTTTGGAATCCATCCGTAGTGCTCTGCCAGCAATCTGGTAAGTGTAGTCTTGCCAGCGCCGATATTTCCAGCTACACCTATATGCATTGTCGGTTTTGTCTTACCAGTTGTTTACTGACTCGAGGTTCATCTTGTTGACGATAGTCTTGCCTTCCACGGTGTAAGCGAATGCCATGCGGTCTTCATATGCCTTCTCCACTTTGCCGCGAACCACTTTCATCGTACTGTTGACCATGTGGTTGGCCTCGGTGAAAGGTTCTGGAAGCACGCAGATTGCGGCAGGGAGCCAGCGGTCTGGGAATGCCCCGTATTTGGAACCACCCTTGCGGTATGCGTTCACCTCATCCTGAATCTTGTTCAGCATGGCTTCTTTGCCTTCCTGTGATGCAGGGTCCAGACCAATGCTCTTCGCATACTCCTTGAGGTTCTCACGATTTGGCACCATGAGTGCGATGGTATAAGGGTCCTGGCTGTTGTGAAGGATGACATTGTCAATATATTTGGAATTTTCCTGTATGCTCTCCTCAATGAGCTCTGGAGAGTATTTCTCACCATCCTCGCTGATAAGCAGAGACTTGAAACGTCCTACAACGTACAGGATATTCGGGTCTTCAGGCCAGATATAGCCCATGTCGCCGGTGTGGAGCCATCCATTGACGACAGTCTCTGCGGTAGTGACAGGATTCTTCCAGTAGCCGGCCATTACGTTTTCGCCTTTTACCACGATCTCGCCACGTTCGCCGTGAGGGAGTTCATTGCCCTCTGCATCACATATCTTGCATTCCATAGGACGCACAATCTTTCCTGACGATCCCATGACATATCGCTGCGGCGAGTTTGCACAGATGATAGGAGTTGCCTCTGACAGACCGTATCCCTGATAGATAGGAAGGCCGATGGCGTAGTAGTAGCGTTGGAGGTCGATGTCAAGAAGAGCACCGCCTCCCACGAAGAACTGCATGCGTCCGCCCAGTCCGGCGCGAACCTTGCTGAAGATAAGCTTGTCGTAAAGGGCCATTACAGGCTTCTTCCAGAGCTGCAGAATGCCACCCTTGTTGTAAACTTCCTTGTTGTAGCTGACTGCCATCTTGAGAGCTTTGTTGTACAGTTTCTCGATCTTCGGACCTTTTTTCTTTATGGCTCCGTCGAAGTTCTTCTTGAAGTTTTTGCTGATGGCAGGGACTGAGAGCATGACGTGAGGCTTGACCTCATTTATGGCTACAGGTATGTTTCTGAGCGCTTCCATAGGCGTGCGGCCTACAGGAACGGTAGCTATTGATGCGCCGCATGACATCATCATGTAGAAGCCTGCAACGTGTGCGAAACAATGGTCGAGCGGCAGTACGATGAGCATCACCCAGTCCTGAGGGACGTCAATGACGGTGTGTGCCTGCTCGACGTTGGCTGTGTAATTGCGATGAGTGAGCAGAATGCCTTTAGGATCTGCCGTTGTGCCGGATGTGTAGCTTATGTTTGCGTAGTCATCCGGACCTACCGATCTGTATCTCTCTTCGAGTTTGCCTGGGTTCTCTGCGAGGAATCTGTCTCCCATCTCCATGACTTCCTTCATGGATATCTCATTGTCCTGATATGAGTCGAGCTGGTCGAATACTATCACTTTCTCCACTTCAGGCACCTGAGCTACCACTGTACGTATCTTTTTCAGCTGGCCTGCAGATACCATCACGTATCTGGCGTCTGAATGCTTGATGCGGAACAGCAGGTCGTTGGCCTCTTCGAGCTTCTGAGACAGAGGGACATTGACGCCACCGGCATACAGGATGCCGAGTTCGCCTATCACCCAGAGGTTGCGTCCTTCGGACAGCAGTGCTACCTTGTCGCCTTTCTCGAGGCCGAGGGCCATGAGGCCGGCAGCTGCGCGGTATGCTTCCGTACGGGTTTTCTCGAATGATGTTTCCACCCATGCTCCGTCCACTTTTTCGCGGAGGAAGGTGTTGTTTGCGAATTTATGAGTGTAATGCTCTACGAAATCGATGATTGTAGGTCTTGCGTTCATTTGTCTGTCATTTAAGTATCTAACAAATATACGCAATTATTTCATATTATCGTTTATAGAACAGGTCTTTTTGAGGGAGCTTGCCGGTGTGTGATTTCAAACGCCGTATAAGCGCGGAACTGCGTGATGCGATACGGGGCCCCAGGTATGTACTTGTATTGGTTATCAGGACATAACATTCGTTGTCCTCGCAGAAGTTCTTTATTATGGCTGTAGTTCCGCCGAAGCTGCCGGTGCGCGTCCACACGTCATCGGGGGTTACATCGGTCCATCCAAGGGGGAAGGTGCTCTCGTCGAAGTATTCAGTCATTTTCTTGATGTTCTCCTGCTCGAGGAATCCGCGTATCCCCCAGTCCAGGTCGATCCCTGCAACAAAACGGCACAGCTCAGCCGCAGATGTCACCCATGCTCCAGCTCCGGACAGCCCTGTGATGTTGTTGGCTCCGTAGCATCCTTCCACCATGACCCCGTTATCGTGGTAATCCTTCTTGAGCACAGACCCTTCGTGCATGTAGTAATGCACCTCGCGCGGCCATTGTTCGTAGAGATAGTTGCCTGCTATGCGGAAGTTCTGGCATCGCATGGGTATGAGCACGTTTCTCATCATCCATTGCTCGTAGCTGTCATGCCCAAGTCTCTCGATAATGAGCGCCAGGAGATAGTATCCCACATTGGAATATTCCTGCGATGTGCCAGGTGCAAAGGCCAGTGGCCTGCACAATGTTTTACGTACAGCCACGCGTCCATCCGTATTGCCGACGGAGAACATGGGGTCTCCGTTGCGTTTTGTGAATCCTGCCTGGTGGCGCAGAAGGTGTTCTACGGTGATGTCGAACATCCTCTTGTCACGTATCTCGCCTGTGAATTCCTCTCTTCCCAGTATTCCATCCGGGGTGAGGACCTTGTCAGAAAGCTTCAGCAGACCCATCTCCTCCATCTTCATGATGCCTACTGCTGTTATCAGTTTGCTGACGGAAGCTACGCGAAGAATGTTGTTCGCATCCATGGGGATATTTTCCTCGACGTCAGCATATCCGTATCCCTTTGTGTACACAAGAGCGTTATTCTTCATGATGGCAAGCTGCGCACCTTTGAAACCGTATTTCCTCATGTATGCCTCCACTTCACGGTCTATCTGCACGACTGCCGGACAGCTTTCGTTGGTTATGGTGGATACATCCTGCGTAGGTCCGAACGAGAGTTGTCTCAGCATTATCTGCAATATGGCAGCGAGCGTGAAAAGTGTCATATTGCCTCCGAATTGTCCCCATCATGAAGCGTATTGAACTTCTTCATGAGTATGACTATCATTATGAATGTGATTATTGTGGAAATCAGATCTGATGCAGGGTAACAGTACCATAGGGCATCACCTCCGAAGATGGCTGGCAGTGCGTATACGAGCGGTACCAGAAACAGCAGCTGGCGGCTGAGCGACAGGAAAATGGACTTGCGCACCATACCCAGCGACTGGAAGAAGTTTGTGCTCACCATCTGGAATCCGACAAGTGGGAACATCACGTTCATCATGCGGAGTCCTCTGCTGGACAGATCCAGCAGCGCAGGGTCTGATGTGAACATGCGGCACATGGTCTGAGGTATAAGCATGCTGACCAGGAATCCTGCCGCAGTGATACCTACAGCCCATTTTACTGTCAGTATGTAGACTTGTCTCACTCGCGTGTACTTGCGTGCTCCGTAATTGTATCCGGCTATCGGCTGCATGCCCTGGTTGAGGCCCATGACTATCATCAGGAACAGAAAGCTGATACGGTGAATGATGCCGAATGCACCTATGCCCAGGTCGCCTATATATCTGATGAACTGCTGGTTGAGAAATATGTTCACAATACATGCGGCGCTGTTCATCAGAAACGGTCCCATGCCTATGGCCAGCGATTCCTTGGCCAGTTTGAAATCTATTCTGAACAGACCGTGCTCAAAGTGTACGGCGCGTGATTTGTTGTGAAATGCGCCCATCGTGAATGCGAGCGCCACTGCCTGTGATATGACTGTGGCGATGGCTGCACCCCTCACTCCGAGCCCCAATGTGAATATGAAGATCGGGTCGAGCGCCGTGTTGAAAAGGACGGTGAAGATGGTCAGTCCCATCGCGAAGCGGGGATTGCCGCTGCTGCGCATAGCCGCGTTGAGGCCGAAATACAGGTGCGTGATGACGTTTCCGTATAAGATTACCTCCATGTACTGACGGGCGTAGTCGATGGTGTTGTCGGTTGCGCCGAAGAATCGCAGGATGGGATCTATCCATATCAGACCTGTTATCATGAACAGTACGCCGACAACGATGTTCATGCTGACAACATTGCCGAGTACCTTGTTGGCTCCGTCATAGTTTTTCTGACCCAGAAATATTGATAGTATGGTCGCGCATCCCACGCCGACAAGGGTTCCGAATGCCGTCGACAGATTCATGAAGGGGAAACAGACACCCAGTGCGCTGATGGCCATGGGCCCCACGCCGTTTCCTATGAAAACGCTGTCGACCATGTTATACAAAGAAGATGCAGTCATCGCGATGATTGCGGGAACTGCATAATCTTTAAGTAGTGAACTGATTTTCTTGTTGCCGAGTTCGAGCGGTTTTTGTGACTTCTTACCCATTATGGCTGAGGCACTATGTTTATCTCGAACAGAAGAGGGGAGTGGGCAGGAATGGCATCTCCGTTTGCGGCTCCGCCATATCCCCAGGTTGAAATGAAAAACGCATCGGCTGACTCGAAAGGATGCATATGCCAGAGTGCATAGCTGAATCCCTTTATGACGCTGTTTCCTCCCATCTGGATGCCAAGGCTGTCTGTGCTCCAGGTTACTCTGGCTGGAGAATAGCTGCTGGAACGTGTGCCCAGGCCGTATTTGATGGCTGTGTCCTTGATGTTTGTATCGAATACGCGTCCATTGAGAAGACGACCGATATATTCAACGTAGATTGTAGTGTCGCTAGGGAATTTGACATCCTCTTTTACTGTGACACCTCGCTGGGCTTCGCGTACCTTATTGCGGTGGAAATAGAAACCATAGCATCCTGTGGTGTCTGATATCGGAGTGTGATGGTCGTCAAGATATGTTTCGATGGTGTCAATCTGATATTTCTTTATACTGCCGGTGAGGCTGACAGCTTCAATCTCGTAAATTACGGACTTTCCTTCCGCATTGACATCCAGGTATTCCTCTGCGCTGTCCTTGACGCTTGCGCTGTTGCTTATCCATGACGGAATGATGGCTGTGCGTGTGCCGCCCACCTTCATGCGGTCATATTTGCCGCCGCCTGTCACTGTTTCATGAAACATGGCGCTGCCTCTGTCTTCGCCATAGAACATTATGGCCGGACCGTAATATTTCAGCGGCTTGTATTCGTTGCGATTCTTGGCTACGGTTCCCTTATTGTATGCAATGATGGACCTGGTGTAGAGGTCTCGCACAGTATAGTTGTAGAAGATATAGTTTCCGTACTTGTCCTCAGTATCTTTGTTTGTGATCTCATCTCCTGTACCTGGAGTGTCCTCGAGTATGTAGATGCCATTACCTATCTGCTGGCCTTCAAGCTCGGGATAATTGACATGTATGAATGCCTCGAACTCTCTTTTTGCCGCCTCTGAATCACTCTCGTTGATGGTCTTCGCGCAAGAGATGCAGGATGCCAGTGCAAGGAAATAAGCTAAAGCTTTGGTTGATTTTTTCATAATTTGCAAATATACGCAAATTCTAGCAATTATTGTTCCTTGCAGAACTCGCGAATGCTTTTTTCTACATATTTCTTCACTTCGAGCATGGTACGGATGTCTTCGCCTATCATCAGCCTGCCTCCCGAAGCCTGTTCATGACCTCCTCCGTGGTAGTATTTCATGGCGAAATCACGGGCGGATGTTCCCTTTTTGCTGCGCACGGATACGCGTATCCTGTTGGATTTCGTCTCCCTTTTCAGGAGTATGCTCATCCTGACGTCTTTGATAGCCAGAGGGATATTCACGAATCCTTCCGTATCACCCTCCTTGAGGTGTAGACGCCTTTGGATGCGACGGTCCAGGATGATATAAGCCACACCGTCACCGGTTATGTTGAGCAGGTTGTCCAGGATGTAACCCTGAGCCTTGATACGACGCTCCGGATAGCAGAAATACAGATTCTGGATAATCTTTTCGCGGTCGGTGCCCGCGGCAATCAGCTCTGATGCCATGCGGAATGTTCCCGGAGTGGTGGAATTTGCAAAGTTATTTGTGTCGGTGGTCATTCCGGTGAGGAGTGATTCCCGCGTCAGTTCGGTCATTCTGGAGACGTCTCCGTCAATTTCCGGCATGGTCTTGAGAAGTTCGTATGCAAGCTCGCAGGTGCTGGAGGTCTCCGGGGTGCTGTAGATCTTGTCGAAATATTCGGTTGCCGGACCTATGTGATGGTCTATTAGAATTTTGTGTGCCTTGCTGCCAATGAGCAGAGGGGCGTATCCGCCTATCCTGTCAGGAGTGTTGAAATCCATGCCGACAAGCAGGTCACATTCCTTCACGAGAGCTTCCAGGGTTTCGGCTCTGTTGTCATGCCATGTGAATATGGACTCGCGCAGTTGCTGAGGTATCATGAATAACAGAGATTCACCTGGTTCACTAGGTAAAAATATCCTGTATTCTTTGCCGATCTGAGATAGATATCCGGCCATACCCAGCGTGCTCCCGAGAGCGTCGCCGTCAGGATTGATATGGGTAAAGATGCCTATCTTGGTGGATTGATGTATCAGACTGTTCATGCTGCTTGAATTTTCGAATAGCAAATTTAAGTAAATTAAATTGCAAATGATGAACGAAATTCATATATTTGCCGTGATAAGTCCAAATTCAGGAACAATAAAAAACACAATAATGAAACCTATCTACAAAATTCTTACATGGTGCGTTTTCCCTTTGATTATCGTGGCTCTCAGCTACCTTATCGTGGTAAACGTTATGAAGCCTGTTAAGTTCAATGACGAGAAAGCTAGACGTGAAGTGGTTGGTATCCAGCGTCTTAAAGACATTCGTACCATTCAGACAGCTTTCAAGGCTGAGACTGGTCACTATGCTTCTACCTTCGATTCACTCAAGACTTTCTATAACGAAGGCAAGCTCCAGATCGACCTTATGATCGGTTCTCAGGACGACTCAGTTGCTGTTGAGAACACCAAGGCGCTTCGCAAGAAACAGCCTAAGATTACCGCTGCGCAGATGCTCGAGCTTGCAAATGCCGGTCAGCGTCTGGTATTTACCGTGAAGACTCAGATTCCTGTCAAGGATACCCTCTTCCGCAGCCGTCCGGATTTCTGCATCGACTCTATCTTTGTAATTCCTTTCTGCGGCAAGCCTGTCATCATGGAGACAGTCATCAAGCAGGTGTCCGGTGTGCCGGTTCCTCTTTTCGAGGCATGCATGCCTTATCGTGATATCCTTCGTGGCATGGATAATCAGCTTCGTATCAACCTCGATGCCACCCGTATGGACCAGGGTCATTATCCAGGTCTTATGGTTGGTAGCGTGACCACTCCTAACAACAACGCCGGTAACTGGGAGTAATGAAGTCCAGGTTCACTCTGGTG
Organism: Candidatus Cryptobacteroides sp.; assembly: GCA_045600345.1. GTDB lineage: Bacteria > Bacteroidota > Bacteroidia > Bacteroidales > UBA932 > Cryptobacteroides. Next base: position 5,976 of record JAZRXU010000104.1, on the reverse strand, counting down.
CCTTCGGAGTTCTTCTCTCCGGAAGCTGCCGGTGACATACTTTCAAAGGTGGTTCCCCTTGCAGAAGGGGAGCCGCTTTCGTTTCTTGAGATCTCTTCCCATGACGCAGTGTTTGTATATGCAGGTGAGCACCGCCCTGTAGCATATGATATGATAGTGTCCCTGTTCAAAATCGGGGAATACAATAAGATTATCGCGTGCCATGCGGATGGCGAACTTTTCCTTGTTGTCGCCCAGGGCGACTCCTTGAAGTTCTGCAACGTATTCCAGGCAGGCGATTTTACCACTGCGCAGTATTTCATATTCCTGACTCTGAAAAGCCTTCAGCTCAATCCTCAGCTTTCTACCATATATTTTATGGGAGCTGTCGACCCTGGGGACCTGACCTCGATGTACAGCTACTTCAAAAATGTGGAGGTGCTCCGATGAGGATTATCGGTGGCTCACAGAAAGGCAAGGGCATCAATCCGCCCAAGGGATATAAGGCCCGCCCTACGACAGACTTTGCAAAGGAGGGGCTCTTCAATATCCTGGATAATGAATATGAGTTCGAAGATCTCGTTGTGCTGGATCTGTTCGGAGGTACAGGCTCCATAGGATTCGAGTTTGCGTCGCGTGGAGCATCGATCGTCGACTGCATAGAGATGAATCCGGACAATGTGCAGTTCATACGCAAGGCGGCTTCTGTTCTCGGTATCAGGAATCATACCACTGTGCATTGCAATGTGTTTGATTTCCTGGATCTCTGCACGCGTAAATACGACCTCATATTTGCAGATCCTCCATATGCTCTGGATGGACTCGGATCTCTTCCGGATAAGGTGATGAATAGGGATATACTTCATCCGGGAGGATATTTTATCTTGGAACATGGCGACGATTATAGCTTCAAAGACCATCCATGTTTTGTCAAAGAAAAGAAATATGGCAATGTACATTTCTCTTTTTTCGAGAAAAAGTGCTAAATTTGAAATGCTCTTTTAAGAACTAAATAAATTATAGTATATGAAACTTCTCAAATCACTCGTTGCTGCTGCGGTAGCAATTCTTATGTTCACCTCATGTGGCGCATTAAAGTCGTTCACAAACAATACTGATTATCAGAACGGCAGCACTACAGGTACAGTCCTCGCTGCTCTCGCTGCCCAGTATCTTTCTCAGGGCAAGATTGATATGACCAATGTTCAGAACATTCTTAATGTCGCAACTCTGGCATCTTCTCTTTCTTCTCTGAAGAGTGGCAGCACACAGGCTTCTACAGATTTCGGTACAGGCCTCATGGCTTCCAATACTAAAGTCACCAACAATAATCTTGGTAACGTGCTTACAGGTCTGACAGCTCTCAGCAACCTTAATCTTGGCGGTATCACCAATTCTCTCCAGAATACGGCTACTGCTACAAAGACAGAGACCCAGCAGTCTGCAAGCAAGGTTTCCAGCGCACTCGAAGGTATCCTGAGCCTTCTTAAATAATTTATTGCCGGGCTCGCCCCGGCACTACAAGCGGTAATAGCTCAGTTGGTAGAGCGTTGGCTTCCCAAGCCGAAGGTCACGGGTTCGAACCCCGCTTACCGCTCAAAGACTTATAAAGTTCTTTATGAAAAAATATCTATTTGCAGCGGCCGTCGTTGTCTTGATGGCATCATGCTGCAACACCAATGAGAATCTTCCTTTGTATTTAGATGAGAATGCTCCTATTGAGCTCAGGGTCAAGGATGCCTTGTCCAGAATGACGCTTGAGGAGAAGATCAGCATGATTCATGCACAGTCCAAGTTCTCGTCGCCAGGTGTGCCACGTTTGGGAATTCCTGAGTTGTGGACTTCTGATGGTCCTCATGGTATTCGATCAGAGGTGTTGTGGGATGAATGGGAGGCTGCAGGATGGACAAATGATTCCATTACCGCTTTTCCTGCACTTACGTGCCTTGCTGCAAGTTTTGATACTGAGCTTGCGTATCTGTATGGCCACAGCATAGGTGAGGAAGCTCGTTATCGTGAGAAGGACGTGCTTCTGGGGCCTGGCGTGAATATGGCCCGTACTCCGCTCAATGGTCGCAACTTTGAGTATATGGGTGAGGATCCGTATCTGGCTTCCCAGATGGTGGTTCCATATATAAAAGGTGTCCAAGAGAATGGTGTGGCATGTTGTGTGAAGCATTACGCACTCAACAATGAGGAAACCCATCGCCATACAGTCAACGTGGACGTAGACGATCGCGCGCTGTATGAAATATATCTGCCTGCTTTCAAGGCTGCAGTCCAGAAAGGCGGTGTCTGGTCTATCATGGGCAGCTACAATCTTTTCCGTGGCAGTCATGTGTGCTCCGACACTCTTCTGACACGTAAGATTCTTCGAGATGAGTGGGGATTCGATGGCGCCGTGATTTCTGACTGGGGAGGTGTACATGAGACTCCGGCTACTGTTTATGGTGGCCTTGATCTCGAGTTCGGTACATGGACAGACGGTCTGACAATGGGAGCGACGAATACATATGACAAGTATCATCTGGCTGCTCCTTTCCGTGCCGGGATCCTCGATGGAACGTACCCTGAGTCATATCTTGACGAGAAAGTGTCCAACATTCTTCGCCTGATATTCCGTACAGCCATGAATAGCCACAAGCCGTTTGGAAGCCAGTGCTCGGAGGCTCATGTTGCAGCGGCCCGAAAGATTGCAGGGGAGGGTATGGTTCTGCTTCGCAATGAAAATAATGTGCTTCCTGTCAGCGATGATGTAAAGAAACTGCTCGTTGTCGGTGAGAATGCCATAAAGATGATGACTGTAGGCGGCGGCTCTTCGTCTTTGAAATCAGACCATGAGGTTCTTCCTCTCGAAGGCATTGTTGCCCGTGCTGCAAAAGATGGCATTGAAGTGTCTTATCAGCGTGGATATGTGGGTGATACATCAGGCTCATATAATGGAGTCACTACGGGACAGGATCTTTCTGAAGACAGGGATGCTGCCACGCTTATAGCGGACGCTTGTGCTGCGGCTGCAGATGTTGATATGGTTATCTTTGTCGGTGGACTGAACAAGAAAAAACATCAGGATTGCGAAGGACGTGACAGATATGAACTTGGCCTCCCATATGGACAGGATGCGGTAGTAGAGGCTCTTGCTGAGGTAAACCCTAGACTTGCAGTAGTGCTGGTGAGCGGCAACCCTGTAGCTATGCCATGGATAGACAAGGTGCCATCAGTCGTCGAGGCTTGGTATTGCGGCTCAGAGGCTGGAAATTCGCTGGCAGATATTCTGTTCGGCGATGTCAATCCTTCGGGTAAGCTTCCTTTCACATTCCCGGTTGCTCTTGAGGATTCTCCAGCTCATCAGGCGGGTATGGCTTTCCCTAATGATGGCGATTGCTATTATAATGAAGGTATTTTCATCGGCTACCGTTGGTTTGAACATAAGAATATCAAGCCTCTGTTTGCTTTCGGCCATGGCCTCAGCTATACCACTTTCGATATCGAGGATGTCAAGGTTCGTCGCAGCGGAGAGGGTGCAAAGGTCAGCTGCATCGTGAGAAATACTGGCGGTGTTGCAGGATCCGAGGTTGTGCAGGTGTACGTGAGCGATCCACAATGCAGCGTGGAACGCCCCGAGAAGGAGCTTAAAGCCTTCAGGAAGGTGTTCCTGCAGCCTGGCGAGTCTGCAAAGGTCAATCTGGAGCTGGATGCTGAGGCATTCAAGTATTTTGATGCTCAGAAGCATGACTGGACACTTGAAAAAGGCGATTTCGACATACTTGTGGGCACATCATCAGATCAAATTGTATCCAAGTCTACAATAAGGTTGTAATTTTTCCTATATTTGTCCTGGAAAAATATTGAAGATGCCCGGTATTCTCTACATAGTCCCTACTCCTATAGGCAATCTGGATGATATGACATTCAGAGCTGTGGATGTTCTCAAGTCCGTAGATCTGATTCTTGCCGAGGACACCAGGACGTCTTCGGTGCTCCTGAAGCACTTCGATATACATAAACCTCTGCAGAGCCATCACAAGTTCAATGAGCATCAGAAGGTGGCCCTTGTGCGCGACCGCATCGCAGCAGGGGAGAGTGTGGCCCTTGTCAGTGACGCAGGCACTCCGGGCATTTCCGATCCGGGTTTCCTGCTTGTACGCGAGTGCGTCGCTGCAGGTATAGATGTACAGACGCTGCCTGGTGCGACAGCCCTTATCCCTGCCCTTGTCGATAGCGGATTCCCGTGCGACAAGTTCTGCTTCGAGGGCTTCCTTCCTCAGAAAAAAGGGCGTCAGACTCTGCTGCAGGGCCTGGCAGAGGAGCATAGAACAATGATTTTTTATGAGTCTCCATATCGCTTGGTGAAGACTCTTACCCAGATGGCGGAGCATTTCGGCGCGGAGAGAGAGTGCGCCGTGGCCCGCGAGATATCTAAAAAATTCGAACAGGTGGTGCGTGGCTCGCTGGAGTCCGTTGCCGCTCATTTTACCGCTAACGAACCCAAAGGAGAGATAGTCATTATCGTCAAAGGTTCGTAATGAAGAAACTCAGCAAGTCTTTTGTCACCGGCGCAATTGCGTTGGTTTTTGCTGTTTTGGGTTATCAGACAGCGCTTCTTGTCCATTATTCAGCAGTCGCAGCTATTGTAGAGGGGAAACAGTCAGCATGCGACACAGTGAAAGATACATCATGCCTGATTGTGCCGTTGCAGCATAGTGGTGTCCGTGGGTCTGTCCACCCGCGGACAGAAGTAGCGGGAGGGGCCCAAACGGAGAGGCTTTATCAGCCAAGCTTGCTTGGGCTGAAGAAGAATCGAGTATTGGGAGGGGTTGAGGGGCGTAGCCCCGAGGCCCACGGACACCACTATGCTGCTGCGGCAATAAAGAATCAGTACCGCAAGACGGAGAGCTTCCGATTCAACCCCAATACTGCGAGCATCGAGGATCTGCAGCGTTTGGGTTTTAGCGAAAAACAGGCACAGAGCATAGATAACTACAGGCAGAAGGGCGGGCATTTCAGACGAAAGGAGGACTTTGCGTCGAGCTATGTTGTGGCGGACAGTGTATATAAGAGGTTGGAGATGTATATAGATATTCCCAAACTTGATATCAACCAGGCTGACTCGGCTGCATTCGATTCCCTTCCAGGGATTGGTGGATATTTCGCAAAGAAGATGGTGGAATATCGTGCCCAGCTGCGTGGCTACAGCTATCCGGAGCAGCTTATGGATATCTATCATTTCGACAGGGAGAAATATGATAAGCTGGCCGACCTTATAGAGGTGGGGAAGTGTGCTCCTTACCCGTTATGGACGCTGCCTGCAGATTCTCTCCGTATGCATCCATATATCAGGAGCATGGCTGTGGCTCGTGCTATCGTGTTGTATCGCAGTCATAATCCCGACTCGCTTCTGTCCGTGCAGGGACTGATGGCTGCCGGAATAATAAATAGGGAGAACGCTGAAAAATTATCGAGATGTTTTATCGCGGAACCTTAGATTTTACTATATTTGCGAGGATCAATTTTGAAATATCATGTTCACAGAGAGAAGCAAGAATACCGGCTCTATCGAAGTCGTTTGTGGAAGTATGTTTTCGGGTAAGACAGAAGAGCTTATCCGTCGTCTTCGCCGTGCCCAGTTCGCCAATATGAAGGTGAAGATATATAAGCCATGCATAGATGTCCGTTATTCTGAAGACCTTGTGGTGAGTCATGATGCGCACAGCATAGAGAGTACGCCTATCCAGGATGCCTCAGTGATGCTGGAGTGTATTGCGGACGGCACTCAGGTCGTGGGTGTGGATGAAGCGCAGTTCTTCGGCGAGAATCTGGTCGAAGTGTGCAATGAACTCGCAAATCATGGCATACGCGTTGTGTGCGCAGGACTCGACATGGATTTCATGGGCAAGCCGTTTAATCCTATGCCGGCTCTTATGGCTATCGCTGAAGATGTCCTCAAGGTGCATGCAATCTGCGTCAAATGCGGTTCTCCGGCAGGTTATTCGCACC
>JAZRXU010000103.1:0-6860 GCA_045600345.1 Candidatus Cryptobacteroides sp. | reverse complement strand
GATTACATCACCTACCTTGAACTTAAGTTCCTCGGGGAGTTCGTTAATATTAGGGTTCATAGTCTTTCTCCAAGTTTGATTACAAAATATCTCTTGCCTTCCTTTGCGCCCCATTCGGGATTACCTGTACCGAAACGGAGGTTCTCTATCTCAAAGAGCATTGTGCGTTTTGTGTAGCCGTAATGAAAGCAAACTGAATCATAATCGCAATTGATATTTTGGCTACAAAACATTGCACAGTATCCTCCGTAATCGCACAATCCCTTACTCCGGCACAACCTCTTCTTCCAATAATCCGAATCCTCGCGGTACTCCTCTTTCTTGATACCCTGCTCAATCATATTGTACCATTGAGCCTTCAAAACGAGATGTAGTGTTTTCATATCACTTCTTTATTTTTGATTTCAGCCAGTAATAGCACATTTTAAAGCCGTCTCTTATCAGCTCTGCGTAATAAGGGTCATAGTCTGTCGAGAATGTAGGTTTTGCTTCTTTCATTTCCTCCTCGCTCGGCATTTCAATCACATTAGCACCGTTGAGGACTGCACGGATTTTCCTTGCCATTGCTTCGGCCTCTGCTTGTGTTTGGAAGTAGTTATTGTGTTCATAATAGATGCCATCAATAGAATCTCCTCTCTCGCGAACTTCTTTAACTTCAAGTGTACGAGAATAGATATACCAATAATTCTCCCCTTTCTTTACTCTTTTCTTTTCCATAGTTCATTCCTCTTTCAAAAGTCTCAAGTGAAAATCGCGCACAGTCATCAAAGTATTAAGTACTACTATCTGCTCATCGCGTGTGAGTTCACCATAATCAATATTCTTTCCGTCTTCTGTAATGCCGAAACCTAAAATCTCACCCTTCCAGATTATCTCCAATTTCGCTTTTTTAAAGTCCATAGGTCATTTAACTTAATTATTCTTTCAAGCGTCTGTCATGTTCAGCTGCGCCTGAAGTTTTTGCATTGTTTATAATTCATTTCATACCATTGCTGGCGGCTCATCACATTTGACAATCGCCTATCGTAAATTGCATCAACACGGCAATACAGCGGACGATTCTCATATATTCTGCACAAGTTGTTTGGCATCAGGTGGCGGCACTTGCCGGTACTGTCTGCCATCTGTCGCAGTTCGGGAATGTTGGTGAATCCTATCATGCGACAGCAGCGGCCACAGCGGTTACATTGGAATTTCTCCATTGCATTTCATTACGTTAAAACACAGATCATGCAGCTCCGGATTATATTCGCGTACGCTGATAGCTTCACCCACCTGTCTGATACCGTACCGTACCGTCACCCTGTCACGACACATCATGCGTGCAATTTCTCTGATATTGTATCCTTGATTATTCAGGATATACATCATCACCTGACGCGCATTGCAGAGCTCCTTCTTTCTGGATGCTGTAAGTATCGGGTCCTGTATCCCGGACACGTCGGCAATCCTTGTCCGGAGCATGGAGAAGTCCGATACAATATCGCGTCCTGTCAGTTTGTGGAACACGTTTGTTTTCAAGATAGTCATAAGGTGGCCGTCGCAGTCATAAGCTTTGCAGCCCTTGACTATGATGTCCGTTTCGGCATTGTCTATCCAGTCGCAGAACTGGGAATAGCTGTCAAATGTGTTCATCGCTTATTACTTTTACCAAGACATGAATTGTTTAACATTTCGATGTCTCCGTTGAAATATTCATAAATGCGTTCAAAGTCTCTGCAATCCTTGTCTGTCAGCTGCTTGATAGGTTTGCGGATTATCTCATTGTAACGTTGTATGTAGCGTTCGCGCTTCCGGTTCTTATGGCTCATCAGCCAGATGCGGAGCTGCAGCAGTTTGAGTTTTATCATCATAGTTACGTTGATTTTGATATTTCCTAAAAAACATTTCGTAGCAAGGCTTTTGTTCTCCTGTCGGATTATGGACCTGATATTCTTCCTGCAGGCGGTATGTGCCAGGTCCCTGCAGATTACGTCCAAGCCAGTGTGCAAGTGCCGTTGAGCTTATCCGTCCGCAGTAAGCGCGCATATAAACCCTGTGTCCCGATGGCGAGCTTGTGCCGGCAACAGACACGTGTCCTCCTGACAGACTAAAGCTTATGTATGGAGTGTTGCATGTTATACCAAGCAGTTCCATTGCACGGCGGTTGACAGTGACATAGTGTTCATACACGACTATCATAGCAGCACCGGCAGGAGCCGTATTGAGGCATTGACTTACAGCGTTCATAATCAAATCATACAGTCTCGTTTGCGTTACGGACTTCACGGATCGGATTGCCATTGTAGCGCATAAGCTTACGCTTGATTATGTAATCCCTTGTGTGATAACCTTTGGTATCCTCAATAACCGGATGACCCAGTCCGCAATCGCTGATGCGGTAATAAAAGAAGTCGGCCAGATATGTCACTTCCCTTTCTACAACTCTTGTTATTTGCTTATTAACAAGTCCCTTCCTGGTTTTCTTTGTGCGCATGAACGTCTCACTTTGTGCAGGTATTAGAACAAACTCTTTCTGACGTTCAAGTCCTGTTATCAGGCCTTTCTTCTGCGCATCAAGCAACACAAGGTAACGGTAGTATTCCAGCTTGCTGTCCCACTTGCCAAATTCATTTATGAAGGTCTGATTCTTGTATTTTGCCATTTCTATTTGTATTTCAAATTTTTGAGTTTCAATTTATTTCTCACGTAACGCCGGATGATGCCCATGTCGAAGCCGTTGTCACCCTCTATGAACTCGCGTACCGTGTCCGGTATCTTCAGCCAGTAGGTGTCTGGCTCACCGGATTCAACCGCACATTCCTGGATAATGTCGCTACGTGCGTCATGCAACACCCTGGCGGATGCACCCTTTCGCAGCAGCTCGTCATACGCCTCACGCCAGAACTCTACGAATCCGTCCGAGAAGCGTTCGGTGATATAACTGCGCTGGTCGTTCTTGGGTTCCCATAGCCGGGCCTTGGCTGCCAGCTGCTCCGGCGACAGCTTATGTATCTGACCATTGCCGCGGTAGAAGTTATAGAACCGCTCCGTTTCCTTTTCGGCATTACGCCAGCGTTTCTCGAAGAAGAAGATTGTAAGAATGTCTGTCTCTTTTTCTCCGACCGAAAGGGAAGGAGTAAGAGAAAGAGATATATTATCTTTATTTTCTTTTTCTTTACTTTTCTTTTCTTTATCAGAAGAGCTGCCATTGGCAAACTCATGGCAAAACTCGTTTGCCATTTCATTTGCCATATTTTTGCCATTCTGTGCTATTCCTGACGGGTTTTCGGTTCTGGTTCCCCAGCGTGCTTCGGCTCCCTTGCTTCCTGCCTGACTGCGCTTGTCCTTGATGTCCATCCTTTTATTGAATCCGACCGAGTAGAACTTTGTCCTGTCGTCGTTGAACTCGAACAGATCGAAGTCCTCAACCACTGACTTGATGATGTCATCCTTGACACGCAGATCAAAGGATAGCATTTCGTAGTCTGCGTCACAGGTGAAGTCCTGTTCTTCGCGCAGACGCTCCAGGAGCATGAAGTATGTGCCGTACCCTTCAGCCCCAAGAGAGCGGCGCAGGCGCAACATCTTCTTAGAGTTGCGGGCATTACTGTCGTGTGGAAAATAGCAGTTATTCATTGCAGTTAAGCGAAAAAGAACCCTTGGAATCTTACTACCTGATCGAGATACTCAGGTGACTTGATAAGACCGTCACCGCCACCGGCAAGGGTGTTGGCACCTTCCTCGTCGATGACCACCTTGGAGTCAATGGCCTTGGGGACGCGGAAGCATACCTGTACCGGGAAGTTAACCTTGGTAGTACCACTGATGGTCTTGGTGTCAGCGCGCTGTGTGGCGGCTATGAAACGGTAGCCACATGAACGCCCCTTCTGCAGCAGCATCTTGAAACTGGTCTCCATGGGCATGACATCGTTATCCATCTTCTTACCCCTGTGCAGTTCCTTGCTCTGGTCCTGAGCATCGGCGAACTCGTCGAAGACAACCAGCGTGAGCTCGTTGCGCTTGTTCCTGACGCGGTCCTGCATCTCCAGCACCTGCATGTTCAGATACAGCTCTATATCCTCGATGTCGTGATAGACCTTGATGTTCGAGTTGGCCATTTCGCCAAATTCAAATTTCGGGTCCAGCAGTACGATGTTCTTGATACCGGCAGCCTCAGCATACTTGACGGTTGACTTCAGCATGACGGACTTACCGGAACCTGTGGCGCCGCATACCAGCATGTGTGGTGTGGAGTGATTGTCCAGGTTCCAGATAACCGGCTTGCGGAAGTTATCAAGACCGACAGGGAGAAGGTGTCCGTTGACAAGCTTGCTGTCCCAGACAAGTGTCTCTGTGCGTTTCTTGTTTACTTCGATGCTCAGGTATGACTTGCCTTCGTACATCACAAGCGTCTGGTTGATACGTACTGACGGAACGTCAAGAGCGTATGCTATATCCTTTGTGTAATTACCCAGTTTGCCGAGTTGTACTCCAGCTGCCACCTCGCACAGATAGGTGTCGCAGGAATAGCCTTCTATGGTGTGGGTCACCTGCACCTGCTTGGAGAATGTCCTAAACAGGTGTTCAATCTTTTCTGAGTTTGTCATATTGGAGTGTGAATAATCGAATGTTATGAATGATGCCGCCGACTTACGGAAGGCCGTTATAACCTTTGGCGTGATATTGGCCAGGCTGCTGTCCTTGATCTTGCGCAGACGCTGCTGTATGAGCGGCTTCTTGGTCTCCGGAATGTTCACAAAATCATCAACCTCGGCAATTATCGTGCGGGCGCTGAACTCATAGAGCTCGGCCTTGTCAGCAAGGTTGTCGGTGTTGTTGATTGTGTAGATGTAATCCGGGTCCGATACAGCCTCTATCATGCGGCGCAGCGGCTGATACAGGTAGTATTCATGCAGACGCCGGCTGTCCTCATCCATGATGAGACGGAACAGCTTGCACTGCTCGGACTTGTCACGGTTCTGACTGGCCTTGTTCTCAATGAACCATACCTCATCGACGTGTGAACCTTCATTGACAGACTCATACCCCAGGACGTAGGTGATAGCCTGCTGGCCATGCACCAGTACAAGCTCATCCTGCGCCGTGTAGGCTGACTTGCTCTTGTGGTCTATGATAACCGTCTTACCGTCCTTGGTGCGTATGGCAAGGTCCACGATGAAGTGTAACGGCAGCGGTATGTCCACGCCGTTGACGGTCACCCATGTCTCTGTCTTGGTCTCCACATCCAGCACGGTGTCTATGTTGTCACAGTAGATGGATTTCTCTGAATAGAAGTTGGTCAGCAGGGCAGTGACAAGTCTCGTTGCCTCGGCCTGTGCCTGTTCCACCGTCTGGAACTTGTCAGTCAGACGCCATGCGTTGGCGTCAATCTCATCCAGGTAATTATACGCCACCTGTGTCAGGTCAGTGAGACTCTGTTCCTCCTTCAGAGTATTGTAGTTCTGAAAGAAGACGCGCAGGGCCTCATGATAGGCGTTGCCGGCCACCGATGATATGGAGCGCTTGCCGGTCTCGCAGTAGATGTAGGACCTCTCAAAGTCCTTCTCGTTGCGTGCGAAGGTGCTGACCTTGCTGTAACTCCATGAGTCAATCAGGTAGTTGGAGAAAAGCTCCTCCAGTTGGTCCGGTGTGTATTGACTGTATTTGTTCATAACAGATGTCCTAATGCGCTATAGATTTCTGTTACCTGCTCGATGTCCAGTTTTAATTGGATTTGAGACCGGTATTCCGTTTCTATGTCGATACGGAAGACGTTGCCTTCATCCCTGTTGACAACCAGTTTGCCGATATTCTCCGGCGTGCCATCATAGCCGACGGTGATTGTGCTCATGGCATGACGGGTGCTGATGATGAGCCGCCAGCCTGTGCCTGACGCATAGCTTCCTTCTTCTCCTCTACCAGGTCATTATAGACCTCCTTCTTGCCAAATGCTTCTTGAACAGTGGTAATACCTTCCTTTATGGCATTGCAAAGTCCTGCCATTTCGATAATCATATCTGTGGTAATCTCTTCAACTTTACTAACAGACAGATACTCCAGAATGGTTGCTTTGTCAACTCCGATTTTTGCAAAATAGGTAAGCATACTGTCGCGTCTCTGTTCAAGTGATAACGACTGTCCCAGGCTGACCTGTTTTGCCTTTGCTATGACTTTCTTGATTAATGCCATGGGTACAACCTTAAACAATGCGTTTCGCATTGCAATTGCAGCGGCAGCATTGCCGGTCATCACCTGCATGTCTTCGTTATACGTCCTGCCCTTGCTATCGGTAATACGTCTCTTCACTTCCGATGAGACAGCATAGTTGCTTTCAAGGTCATGGCATACGCCTTGCGCGGTTATCATCTTGCCATCATTGGCAATGATGCGCGCCTGTAACCGGATGTTGCCCCAAGATGATGCGATGATTTCTGCCATGCGTACAGATGGGCCTTCTATGACCTTACCTTGACGGCGCAGAATATAGAAACATGACGCGGCCGTTTCTTCATCCATCGTGGCAAGAGTCTCGATGTTGTTAAGTACTTGTGCCAGATTGCGCGGATACTGTTTTGCTGTTGAGATCTGCATATCGATTTCACTTCGATTGAGAGCCGCCAGTGTTGCAGTGTTGTCAATCTTCATAATCTCCATTTGCTGGAGTTCTTCATAATTCTGTTCTTCCATATTTATTGATTTGTTGGTTGGGAGTCTGCGTATTTGAATTTCGCATGAAACTGGGATGTTGAGCTCATCTTCCGTGAACTGTCATGTTACTCAAATAAGGTTAATTGGGATAGTGTTTGTGTCTTACCTATGATGTTGTCGCAGATGAAGTTTCGTGCATAGTCAGGAGAAATAGCACTACGTTCGCTGTC
>JAZRXU010000102.1:0-17663 GCA_045600345.1 Candidatus Cryptobacteroides sp. | reverse complement strand
TCTGCCCCATTTGGCCACTCTGGTACTTGCCCGAAAATTTTGAGCCGATGAAGGGAGTCGAACCCCCGACCCCGAGATTACAAATCACGTGCTCTGGCCAACTGAGCTACATCGGCAAAATTTTCTATTTCAAAGAGCCATCCCCGAAAGAATGGATTGCAAATATAACTACTTTTTGGAGATTTCCAAAATTTTAGCCAATATTTTGTCTGTTGTGAGACCGCATTTACTGCGTTGTATACTTTGCTTGCCCTGGTGGATAAATTCGTCCTCAATGCCTAGCGGATGTACCTTACAATCAATATTGGCAGCTGATGCGATTTCTGCCACTGCGGAGAACAATCCGCCATGGATTGCTCCATCTTCCACTGTGATTATATGCGTGTATTTTCCGCTTTCGATCTCCGTCTTGATATGCTTGTCAAGTGGCTTGAGGAAGCGCACATCCCATACACATCCTGTTCCCGCCTGCTCCGCTGCTTCCAAAGCCCTGTTCGCGCAGTGACCAAGAGCCAGAATCAGTATATTTTTGCCGTCTCGCAGTCTTGTGCCCGTACCTAGGTCTATATTCTTGAATGTACTGTTACGCCAGTCAGTACCTTCTCCGCACCCGCGCGGATACCTTATAATATATGGTCCCTCCTGGTGCTGGGATGCACTGTACATGAGATTCTTCAGCTCTATCTCATTGCGAGGCGCCGCGATGATACAGCCGGGTATGCTGCGGTATGCGGCCATGTCGAATGCGCCATGATGGGTGGCACCATCCTCCCCTACGAGACCTGCACGTTCAAGGCAGAGTACAACGGGAAGCTTCTGTAATGCTACATCATGGATGATCTGGTCGTATGCACGCTGCGAAAAAGATGAGTAAATGCTGCAGAATGGCTTCATGCCTCCTGCGGCCAGACCGGCTGAGAAGGTGACTGCATGTTCTTCAGCTATGCCTACATCGAAGAATCTGTCTGGCATTTCGCGGGCAAGTATGTTCATGCCGCTTCCGGATGCCATTGCCGGTGTTATGCCGACGATGCGTTCGTCAGCTTTTGCAAGTTCCAACAGTACCTCACCGAATACGTCCTGGTATCTGCTGATGCCACTCTGGGCTTTGATGCGTTTGCCTGTCTGTGGGTCGAACAGACCCGGTGCGTGCCATGTCGTTTGGTCATCTTCAGCCGGGGCATAACCCTTACCCTTTTTTGTGATGGTATGCAGTATGCGTGGGCCTGGAAGATCGCGAAGACGCTGCAGCGCATTTACGACCTGCTCGATGTCATTGCCGTCTATAGGGCCGAAGTAGCGGAATCCCATTGCCTCGAAGAGGTCTCCGCCCGAGTGCTTTACGAGGTGGCTCTTGAGTGATACGACCATGCGGCTTAGACGGCTGCGTACTTTTGTGTCTCCCATACTGTCCCAGACTTTGCTCTTGACAGTGTTGTATATGGGGGCGGTGGTCAGACGTAAAAGGTGCTTGTGCATCGCTCCGATATTGTTGTCTATGGACATGTTATTGTCATTTACGACAACAAGGATATCTGTGGAGGCATCCCCGGCATTGTTCAGACCCTCAAAGGCGAGTCCTCCGGAGAGAGAACCGTCCCCTATGAGTGCCACAGCCTTGGCATTGCTGCCTGTGAACTCGGCTGCCTTGGCCAGTCCGAACGCTGCAGATATGGAGGTGCTGGAGTGACCTGCTCCAAATGCATCATAAGGGCTCTCCTCGATGCGGGTGAATCCGCTTATGCCATCTTCGCATCGGTTTTTCTTAAATGCGTCGCGGCGGCCGGTTATGATCTTGTGCGCGTACGCTTGATGGGATACGTCGAAAACAAGCTTGTCGACGGGCGTGTTGTATACATAGTGCAGGCCCACAATCAGTTCTACGGCTCCAAGGCTGCTGCCCAGGTGGCCTGGATTGACTGCGCAACACTCCACCATATATTCCCGAATCTCCGCGCAGAGCTGTTTGAGCTGCTCCATGCTTAGATCTTTGAGGTCTGCCGGCGAGTTTATTTTCGACAATATCTCCATTGACGTGAATTGAAAATCTTTATTTCTGAATGTTCGGAATCTGAAGTCCGTAGTGTTTCTTCCTGTCAAGGACTTTGATGCCGAGAGCAAGAAGAATAGCTGTTACTCCGAGTCCTGCGAAGAACATCGAAAACCAGAAGTACCCCTCCGTATTCTCCTGTATGGCGCTGATGGCCTTAGGTACAAAGATGAATCCGATATTCTGAATATAGAATGTCAGAGCCATCGTCGTGCCGAGAAGCTTTGCAGGCATGATCTTGGCGATAGAAGGCCACATTGCTGATGGAAGCAGTGCGAAACCTATTCCCAGACACACCATAAGCACGAGAGCTGCAGTTGTACTGGTATTGAAAGGCAATGCAAACAGCAGATGTACGGCAGTGATGAGAACTGCACCGAGTATCATCAGATCTGCTCCGTGACCCTTCTTGTCATACACCCCACCGAAGAGAGGAGTGAGCACGATACAGCCCATGGGAAGAATCATAGGGAAAAGTCCCGCGAGAGTTTCGTCTATGCCGAATTTGTTGATCATGAGTCCTGTAGAATACTTCAGGAACGGGTTTACGGCAGCATAGAAGAGCAGGCAGAGGAAGGCAATCATCCAGAATGCCGGATTCTTGATTACCTCTACAGTGTCTTTCAGGTGGAACTCTTCGTCCTCGGCGGCAGCTTCTTCAGCAACGCCCTGCTTCTCCAGCTGGCGATCGAGCTTCTTGTCATATGCACAGTAGATCATATATGCTCCAAGGCCGATGGCCAGAAGGATGAGACCGACCAGAACGGCCACTCCTACGCTTCCGCTGGCCAGTTTCACAATGACAGGGGTGGCTCCGTAAGCGAGGCCTGTGCCAAGACGTGCGAGAGACAGCTGCAGGCCCATGGCAAGAGCCATTTCATAACCGACGAACCATTTTGCAATCGCCTTAGTTACTGTGATGCCGGCAATTTCAGCGCCTACGCCGTAGATGCCCATGCCTACAACGGCAGGGATCACTGCGGTGCGCATGGTGCCGAGAAGAGGGATGTATACCTCCTGAAGCTCTTCGCCGGAAGCCATGATGCGTGGCAGTTCGAACATTGACCATGCCAGCATTGCAATGCCGGCGACCATGAGTATGCACGACATGATGCCTGTAAAGCGAATGCCTTTCTTGTCGAGGATAAGACCTCCGAAGATGAGCATGAGGAAGTATACATTGAATATGGAGTATGCTCCGGCCAGAGATCCATATTCATTGCCTGTAAGGCCGTAGTCTGAGCCCTGCAGGGTGGTTTCTACGGCGAAGATATTGTCGGAGGCTACGTATGCACCGAACATTACGAAGGCCAGGATGAAAAGCATCACCCATCTGGTCTTCTTGTTGTCTCTGAGAAGATTTGCCATTTGTCAGGACGATTAGAATGGGAGATCGTCGTTGCCGGCGTCGCCGAAGTCAGGCTCGACAGGAGCGCCTACCACTGGAGCAGGGGCTGGAGTGACTACAGACTGCTGATAGGACTGCTGGTAAGGATTGTAGCTCTGCTGTGGGGTATTGGCTTGCTGCTGGCCATCCTGACGGCGTCCAAGGAGCTGGATATTGTCGGCTACAATCTCTGTAGAGAAACGTTTCTGGCCCTGCTGGTCTGTCCATTCGCGTGTCTGAAGACGTCCTTCAACATACACTTGAGTGCCTTTCTTGATAAATTTCTCTGCGAGGTCTGCAAGGCGGCGCCAGCATGTAACTGTGTGCCATTCTGTATTCTCGCGTCTCTCACCGTTGCGGTCAGAGAATGTTTCGGTGGTGGCGATGCGGAGGCGTGCCACTTTTGCCTGGTTCTCAAGGTAACGTACTTCTGGATCCATACCAACGTTACCGATCAGCATAACTTTGTTTAAGCTCATAGTTTTAATGTATTAAATGATTCTTTTTAATGGGGTGCACTACAGGGCTTTTTTCATGGCCTCTTCATCAGGCTTGTCTCCAGTGAAGACTTCGTAAGCCACAACTGCCTGATTGTACAGCCAGTTGAGCCCGCTGATGTATGTGCATTTGTCCTTTAGTGATTCGAGATATGGTGTTTTGTAATTGGCTTCAAGTATGAATGTGTCTTTGCCCACTTTGGCTTTCTTTGCCTGCTCTATGCCGTCGATTGCACACGGGAGTGTGTAGATTATCAGGTCGGACTTGGCAAACTCTGCCGCAAAGTCCTCTGTTGATGCTACGGAAATGTCGTCCGGATCCAGATCGTCGCCGAAGAATGAGCAGAAATGCTCCTTGAGGTCCTCAGCCTTCTGAAGTGTGCGGTTCATCAGCGTGATATGACCGTAGCCAAGGCTGACCACTGCCGCAGCTGCGGCTTTGCCTGCACCTCCGCACCCGACAACCAGGGCGCGTTTATCGTCGAGGTATTCTGCGAAAGCATCCTCGTCGTCAACGTCAACGTCTGCCACGGCGTATGCGCTCATGAGACTGATGGCGACGCCCTCGAAATCGGAGTTGTCCGCTTCAACTTTGCCGGAAGGCAGTTTGATGAGCATATTCGCCGCACCGCACAGCTGGGCACCTTCATCCACAACGTCCGCAGCGGCGAGCGCCTGTTCCTTGTATGGGGAAGTGACGTTGACGGCGCTGTATTCGGCCTTGAATCTGTCGTAGAGCGTCTTGAAGTCATCTCCGTCGAGAAGTTCATATTTGTATTTGCCTCCGTATGCGGCTGTAAAGAGCTTGGGAGATCCGGATTGCCGGATATCCTTGCCTATGAGTGCGAATTTTGTCATTGTCTCTGTCGTATGGCTTCAAAAAGTAATATTGCGGCGCTTACACTCACGTTCAGCGAGTCAAGACGTCCAAGCATTGGTATGCGTATGTGTGCTGATGCGGCTTTGCGCCAGATGTCGCTGAGCCCTGTGCTCTCCGTACCCATCACTATGGCGGTAGGACCCGTCATGTCGCTGTCGTAGTAAAGGTCGGAGTCCTGCAGCTGGGCTGTCAGTATCTTGAAGCGGCGCTCCTTGAGAAATGCGATAGCTTCCTCAGAGGTGCATGCGGCTACGGGAACCGTGAATACTGCGCCTATGCTGGCACGGATCAGGTTGGGGTTATATATGTCTGTGAGCGGATCGCATATGATCACGGCGTCGGCTCCGGCTGCATCTGCACTGCGGAGTACTGCACCGAGATTGCCTGGCTTCTCTACGCTCTCGAGCACCATGATGACGGGATTGTCGCCAAGCTGCAGATCTGCCAGAGTGTGGCTTTTGGCCTTGAACTCGGCTATCGTGCCTTCTGTGCCGCCCCTATATGCCACCTTTTCGTAAATCTGACGGCTTACTTCGAAAAATGGGGTTTTCAGGTCACTGGCAGGCTCATTTGCTCGGAACTCGACTGAATTATTAGATCCGAGTATCTCCGGGCAGATGAAAAGGGAGTGAAGCTCGTAGCCTGATTCCAGGCAGTGCTCAATCTCGCGTACGCCTTCGACAACAAAAAGCCCGTTCTGCCTGCGCTCTTTGCTTTTAGCCTGGAGCTCAAGCAGCATCTTGATCTTGGGGTTCTGTGCCGAAGTTATCTTTTCCATCTTTTATGAAAAATCAGCCGGCCTTAGTTGCTTTTCGGGCGCATCTGTGGGAAGAACAGTACGTCCTGGATGGTGGTCTGACCTGTCATGAACATGGTGAGACGGTCGATGCCCATGCCGAGACCTGATGTAGGAGGCATACCGAACTCAAGGGCGCGTACAAAGTCGAAGTCGATGAACATGGCTTCGTCGTCGCCTTTGCTCTTGAGGGCAGCCTGCTCTTCGAATCGCTCGAGCTGGTCGATAGGGTCGTTGAGCTCGGAATACGCATTCGCGAGTTCCTTGCCGCATACGAAGAGCTCGAATCTTTCTGTAAGGGTAGGGTCTTCGCGATGACGTTTTGTAAGAGGAGACATCTCCACAGGATAATCGGTGATGAATGTAGGCTGGATGAGTTTGTCCTCGCAGTATTCACCGAAGATGGCGTCGATAAGCTTGCCTTTGCCCATGGAAGGCTCTATCTCTACATGTAGCTTCTTGCAGGTCTCGCGGAGCTGGTCTTCGTCCATGCCCTTCACGTCTACACCTGCATATTCTTTGATGGCTTCGAGAATAGGAAGACGGCGGTATGTGCCACCGAAGTCCACCTCATGCTCGCCGATCTTGACTTTTGTGCTGCCGTTATTTACTTTGGCGGCAATCTTGCAGAGCATCTTCTCCACGAAATCCATCATCCAGATGTAGTCTTTGTATGCTACATAGATCTCCATGCAGGTGAATTCCGGATTGTGGGTCTTGTCCATGCCCTCGTTGCGGAAATCTTTCGCAAACTCATATACGCCATTGTAGCCTCCTACGATAAGACGTTTCAGGTAAAGCTCGTTGGCGATACGCATGTAAAGGTCTATGTCGAGAGCGTTGTGATGGGTGATGAAAGGACGTGCAGTGGCTCCGCCGGGGATGCTCTGGAGGATAGGGGTCTCGACTTCGAGACAGCCGGCCTCGTTGAAGTATTCACGCATTGTAGCGACAATCTGGGCTCTCTTGATGAAGGTCTCTTTCACCTGAGGATTCACGATGAGGTCCACATAGCGCTGGCGGTAGCGGAGCTCGGGATCGCTGAATGCATCGAATACCTGGCCGTCCTGCTCTTTTACGATAGGGAGCACGCGAAGGGACTTGCTTAGAACGGTGAGCTCTTTGGCGTGTACGGACAGCTGACCTGTCTGAGTGATGAATGCGAAGCCCTTGATGCCTACAATGTCGCCGATATCAAGAAGCTTCTTGAATACGGTGTTGTACATGGTCTTGTCTTCGCCTGGACATACCTCGTCGCGGTTGATATATACCTGGATTCGTCCGTTTGCGTCCTGAAGCTCGAAGAATGAAGCGGCGCCCATTATGCGGCGGCTCATTATGCGGCCTGCAATGCATACATCCTTGAGGTTGCCCTTCTCGGGGTCGTACTCGTCTTTGATGCTCTGGCTTGATGCATTTACGGGATACATTGCTGCCGGATATGGCTCTATGCCGAGCTCGCGCATCTTCTGAAGTGATGCGCGTCTGTTAAGTTCCTGTTCGTTGAAGTCCTGTGTGCTCATATGATGACTTTATTTTTTCAAAATAACATAATTCTTACAAAGATAGTTTTTTATTCGCAAATTTGAAACAATACGGCTATCTTTGTGACGTTCTACAATACTGAAACGATGAAATTTGATTTGCGTGACATAAAGGTCGGGACGGGTACTGCATCAGCGGCGCTGAGTGCGTTTGCTGCCCTGTTTCTCCATTTTCCGTTTTTCCGTACGATACTCGACAATGTAGATTCGGGAGCCAATGGCGTGCTTATTTTTACAAGCATGTGCATTGTGCTGTTTGTGGTCAATTATTTCGTGTGCTATCTGCTGCTGTATTTTGGCCGGACGGTGGGCAAGGTGATTGTTTCGTTTTTCATGATCGGTAATGCTGTTGCGTACTATTTTCTGGACGTGTTCAATGCCCTGATTGATGAAGTGATGATAGGCAATGTCCTCAATACGAAGATGAGCGAGGCGACAAGTTTCTATACCCCTCTCGTCTTTGTGTATGTGATAGCTTTGGGTGTCATTCCGATAGTGCTTCTGTGGCTTGTGAAGATAGAGAGGGAGAACTGGAAAAGGAGCCTTGCGCGCATTGTAGCATCTCTGGGAATAGCAGGTGCCGTGGCCTTCGTGAACAGGCCGAATTTCCTCTGGGTGGACAGGGTCGTACCCGTCTTCGGCAGCCAGGTTCTGCCATGGTGCTATGTGGTGAATACCTTCCGTTACGTAAATAAATATAACCGCGAACATGCAGAAGAAATCGCCCTTCCAGACATGCAGGAGACTGATTCTACCCGAACAGCTGTGGTCTTGGTGATAGGCGAGTCGGCAAGGCGTTCGAACTTTCAACTTTATGGTTACGACAAGCCTACCAATCCTAAACTCAGCTGCGTAAAAGGGCTGAAGACCTATAAGGCGCAGTCTGTGGCGGCAAACACTATAGATGGCGTTCGTGCCATAGTCTCATACAGCCCTGACCCCGTTCTTCATGAGATACTTCCGAACTATGCCTCGCGTCATGGCGTTGATGTGAACTGGAGGACAAGCAACTGGGGTGAACCGCCGCTCCATATAGGTAAGGTCTATAACAGGGAACAGGTCGCTGAATTGTATGGCGGAGATACGAGATATGATGGGGCTCTGTATAGTGGAGTGAAGGAGTGTATCGAACAAAGCGAGGCCTCAAAAGTGCTGATAGTGATACATACATATACTTCTCACGGTCCTGCGTATTATGAGAACTATCCCGCTGAGTATGAGAAGTTTACTCCTGTGTTCAAGAGCGTCGAGGTGGCTCGCGGCCCGCATGACGCCCTCGTTAATGCTTACGATAACACCATACTTTATACGGATGCTCTCCTTGCTGAAATGATTGAAGATATGCAGGATCTGTCTGATCGTCGGTGCGCCGTGATCTACCTCTCCGATCATGGTGAATCTCTTGGTGAACATGGCCGTTACATGCATGGTACAGGCATAGGTACATGGGAAGAAAAGGTCCAGGAATATGAGATCCCGTTCATCGTGTGGAGCAATGATGAAAATCAGACGTACAAGAGTGCTGAAACGGTGGATCAATATCATGTTTTTCATAGTGTTCTAGACTATCTTGGATTTACGGGGGGAGCTTTGGATCCTTCGATGAGTGTCTTCAAATAAGAATTATTTGTTTCGATTTTCAAAAGTTATTTCGTATTTTTGTAAGAATAGTGTTTTGGCACAGTGATGAGTAACGAGAAGAAATGGCTTTTGAAAGACGCAGCGGACGCTGAAATAGTGTCTCGACTTGCTTCTGAGCTGGGAATCGACCGCGTTCTGGCGGAGCTCCTGGCCCAGCGTGGCATCACGACTTTCGAACAGGCCAGAGCATTCTTCCGTCCCGATCTGGCAAATCTGCATGATCCGTTCCTCATGAAGGATATGGACAAGGCTGTGGATCGTCTCACCAAAGCTGTCGCTGCAGGTGAGAAGATACTTGTCTATGGCGATTATGACGTAGATGGCACCACTGCTGTTGCGCTTGTCTATTCTTTCCTGTATAAATACACCAGAAACATTGATTTTTACATTCCAGACCGCTACGATGAAGGGTATGGGGTGTCGTATAAGGGTATAAACTGGGCATCTGAGAATGGTGTGAAGCTTATCATTACCCTTGACTGTGGCATCAAGGCTATAGAAAAGGTCGAATATGCGCGCACCAAAGGAATAGACGTGATAATCTGCGATCACCACCTGCCTGAGGATGGACTTCCTGATGCGGTGGCTGTGCTGGATCCTAAACGAGATGATGATTCTTACCCTTTCGATGATCTGAGCGGATGTGGCGTCGGATTCAAGCTGGTACAGGGCTATGCTCAGAAGAACGGTATCCCGTTTGAAGAGCTTGTCCCTCTGCTGGACCTTCTTGCCGTGTCTATCGCATCAGACCTGGTGAGTGTTACTGGCGAGAACCGCATACTCGCCTTCTATGGACTCAAGCAGCTCAATACCAACCCTCACAGGGGGCTATTGAGCATGATAAACACCATACAGGGTCTGGACCCTACACATGTAACATATGATGACATTGTCTTCAAGATAGGTCCGCGCCTGAATGCCGCAGGCCGTATGGAGACGGGACGCATATCTGTGGAGCTGCTCATAGCCGTAGACCAAAAGGTGGCAGACCGTGTGGCTGGCGAGATCAACAGGCATAACAATGAGCGAAAGAATATAGATCGTGAGATTACCCGTGAGGCTCTGGAAATGGTGCAGGGGAATACCTGCATGTGCTCGGACAATGTAACCATAGTGTATAACCCGGAGTGGCACAAGGGCGTGATGGGTATCGTGGCATCGCGTCTTGTCGAGGCTTATTTCAAGCCTGCTATCGTTCTTACTCAAAGTAATGGATTTGTTACGGGGTCTGCACGCAGTGTGGGTGGTTTTGATCTTTATACAGCTATCGAGAGCTGCTCAGACCTGCTCGAGAACTTCGGCGGACATCTGTTTGCAGCGGGCTTGACTCTTAAGGAAGAGAATCTGCCTGCATTTGTGGAGCGTCTGAATAATGCTGTAAGTGGTAAGATCGAGCCGGAGATGATTACTCCGGTGGTAAATATAGACACCAAGCTTGATTTTTGCCAGATCACCCCTAAATTCTTCCGAATACTCAAACAGTTCCAGCCTTTCGGACCGGGGAATACTGCTCCGGTATTTGAGACTGATAACGTTTATGACAACGGTAACGGTCGCAAGGTGGGTGCTGACGGAGGTCATCTCAAGCTGGAGCTTATCCAGGAGTCTCACCCTTATCATCATATAGGGGCGATAGCGTTCAATATGGGTGAGTTCTTTGACAGTATGGCTGATGGCAATCCTATCGATGTCTGCTACAGCATAGTGGAAAATTATTTCCGAGGTATAGCCAATGTGCAGCTTCGCATCAAGGACATACGCGAGAGAGAGGAGATAATATGAGAAAAGTCTTGGAAGCGATCGGAAAATCAGTGGCCACGATGATTATCGCGGCCCTTATTGTTTTTGCAGCATTCAGCATATCGCCCATATACGACTTCGAGTATCCATCTGCTTTCTCGGGTCCGGACATATTTGATCCGTATGCGCAGCTGGACACGACTGTCGGATGGAAAAGAGCGAACTTTCATACACATACCAGGGTAAAAGGCATTTTGAATGAGTGCAGGTACTGGCCTGATGAAGTGTTGGAAGATTACCAGGCGTTAGGCTATGATATCCTGACATTCTCCAATCATAACGAGCTTACGTCCCATCCTGTGGATACCTCTCTGCAGGTGAATGTATATGAGCATGGTTATGGCTTGTATAAGTTCCATAAACTGGTGTTCGGCGCGGATGAAGTGAACCATTTCGATCATCTGCTGCCGCTGCTTGCTTCGCAGAAACAATGGCAGCTTGATATCCTTGGAAGGAATAGCGATTTCATTCAGCTGAATCATCCTTTCCGTACAGGAGGCACATCGCCGTATCAGATGAGCGTTCTCACAGGGTATCGCATAATGGAGCTGGACTCTGGCGTGACCACTGAACAGGAGTATTGGGACTGGGCTCTAAGCTCGGGCCACTATTCATATGGTCTGGCCAATGATGATTGCCACGACAGTAAAACATCATATAAGATAGCGGTGCGGTGCAACTGGCTCAATACCCCTTCGGCTCGTTATGATGACATTAAGAAAACATTGTTGGGCGGGGCATATTACAGCATGAGGGTACCAGACTATGGGTCGGGAGACTGGGGAGAAAAATATCGTGCAAATGCCTCACTTCCATATATCAGCGATATCGGGTTGCGGGACAGCGTGATTTTTATGACTCTCAGCATTCCGGCAGAGCGTATTGTCGTGTGGGGCCAGGATCATACACAGCTCGAAACAGTCGAACAGAGTGATACATTAGAATACGTGATGCGCCAGCGCGATGCGTATGCGCGCGTGACAGCGTATTTTGAGGATGGGGCGGTAATATATACCAATCCTTTCGCACGCTACGATGCTGAAAAAGCCCCGACTCCGTATAGGGAATCAGGGCATCCGGTAAATGTTGCGCTTACAGTTCTATGGAATCTGGCGCTATCGGCTCTTATAGCGCTTCTTCTATTCGCTCTGCGATCTGTTCTGGGCTCAGCCCGTCGATAGGGATGACGACATCTGCATACCTTTCATAAGTGGCCTCACGATTCTTGAGCATCCCCTGTACCTTCTCTTCCAGATTCTCGGATCCTGCAAGGAGCGGGCGGTTGTCTGTGCCGACTATGTTGAGATTGGCTACAAGCTGAGCTACTGATGCCTTGAGATATATGCATGTGGCGTTTTCCTTGATAAGCTCTGCACACTGGGGAGTCATGATGGTGCCTCCGCCGAGGCTCAGTATCATTGTAGTGGGAAAATCTTCGTAATCGGAGATGATGCGGTCCAGATATTCAAGCTCAAGGGCACGGAATGCACCCTCGCCATCTTCTTCGAATATCTCTCCTATGCTGCGCCCCTCTTCCATCTCGATAGTGTCATCGAGATCAAAGTAGAAACAGCCCATATTCTGGGCCAGAATGGATGCAACACTGCTTTTGCCGCAACCCATGAAACCTGTGAGTGCTATTATCATGTCCTAGAAAAGTGTCAGTTCTTCACCCGGAAGGTATTCCTCGTCCTCTACGGTAAGGTCGTTCTGTTGCATGGTCTCCGGATTCTGTTCTGTGTCATCCACCGCTTCTACGAGCTCTCGCTCTTCATCCTGCTGTGGCTGGGCATCATCTTCCGGCAGATGCAGACCTTCGATGAACTCGGCCTTGCCTACCACGAAATTGGATACTCGTTTGCCCTTGGCTCCAATGCCTTTCTTGGCGATGAACTCTTCCACATTCACTATTTCTGGCTCACGTCCCTCGTTCTTGCCGGCGAAGGTGAGCTGCATCTGTGGATGAAGATCATCTGCGATGGCGACGAAGTATGAACCCTTGGCCTCCGGGAAGAGCTTTACAACATCCTCTGAAGTTTCGAAGCTGAAGCGTTTTACATACAGGCATTTCGCCTCTCCATCGAAGTAGATCACACTCCAGACCTTGTTCGGATCGAGTTTTTCGATGCGAAGCAGATCGCCCTGGTAGCGGCTGCTCAGATCTGTAGTGGTCGTATGGTATGAACCATCTTTGTATATGGCGAGTACAAGGTCATTGGTGCCGAACTGGCCGAGATACTGTCCGCGATTGTCTTCGTTGAGACGTTGTATGTCAGTATCGAACCATATATCCTTGCCGCCTATTGTAGATACGGCCTTTCCTGTCTGAGTGATGCTCTTGATGGCGAACTTGCTCACTACATTGCCACGCGACGCGCGTCCCTTGACTCCCAATTCTGCGAAGTTGTAGTCTACGACCAGCTTTTTGAGCTTCGGACGTGGACGCAGATATATCTTGAGCTGCTCGGCTTCGGCGTTGCGGTTGGCTGTGAACCAGAGTACACTTGTCTTGTCGGTACCCATGGTCAGATCATATTCCTTGTCGCGGGTGATGCCGGTCACTGTGAAACGCTTCGCGTAGTAGATGCCGGTGGCGCCGTCCCTATATATGACGTTGTAAGTCATGCGGGCATCGCCACGGTTGAACAGTCCCACATAAATGATATCCTTGCCGAAAAACGCTTTGTCGCTGACTTTGGCTACCCTGTACTTGCCATCCTTGTTGAATACAATGATCTCGCTGAGATCGGAGCAGTCGCAAATGAATTCGCCGTTGTCGTCTTTCTTGAGGTTGATACCCACGAAGCCTTCCTCTTTATTTGCATAAAGTTTGGCATTGTTTGATACGACCTTGGTAGCGGCGATGGTTTCGAACGACGCAATCTCGGTACGGCGAGGGAATTTGTCATCACCGCCGAATTTTTTGCGTATGTTCTTGAAATAGGCGATGGTGTATTTGGTGAGATTGTTCAGGTTATCCTGTACCTGAGCCATTTCTGCCTCTATGCCCTTGATCTTTTCTTCTGCAGCCTTGATGTCGAATTTCGAGATCTTGCGCACAGGCTTCTCCACGAGCATGTTGATATCGTCCATGACAATCTCGCGTTTGAGCATGCCCTGGTATTCCTTCATCTTGGAGAATGTCTCGTCGAGCTGCGCCTCCCAGCTTTTAGCCTCGTTCTCGAGTATCTTGTATACTTTGTTCTCGAAGTAGATACGTTCCAGGCTGCTGTAGTGCCAGGCATTCTCAAGCTCGTCCATACGGATCTTCAGCTCCATGCCTAGCAGCTCTCGTGTATGTTCCGTGTTGTAGCGCAGGATGTCGTCAGTGCCCCAGAATTCCGGATGGTTGTTGACTATGACGCAGGCATTGGGGCTGATATTGACCTCGCAATCCGTGAATGCGTAAAGAGCGTCGATGGTCTTGTCCGGGCTTACGTCGTTGGGCAGATGAACGAGGATATTGGCCTGAGCTGAGGTGAGATCGTCAATCTTCTTGATCTTGATCTTACCCTGGTCCTTGGCTTTCATGATGCTTTCCTTGATGCTTTCGGTCGTCTTGCCGTAAGGAATCTCGGTGATGGCTATCGTGTTCTTGTCTATCTTCTCGATCTTCGCGCGGACCTTTATGGTGCCGCCTCGCTTTCCGTTGTTATATTTGCTGCAGTCGGCAAATCCTCCGGTAGGGAAGTCTGGATAGAGAGTGAACTCCTCGTTCTTCAGGATGGCGATGGAAGCGTCGATGAGTTCGTTGAAGTTGTGCGGAAGAATCTTGCAGGCCATACCTACGGCGATGCCCTCCGTTCCCTGTGCGAGCAGCAACGGGAACTTGACAGGCAGGGCTACAGGCTCGTCTGCCTTGCCGTCGTAGGACTTCATCCACTTTGTCGTCTTCTTGTTGAACATCACCTCGTCGGCAAATTTGCTGAGACGGCACTCTATATAACGTGCCGCCGCTGCGCCGTCGCCGGTGATGATGTTGCCCCAGTTACCCTGGGTGTCAATCAGGAGACCCTTCTGGCCTAGCGTGACGAGAGCGCCATATATGGACGAGTCGCCATGAGGGTGATAAGCCATCACCTGGCCTACAACCTTCGCTGCTTTGGTCATAGATCCGTCTCCGTGTACGTTCATTGCGTGGAGAACTCGTCTCTGCACTGGTTTGAGACCGTCCTCGATATGAGGTACGGCTCTGTCCAGGATTACGTACGATGAGTAGTCAAGGAACCAGTCCTTGAACATTCCGGAGATTTTATACTCCTGTCCTTCATTCAATTCTTCTGCCATATCCTAGAATTCGTATCCGAATCGTTTAAGTTCTTTCTTGTTCTCTCTCCAGTCAGGGTCCACCTTCACGAATGTGCTGAGGAATACCTTTTTCTGGAAGAAGTCTTCCATATCGATGCGTGCCTCCATGCCCACTTTCTTGAGGGCAGCTCCGCCTTTTCCAATAATAATTCCCTTCTGGGAGTCGCGCATTACGTAAATCACAGCGCGTATGTCATAACGGTCGTGTCCTTCCTTGAACTCTTCGATCTCCACCTGTACGCTGTATGGGATTTCGTCGCTGTAGTTCAGAAATATCTTTTCACGAAGTATCTCGCTGGCGAAAAACCTGAGGTTCTGGACGGTGAAAACGTCTTTGTCATACCATGCAGGGGCCACAGGCAGGTTCTCGATAATAGTCTCGTATATGCTTTCGAGATTGAACTTCTCCTGGGCTGAGGCAGGGAAAATGATAGCTTTCGGGAGCTTCTCCTTCCACCATCCCATAAGTTCCATCACCTTGTCCTGACTGCTGATATCGATCTTGTTGATGACCAGAATTACTGGACAATCGAGCTTCTGGAGCTTCGCGATGTATTCTTCGTTCTTGTCGGCCTTCTCTATGGTGTCCGTAACGTAAAGTATGATGTCGGCATCACCAATGGCTGTATCCACGAAGTCCAGCATGTTCTGCTGAAGGCGGTAGTTGGGTTTCAGAATGCCCGGAGTGTCGGAATACACAATCTGGTAGTCATCTCCATTCATGATTCCCATGATACGGTGGCGTGTGGTCTGGGCCTTGGCTGTGACTATGCTTAGTTTCTCGCCGACAAGGGCATTCATAAGAGTGCTCTTGCCGACGTTAGGGTTACCTATGATATTTACAAATCCTGCGCGGTGCTGTTTAGCCATGATATATACTAGTTGAATGCACCCATCTTCAGAATATTCACTTCGCCCTCGCTGAGATAGCGCCATTGTCCGCGTTTGATGCCTTTCTTGGTAAGACCGGCAAAGTATACGCGATCCAGCCCTTTTACGTTATAGCCCAGAGACTCGAAAATACGGCGCACGATGCGGTTCTTGCCGCTGTGGATCTCTATGCCTATCTTGCGATGGTCTTCGGCGTCCACATAATTAAGCTCGTCTGCTGCAATCATACCGTCCTCGAGATTTACACCTGCAAGTATCCTGTCGAAATCCTCGCGCGAAAGCTGGCGATCGAGAGTCACCTCATATATCTTCTTCTTGTTGAAAGAAGGGTGAGTGAGGCGCTCTGACATTTCTCCATCATTGGTGAACATAAGCACACCTGTGGTATTCTTGTCCAGACGGCCTACAGGGAATACTCTTGTCGGACATTTGGTGAGAAGGTCCATTACTGTCTGCTCTGCGTGAGGGTCGGATGTCGTGGTCACAAAGCCTTTCGGCTTGTTCATTACGATGTATACCTTCTCCTCTCCGCGAAGCTTCTGGTCTCCGAAGAGGACTGTATCCTTGCGAAGATCCACCTTGGTGCCGAGTTCGGTGACAACAACGCCGTTGACTGTCACAACACCGGCCTGTATAAGACGGTCTGCCTCCCTGCGGCTGCAGACGCCTGAGTTTGCTATGAATTTATTGAGACGGACTTCAGTAGCGGGAGCTTCCTGCACTTTTTTGCGTGGGGCTGTGTTTTTGCGTCCGAAGAATGGTTTGCGTTCGCCGTCGAACGGTTTGCGCTCGCCGAAGCTTTTGCGTCCTCCGTCGAAGGTTTTACGCTCGCCGCGTTCTGTGAAACTGCGGCGCTCGCCACGATCGCTGAAAGTTTTCTTTTCTCCGAAACTGCGTCGTTCGCTGTCGAATGGTTTGTCGGATTTTCTAGATGATGGCTTACCGTCGTACTCTCTACGTGGGCGTGCCGGTTTGTCGTAATCTCTACGATTCTTTTTAGTGATTTCCATTATTTCAATTTAAAAATGTATGTAATTGTGCCCTGCATCTGTTCGCGGGCTTCATAATCTGTGTTGAATTTAGCCTTCAGAGCGGCCTGTCGCGCAGCATTCCAGAGATCTTTGTCTGTAACGTTTGTACCTTGTGCACCAGGTACGGCCCTGATTACTGAACCATGCTGGTCTATCCAGATCTCGACTACCACTGTGCCTTCTTTCTGTACGCCGTATGACGGCTTAGGCGGAACTCCTACCGTAGTGCGTCCTACAACTCGTGCTGTAGGAGTACCTTCCACAACTCCGCTTGCCGCATTGCCTTCGGCATGTCCTGCTTTCAGGCGGTCGCTGATGTTACGGGCTGTCTGGGCAGCGAGGGTGTCCTTGTCGGTGTTCCTGGCAGAGTGGAACAGTGCTCTGTTGTCGATTTCCTCCTCGCGTGGCGGTTCAGGAACTTCTACATCGCCATCCTTGCCAACGGTTGCTTCTTTCGCCAGATTCTGCTTGGTGCCTTTGTACTGGGCTTCGCTTTTCTGTACGAGTTCCAGCTTCTTCTGCTGGTTGGCATTCTCTGCGGATGGCTCGCGTCCTTTTCGCTTGATCTTGATCTGTGGCGCCTCCTGCTCTTCGAAGTCGATAATCATCGTCTTCTCTTCAGGTGGTGGATAGATATATTTGAGACCATTGAAACTGCAACATAGCAGAATACCGGCATTGACACCTATACTGAGTATGGTGCCGAATACCTGTGCGCGGTATTTCTGTCGGTATTGTTCTTCTATGTAGCCTTTGTTTCTCATCTGGATATATTCGAGGTCTATTCTGGCGATGTTGCCATTATGACCTTATAGTGGTTGCGCTTTGCGATGTTCAT
>JAZRXU010000101.1:0-26236 GCA_045600345.1 Candidatus Cryptobacteroides sp. | reverse complement strand
CGAGAACGACAAAACCTTCGAGCGTGTCATAGCTTCCCTTCTTGAGTTTGAGGCCATACTCTCTGACAAAATTGGAAGGAGTCTCCACCAGATATACGTTTCTTGTGATACCGCCGTAGTTCCACCAGTCTGAATTGACCGTAGGTACCGCCTCCGGATGACGCTTGTTGTCCACCTTGACAATCACGAAATTCTCGCCCCGGAGCAACTTATCCGTAACCTCTATATTGAAAGGAGTATATCCGCCGGTATGTTTGGCAACGACCTGTCCATTGACTCCCACTATGGCTTCATAATTCACCGCTCCAAAGTACAGGAAGTAGCGCTTGCCGCTCTCCGGATTGGCGTTAAACTTCTGACGATACCATATCGTACCCTCATAATAGTACAGCTTTTCCGACTGTGTATTCCAGTCACCAGGCACTTTAAGGGACATGTCCGTGTCAAAGTCAAACTCCACGAGTCTGGTCTTGTCTGCGCCGAAGCTGTTATTGCTGAAGAAAGACTTGGCCTGAGGCAGAGGCATCAGACGATAATCATAATAACCGTTCTCGTACTGATCCACAATGGCTTTCCAGCTGCCGTCCAGAGATATCAACTGACGGGCCTCAACATTCATGATCTGCGGATGCAGACCAAAGTCAGGCACCCTCTGAGCCGCTAAAATAATCTCTTTGAGTTGAGGAACAACCAGACCTGCAACAGCCTTGGCTCCTTCCACATTAAGATGAGTATTGTCTTTCTTGTCACCATCCCACATGAAGAACTTCTTCGACTGTTCATCGCCCATATTCTGTATCCAGTCGAAAGACAGGGTCTCAAGATCTATCAGAGCGACTCCGTTTTCTGCAGCCACCTTCTTCATGGCGGAAGGATATTGCTTGTGGGTACGTCTCAGCACGCCATCTTTGCCAAACTGACGGCGGGACAGAGGAGTGACAAGCACAGGACAGGCATCCTTCGACCGCACATCACTGATGAAACGGACAAGATTCTGGGAGAATTCGCCATACGGATCGGTATAACGCGACGTATCCTGTGTCTTTTCATCGTTATGAGCGAAACTTATCAGTACAAGATCTCCGGCTCTGAGCTCGGACACCAATTCGTCCCATCGTCCTTCGGAAATGAAACTTTTCGTACTTCTGCCCGCCTTCGCGTGGTTGAACACTTGCACATCGGGAAGAAAATCATTCAGATGCTCTCCCCATCCGCTCTGAGGGCGGTATGACTCTTCATAATCACATATGGTGGAAGCTCCCGCAAGGAAGATTCTTGTCTGGGCAAAGGAAGCAACAGTAAACCCGGTTGCAAAAACAACTGCTATAAAGCTTCTTATTATTCCGTGTACCATCTGTCGTATTCCTGATTCGGTTCAAAATCTGCTGGTGAATCTGTCAGTACCATGCCACGCAGCCTTGTCGAGCCACTCTCGGACCTTACTTCCACAGTGTGCTCTCCCGCCTCAAGGTCGAAATGACGGACATAAGACATCATGCCCTCCTTATCCTTAGGTACAGGATGCAGCATCTGCCAATGATCATATCCGTACACGGTAAGCTGCTTCGACATCAGGCTCTTGCCGCCGTCCACACTCACACGCAAAGTCAGAGATTTCGGCGGGTCGGCGTCTACGCAACGGCCATAGACCATAATCCAGTACCTGCCGGCCTTCTCTACGTTGAATGTAGCTTTGGCAGTACCTTTTCTGTCCAGAACGAAGTTATTGTCATAAATGGCAGTCTTGCCTTCCCTGCAGCAATCGTATGGAGGGACAAAGTCCGTATCGGCATACAGTGACACCGGACGCGAAAGACCATCATTAGTACGCACGATGAATGCGCCTGTATATCTGCGCCTCTTCTGCATCTTGTCATCATTGAAGGTAACCTTCACTGCATTACCCTCGAGAGCCACATCGAACCAGTCCGAGAAAGAAGGACGCATAACCTTTGTACCTGCAGGGATTTCGCCCTTGATCTTGACGTAGATAGGCGCACGGCTGTGTCCCACGTCAATACGTGCCCTTTCCATGATGAAAGGCATATCGCGTCGAGGGAACGAAGGATCGAGCTTCTCCTCAGGGATCTCGACCTTGAATCTGTTTCCTGAAGCACTCGAGCTTTTGCAGTCATCGAGATTACTCAGACTCTGACCGCCACAGAAAGTATTGTTATTGACGACGCAAGACAGAGGTTCACGCATCGCGATACCCTTGCCCGCGCCCCACATGACATTGTTCAGAACATAGCATCTGGCATTTTCGCCATTACGCCTGTCTGTCTTGATTGTCTGACCACGTTTGCCCATTTCCTCGCCCATGCCACTGAAAAGGTTGTCGCTCAAGATAGAAGGACCTACCATGCATCCCTGCACCGACACGCCGCACAGAGCGCTTTCGAAACGGTTTCCGAACACACGGACATTCTTCTGTCCGCCATCGATCTCCATGCAGTCGTCATTGGCAAAGATCATGAAGTTGCCATAGATATCTGCCTCTCTGTTGAAGCCACCATCAGTAAAGAAGTTTCTTTCGCCTTCTATGCAGTCATTGAAACGATGGCCGTCCGAGCCCACCATGTCGTTATACCTGATAACCGTAGAATGATCGGGACAGCGCATCACTATCGCTTCCGCTCCCGCAGGGTGGCAGTAGAACCATGATACGCAATGAGGGAGCGGATCATGGAAATAACAGCGCTCCACCACGACTTCGCTCGAACCGCGACCTATCTCGATCGCGCCATCCATATTGATCACCTTATAGTTTCTGTCTATCGCACGTCCATTCCCAGGCCAGTAACGGTCTTCCTTGGTGATACGCTCTGTAAAGTCCGGCATGCCGCGACGGCCCCACCTTGAAAGGTCACAGTTGCGGACACGAACGCCCTGGCTGTTTTTCACCACGATTATATTTTTCGAATCATCGCCGCCAGTCAGAGTCATATTGTCTATCAACACATATGCAGCGCTGTCCACTATGAATGTAGGCACGGCCACACCATCATTGGCAAGAGTTCCACCTTTGACCACATATCTGACCCAAGCGTCGGCGCTTCCCTTCTCTGATATGCGGTATGGAGTCTTGATTGTCGCAGGATCCAGTTCTATGGTCTTGCCCACAGGAACATCAGTCTTCCATGTGCGGAAGCTTCCGCTTCCTACCACCTTCTTACCGGCCTTCACGCGAACCTCATAAACAGTATCCTCTGCAAGGCCCATAAGATTACCTCTCAAATCGGGAGCCTGTTCCCATTTCTTACCCTTCGCGCGATATTCGATCACCGCGCCCTCAACCGGCTCTGTCAACTCCACACTGCAAGAATTGAACGTAGGATGAAAGATAAAAGCCGTGAGAATAGAAATAAATGAAAATAACATATTTTAGATTTTAAAGATTTTTACTTCTCCATATTCTGAGGAAGTCACGTCTGTGCTCTTCCATGATTGCGATCTTGTGGCGCAACTGCTCCTTGATATCCGGACCGAAATACAGCACCTGCTCGAATTCTTTTTTGTTCACCTTCACGATAACAGATATGCCTTCAGCCTCTGCCTCATCGAGAATTCTGATGATGGCCAGACAGTTGTCGATCTCATTTCGGGTGATCTGGTTCATGCGTACCAGCTCGTCATCACCCTGCCAGCGTATCTTCAGAGTATTGTCCTCGTGGCTGGCTGTCTTCGCAGACTCATCCATGATCCACTGGAACTCCACAGCATTGATACCATTGTTCACGATGCACGAGAACAGGCGCAATTTGAGCACAAGTCCCTTGAGGTATGTGCCGGACTCCTTGTCGACAGCGTATTTCTGCAGGGAAGAAGCCAGCCTGATGGTAGGAGAAATCACCCCCTGCATAAGTTTGCTGGAGCTGTTGAGGCTGAAATAGCCACCATATCCGCCAAGCCACTTGTGGGCCTGGAGATCAGTCATATCCATAGCTTCCTTCTCAGTTTGAGCCTGGAAAAGGAAGTCCCGCCAGTAATGAAAATCATCACCCTTCAACTCCTCAGGAAAAGCAACGAAAGGACGAGTAAGCCAGCGCTGATGCATGGTGCCAAGCTCATAAATGGTACCTCCTGTACTGTATGGCTTGATCCATGTGGCCACCTGTTCTATATTCTCCCATATCTGCACAAGATCAGGAGCGTGATCCTTGCCCACGAAAGTCGCTGCAACCTCTGTAAGAGCCTCGTAACGTGCGGCAGGTCCTTTTCCTATAGGTTTGTGGAGATACATCTTGAGCAGACGATACAGATCGACTTCCTCTGGTCCACGGAAATGGATGCGCATATGGGCAGACGACTCCTGTGCTTTCTGAAGCTGCTGCGCAGCGAGGGCAACGCGAGGCATGAGGTATGCCGGAGAGAAGCCGTCATTATACCATCCTGAAAGACCTATGTTTACGAAACCGGCCGAACCGCTGGCTGTCTTGTTGTTCAGAGACTGTCCCGGCTTCAGACGCGGAATGATATTCTCCAAATCATATGTATGACCAAGATCCACATTCACATTCACTCCGGCTGCTGCGGCACCCTCCTGCCACATCGACAGAAAGCTCAAAGCACGGTCACCCACTGAGATATGACGACACGACTCAGGACCATTGGCTCCCGGATACAGATGCTGATACCAGCACAGGCCGGCTCCAGAATCATTACACAGTATGCTCACCATTTCCACAGGTATCACTTTGCACACCTGTGTGAACGCATCGACGAACATCTTTCTCATCTGCGGATTGTCGATACACGGGGCATAGTATTCGAATCTTGCCCTGCGAGCCTGATCGCAGCGCGGACCCCTCCATTCAGGATGATCAAGATATGCCTGCTCCGGAAGATAAGCCGGATCCATAAGGATGAATGAACCTTTAAGGCCCTTCTTCTTCATGATAGCGCTTCGCTGGCGCAGAGCATCCATATTGCGTTTCGCATAATCTACCGGAATGTATTGTTTCAATGCATCGGGCACCACAAATTTGAAAAGAGTAGCCCTCTGCATGCTCCAGCATGGATACGGATCATACCTGTCAGACCACTGCCACATCGAAGGCTCGACCTGAGAGCACTCTATGTGGGTTGCTCCTATGGAAGAGGCCATATCAGCCACTTTACTGAACTCATTGATGTCAGTCGACACATAGAAGTTTGTACCTGTCTGAACGATAATCATCCTGTCGGGATTATTCTGGGCAGACAAGGATAACGAGGCTGCAATAAATGCAGTCGAGATAGAAAAAAATCTTTTCATATTAACTAATAACTTATATTCAGGGGGTCTGTCAGTGTAGGACCTGCTCCATTCGGTGCCGTGAGCACTGTAGGCAGCAGTTCGACCGGTATATATTGATAATCTGTCTGATAAGGGACATACGGCTTGCCTGCATTCGAGGCGGGAACTTCTCCATTTGCGGCATAATTGCCCTCACAGTAATAGAAGCCGTGATCTGCGGTGCTGTAGATATATGTTCTTGTTTCCTTTCGGTTCTTGCCGGCGGCGAAATAACAGTGATCCACATAGAACGGGACCGAAGCATCCTTGGACCGGCTTTCGATACGTCCTCCTGTGCCGGGAGCATTGTAAAGGCAATTGACGATATGAGCCTTGGCCGTACCCATCGGAGTTCGGAAATATATTCCTCCCATCCAGTGGCAATTCGCGAAGGTGACATAAGCCGTAGAGGGATCCTTCTGGCTGAGCAGGGTATTGAAGCGGTGGTCATAAGAATTGCGTCCATGACTGAATGTACACCACGATATCGTGACATTGGTGGAGTTCCTGCTGCCTGAGCTGATCACATCCAGGTTTCCGTCCTGTCCATCCTGGAAATGGCAGTGGTCCACCCACACATTATGACATCCGTTAAGGGTCAGATTATCCTGCGCGCTAAGATCCAGCGAACCGGGGCCGATAAAGGTTATATTGCGTATGATTATATTGCTGCCGCTCTTGTAATAATCGCGGTTGGAATCAATGTTAACGCGAAGGCATCCCCAGCTCTTCCATGGTTCTGAAAGCAGGTAATCTACATCCCTGATGCCTTGTTTCTCATAATAATAGTCTATCATATAGCCGCGCACATACAACTCATCACCCTCATGCACATACCATTTGTCCGTCTCGGGAATGGAAATATTACGGCTCTGTACATAGCCGGATTTTTCATTTCTTGTTTCGCCTCCGAAGCGTCCATCAAGATATGCATGCATTGCATCATCCACGCAGTTCATCTGACGGATTGTCGCTCCATTGATACCGACTATGGTTTTATTGTAGCTCACTGTAGAATTGATATACAGGCCCGAGCTGATCAAAAAATCACCGTTGGACCCATCGAGCACCAGCACAGCACTGGAATTCATGGCAGTCTGCAGGCGACTTGTCATATCAGTGCCGTCACTGACTATGGTCACGGGCGATGCCGTGCCACCTCCGGACACACTGAATCCGGGATTCAGACCATCATATACAGCCCATCCAAAAGGCCTGTTGAGATCGTATCTGTTCAAAGAGGCGGGTCTCTGCGCCGATGCGGTCACACACATCGTCACCAAGACAGAACACAGTATGATCAATTTTTTCTTCATATCACTCGGCTACACATCTGACACTTCTTCCCGCCGCACGGCTACTCATTGCTGACGGATTCACTATATTGGCACTTGAATATGCCAGACAATATGAAGATGCGGCGATAGCAGACATCACAGGCTCGCTGCTCACTGTCCAGCAACTGCCCACATACCCTGCAGACTCGAGAAGACCGTTCTCCGGAGCGAGAAAGCCCGAAGCCGGATACCATGCGTCAGCACTGGCAATATCAGCCGGGATGCTTATGCCCCTAGCGGCCGAATTCCAGTACGGAGAACTATCCGGCATTCTTCCATAAAAAGGAAGTCCCGTGACGAACAGTTTGTTCCACATGCCGATGTTACTCATAGGCGTATATCCGCGGGCTATGCCCGATATTCCGTGTCCGCCACCCGCAGGCACTCGCCATCCCAGCGGGCATGGGTCATACAGAGCCTTTGCCTTGCTTGTGGTACTCCATACCGTCGTATCCTGGGCAGTGTAACACCAATCATAACAACTGGCGCCATTACCGTAAACGAACTGCATCGGGTGGCTGACAATGTAGTCCACAGTGCCCATGGTCTCGTCCGTCGCTGCTGGCGAAGGGAATTCGCTGCGTGTCAAGTAATCAGCCGGAAAAGGATCCTTTCTGCCCCACTGGTAGAACAGGCCTCCGGCCTTGGAATTGCCGGGAGTACAGCTCAGAGCTCCGAGATTGTATTTCATCACGGTAGCAGAGGCTGTATAATACAGACTGCTGATCTCCTTGCCGCTGACAGAGGTCTGCTTCGGAGCCCAGATATGCCAGCTCCACAACACCTTGCCGTGTTCATCTCTTACAGCGACAACGGCATTGCCCGGAACAAGACTGGCAGAGCTTTGAAGATCCTTGCGGAAATACACATATCCGTTGTAGTAGATCACAGGCTTGATCATCGAGAAAGGCTCTGACGAGGTACTCTCAGACCAGAGTATATCTGCACTTGCGGGAGTAAAATCCCTGGCAGAGACTCCCCTGTTGCCCTTTGCCATCGCATAGAACTTATAATCGCATTTCTGCGTCGCAAGATAGCAGTTTGCGGTCTTGGAGTTGGTAAGACTGATCGCACTCTCACCCCCATTTCCTGTGGAAACGACGGTGATGTCATCCAGAATCGTAATCCGGCTGCGTCTCACTTCCATGCTTCCGCCACCTGTGTATGCCAGATATCCGTCCTTTGTCAGCAGGCCTATGCAATACGAAGCGTAGTTACCTTCCGCCACGGCAAAATAGAAGTCTTTGCCAGTAGAAATATCTGTGACCGAGGACAATGTTATCTGGACACTACCCTGTCCATTCACCTGAGCAGCAAAGCCGGGAATGATGGACGTGTCGAATTCTCCGCACAAGGCGGAATCCGAGGCCAGAGTGAGCGCTACCAGATTGGACACAGAGCCGCTCAGATGCACCTTCACAAGGCCTGTAAGATTCTTGAAATCGAGCACGGCAGAACCCGCAGACACAGCCTTCATGGGGATGCCGCTTATCGATCCGGCACTTGAATCCTGCGCACCTGTCATATATCCGTCCGCAATCCCGTGAGGATACCACGCAGTGTAGGTAGAGCCTGTATCGAGCATCTTGCCATACTTGTATGCAAACTCCACACGTGATCCGGAAGAGCGGGCTGCATATACGGCTACATTGCCCCTTGCATCGGAGATGGTAATCAGGTCGCCCTCTTTCCAAAGTATGGAATAACCTTGAAGGCCAGCCTTGAGGGCAGTTCCTTCGGTTGTTGCAATGAAGCTGATATGGTCTCCTTCCACGATTTCATGGCCCCCGTCGTCCTTCTTGCCCGAATCCTGGCCGATTTCCCGTTTACACGAAGACGCCCATGCCACAGCAACAACTACAGCCATTGTTCCCAATAGCCGGCAAATGCCGTAAGTTCTATGAGACATATTGCTCATCATTTCTGAAAGGCGTCTTCCTGTAAATTTATATACAAATGTTAATTGGCCTCGGACTTTCTGTTCCAGCTGATAGGATTAGCGTCGTTCATGAAGATACCATTGTTGCCAGAACCAGAACAATCAATAAGAATCACATCGCCGACTTCAACGTCGTTCACAGGAACCTCATAGCTTTCCCATAAATCAGCGGAATCATCAGAATGAGTAATCTTAGTGACCTGAACATCATTCTTTTTAACGTAAATGGACCTTGTCTTACCTGCACTCGGTTTCGCAATCCTCACCCTAAAAGAAAGCATAGCATCGCCAGCCTCTCCGGCCATAAATGTGACCTTTAGAGCGTTACCTCTCAGATAATAGCCACCTTTAGACGATTCGTTTGCAGCGATAGAGTTGGAGCCTGGAGTATAAGTCACCGTCATCATGTTCACCTCAAACTGCGAGGTTGTATTATCTGCCGTATATGCCGCTTTTACTGCATTATAGTTTGTAGTTGCCCATTTGTGTCCGAACATTACACCTACCACCTTGCCTGCCTGACGGATAGTGAAGGACTTGGTTCTGCCTGACTCAGGGATATCAGTATCCTCTGTAGTGACTGTGACCACGTAGTCCCTGGCCTCAGAAGAGGTATTCTCTGGTATTGTCACTGTCACCTGCTCAGCACCGCTTCCCGAAGCAGGGCTTATGGCAGCACCGTTATCGGCTGTCGCAGTCCAAGCAACATCGCCTGTGACATTGAATACAAAATACGTAAGGTCAGATGCGACTTCCTGTATGCCGATCTTGTCGACGCCGAACTGTTTGCCGAAAGGATGGAAAGTACCAAGATTGATAATCTGGCCCCTGATGATCTCGAAAGCGGCAGTATTGCTCAGCGTTTTGGTATCGCCACCCTCAGATGTGAAGGTTAGACTAAGTTCCGAAGTTGTCTTGAAAGGAGGAACAGCAATATAATATGTTCCATTAAGGACTCCACCGTCAGGAGCATTGAGGGTAACTCCCTCTTGCGGATTGTCTGCTGTAGACAACGAGTAGTATGCTTTCTCACCTTCACCTTCCTGACGCAGGCCCCAGTAATATGAACCAGTCTTCAAATTACCGTTCTCAAACTTTACCGACACCGCACCGCTAATGGTAAGTTTGACAAACGATGCGAGATTCCTGAAGTAGAAAGAAGGCTTCGCGCCACCTTCACTTTTCTCATAGTGAGCAGCCATAGGAGCGGCAGCAGGGTCAAAACCGTTTAAAACAGCAGTCTGCACTTTCTGGAACTTCACGCGATTAGAATTGATATTCTTGCCATCATCTTTTACAACAAATGGATCGCCGCTGTCATTTGGCTTATAAACAGCATACATCTCATCAAGAATAGCGTCCTCTGGGATGTTCGCCTCAAACGTTGCAGTTCCATCATGATCCACCTTTGAGCATGCAGCATCCACTTTGCCGGTTGTCTCATCCTGTTTTTTAAAGAACAATCTTACTTTGTCTCCAACCGACCATATCACATTAAGACCGTCAAGGGCTGTCTTTGTGACAGGCTCCTGGGTAGCAGTGAATACGAAAGATTTCTCAGATGCAGACTGAATATCAGAGACACCCTCCTTATTGCAAGATGTCATCGTAAATGCTGTCACAGCAGCAGCAAAAATAATTGAAATATACTTTTTCATAATCATTTCCTCCTCTATGACCACATATCTGTTCCAGCCCATTCGCCTTCAGTAAGGCTCTCAACATTTCCGTCCGCAGAGGACATCATCACATTGATGTCACCGACTTTAAAGCCAACCACCAACGGAGCATCGTAGTTTAATTTCAAATTAGTCTTTTTCATAAATATCTATTATTTCTTTTCAAACACATTATTCAGTCTGAGTCCCTGAACATCGCTCTTTACCACAAGCGGACGCCCGTCAGGCTGTTCATACTCGAAGCATACGTTGCAGAACGACACATTGTCCGCGTGGCGCACGAATATACCCTTGGACGGCATGACAGGAAACGACTTCGGATCTGGATACTGCTTCTGTATCTCGGGAACATCCGAGAGCTTCGCAGCCATGTCTTTGCTCACTCCGCCTCTGGCATGGAAATGCACATTGCTCAGGCTGATATCAGACACCCTGTGAGTCCTGTAACCGGTAATCAATACACCATAGTCCGCACGGCTGTCATAGATGCTGAGATTGTCGAAACGCACTCTCCGTATATGACCAACCTCACGGCCCTGAGGCGAACGCAGTCTCGAACCAAGCACAACATACACCGGACAGTCAACACATCCCCTCATGGTAATATTGCTGAAGCAAAGG
Source organism: Candidatus Cryptobacteroides sp. (assembly GCA_045600345.1). GTDB lineage: Bacteria > Bacteroidota > Bacteroidia > Bacteroidales > UBA932 > Cryptobacteroides. The sequence goes on along the minus strand of JAZRXU010000101.1, from coordinate 15,382 downwards.
TCTTCGACCCCTCCTCCGTCGGTGCTTTCCACGATGATACCGCCACAGTTCTCGAAGCAGCAGTTGGTTACTGTAACATTCTTGAAGCCTCCGCTCGTCTCTGTACCGAACTTGATCCTGCCGCCACCCTTGCGCGTCTTCACATCGTGGTCAGGCTTTGTCGGCTGAAGTTTCTGACAGTTGAGTATACTGCCTATCTCATATCCTGATATGCGGCAGTCAGAAATCGTGATATTCTCACAGTCCCTGTACTCGCCCAGAGCATAGCTGGACTTCATGACTATGCCGTCATCCCATGGAGAATTGATCGTGCAGCCAGAGATGAGCACACCTCTGCAGCAATCGATATCGAGACCGTCCCTGTTGGTATCCACACGTATATCCCGTATCATAAGATTGTCGACACCTGTGGCAAGAAGAGCGAAATGTCCGCCACGATATATTGTAATACCTGAGATATTGACATTCCGGCAATTCTTAAGCGCTATGGCCTTGTTTGCGACATTCTTCCTGAGAGTGAAGTCGCTGTCAATCGCAGTATTGCCAGCCTTGTCCGTGAAGCCGTCGCTGAGCAGCGTTCCGTCGATCATGCCCTCCCCGCAGATAGAGATATCCTCGAGTCCATCTCCCCAGATCAGCGAGTTCCGCCAATGGCTGTGGCCGAAGTCCTGGTATCCCGTGTATTCATTCTTCTCCGGAGCATCGAAGCCGGCTTCTTCGGTATACTGCGCCGCTTTGAGAACAGCTCCTTTTTCAAGATACAGGGACACATGACTGGCCAGCCTTATCGAATAGCAGCTGTATACGCCGCTCGGAACATACACCTGTCCGCCGCCAGCAGCAGCGCAGATGGCTGCATTGATAGCATCCGAATCCAATGAATTCCCATCGCCTGCAGCGCCATATTCCCTGACATCATACACCGATGCATGAGCACCGGAGAATGCAAGGAGCAAAGCGCATGCGGCAGTAAAGATATGCTTGAGTCTCAACGTCATTACTCAGCTTTTGACCATGTAATATCGCCGACCTGATGGTTATTGGAGTCAGTCGCCACAATAGAGATGACATCTCCTTTCTTGACACCGGGAACCTTAATGTTGAAAGTACCGCTCCTGCGTTCTTCCATATCTCTGTTTACCATAGTTTTGGCATCTACAATCTTTCCGGCAAGACGTACAACAACCTTTTTGGATGTACCCTCTTTTGCAGGTTTAGCGAGATTTACCTTCACGCTCAGTACTCCGTCACCGTCCTCAGCGGCAACAAATGACATAGTCAGAGACTTGCTCACATAGCCGGCCGAACCTCCAAGCTTGACATAAAGGTTTCCTGTTTTTGATGGCACCACAGTCATGGCGTCCACAACATACTTCTCCGCCTCAGAATCAGCTTCATAGGCATCAGAGAGAGCCTGACGGAATGAAGTGGAGAACTTGGTGCCGAACGCAACTTCTGACTGCGCAAAGCAAGAACCTGCCATGACGCAGGCCATTGCGAATGTTAAAAAAAACTTCTTCATGTAACTTAATATTTTAGTTATTTCTTTGTCCAACAGATAGGATAGGTATCACCGCAGTACAACTGATGGTTATTTGATCCGCTGGCGGATATCGTTATCACATCGCCCTTGACTACCATGATTTCTATCGAGTAGTCGTCTGTAATATCCGTCGTCTCCTTTCGAGAGTATACGGTATTCTCCACCGAACCAGATTTCTGCTTGACGGTCATTGTCTTGCCGCTGCCGCTACCTGCGAGGCGTGCACGGAAGGTAAGCACACCGGTGCCGGACTCTCCTACAGTAAATGAAACCGTGTAATTACCTCTCATATAACCTTTGGTACCGGTAGTAAGGCTGCCGCTGGTCTTGCATGTCAAACCTGAAGTCGTGAAATCGACATTCGCTGCGAAACCGCTCTGGCTCCAGCTGGTAATATATGCTGATTTCCACTGAGTGCCGAACTTGGTGCCGTTCTCTTTAGGACTCTGACGGATGGTGAAGGACTTCACCTTCTCTTCCACAGCAGGGCTATCAGTAGTTAGGGTCACCAGATAATCAAGACTTTCCTCTTCGCTTGCATTTGCAGGGAAACTTACCATCAGAGCAGCATCACTGCTTCCGGATGCCGGAGAGACCATAGCTCCTTCGCCTGTCACAGTAGCTGTCCAGGCTACATTCGCACTCACATTGAATTGGAGCGAAGTAACATCGGCACCTACAGTCACAACACCACTTTTGCTGATATCCATATGTTTCTGTGTCTTCTGCTCGATAGTAAAGGTAGCAGATGTACTTACCGCTTCAGAATCGAGAGATTTGACATTGATAACATACTGCAGTGATTCATCGGTCTCATTCTGAGGCATGTTGACAGTAACCTCCTGACTGCCGTTGCCGGACGCAGGGCTCAATGAGACCCCATCACCAGTCACGGATGCAGTCCATGGACCATTGGACCTTACATTGAACTTGTAGGTCTGGGTATCACCAGACACAACGACAGCCCCGACATGGTCGAGCATCACACCGCTGAACCTGTCCCACTTAACAGAATAGATTCTGTGGTTACCCGAATCGTCTACGTGCAGACCTATCTTATCACCTTTCTTGACATTCGGGATGAACACCTCGAAGGTTCCAGACAGGTTATCTGCAAGGCTCGCGTTCAAAAGCGTGGTTCTATCAATGTATGCATCATTTACACTGACTGATATGCGTTTAGGATTGCCCTCAGTGGAAGCCCTGGCAACCAGCGCATATACAGACAGCAGAGCATCGCCATCCTGCGCGGCATTGAAGTACATCCTGTGCGCCTTTCCTACGTACTTTCCATCTGCAGTTATGGTACCCGGCACATTAGGAATGACATTAATATTCTCGATAAGATATGATTCAGCAGCACCCTCCGCCTCGACAGCTGCCTGCAGAGATTTAAGGAAACTGGTCGACCACAGTGTACCGAATGGACCGAAGGCACAATTTTTCTGGATAATCTGTGCTTTAATCTCGCGCAGAGCATCAGGAATCTTATAATTGTCTGTAGTGAGCACCAGCTCATACACTGCATTTTCAAATATATCGTAGTTCTCCGGAAGGGTCACTTCGAATGACGATGAGCCGGAACCGAAAGAAGGGGTAACGGATGCACCCTCGGCGACAGCGCCGTTCAGCAACATCTCAGCCGTCCATGACACCTCATCATCTGCACGCAGAGAGAATGATGATGCCGTACCATCCCACTCTAGCTCTGCAGACGCCTCGCCCTCGAACTTGAAGTCAGGTACGAAACCGAAATGGGTAAGCTTGAACGTCTTGGCCTCAGCCTCACCCGAGCTGACCGCAACATCGAAATACTGGAAATCATAAGTGTTGTTTTCCGGCAGGGAGATGGTAACCTCAGCCTGGCCCTCTCCCGAAGACGGATTCACACTAGCGCCCTCGCCGTTAATGGAAACAGACCATCTGGTATTACCGTAAATATTGAAAGTATAGCTCAATATTTCCCTCTCCAGGCCTATCTCTCCACTAGCATCGATGTCAAGAAAGAACTTCCTCACACCTCGCACCGGATAACCGCACCACGCAAGGCCGCCAACTCCCTTGGGAGGAGTGTTCAGCAGCATGGACGAACCGCTGAAGAATACGTTGGCCGCATGAAAATAGCTGTCCGACACTGGAACATCCACAATCTCATTCACCCAGAACAGTGACTGGTAGGCCGTATTGTTCTTACGATCCTCGGCCGCATATCCCGCCGCCGGGAAGAATATGCTCTTGCCTTCGAATCCGGGGACACGGCTGGTAGCAACCCAGCCGAATACGCCACGATACTCGGCAGCCTTGTTGTCGCAATTGTCGATCAGCTCCTGCACGTCGGAAACCGTAGGTGTATACCAGCCATAACCGAGTTCGAGGGTAGCTGCATCATCAGACGGCTCAAACCTCTGGCCGGCAACGAGATTATACGTCGAAGTCTCGGCATTGTAAAACCTGTAGTTATCTACGGTGTATATATCCTTAGGCCTGCTTTCACCCCAGGCATAGTACGATCCGTAATTCTGCGGAGCATCTGCGCCGACATTATAAGCAGCCCACTTTGCAGACAGACCGAGATCCACCTCCAAAGACGTCTCGATGACTCCGGAGAACTCTGCTGCCGTTCTGGCATACACATCATTCTTATCCACTTTGGCACAAGATGCCACCAAAGCAACGGATAATGCAAACAGTATATTGGTATATCTATACATTCTCATAGTCTACTGGAGATAAAAATCGTTCTGGCCTGTCGCGAAGTCGATGGCGGTATTGTTCAGGATCTCGTATTCCGGATATGCCATAAGCAGACCAGCCCTGACTTTCTGGATATCCTCTTGCTTCTCCATGCCGTATTTCATCGCAGGAGATTCTGTAAGACGTATATTGGCATTGGTTCTCATGAATACATTGAACGGCCTTACAAAATTCTGCACATAATAGTTGGCACCGCGGCGGCGAGTATCGAAAAGATGCTGGAACTCATAATCCATCTCGAAGAACCTTTCCCACATCACGGCAAGCACAAGTTCATCTTTCGACGGATAATCGGCCGGATTCCAGTTTGCAGGAGCAGCAGCCTCGGAGATGCCATTATAATAATGAGGATAATTGACATTGGCGTTTGTGGATTTACGCGCCCTGGTCAACACCTGGTTTACGTATGAGATAGCTTTTTGTCCATATGCATCATTAGCATCGCTACACAGGCTCGCAGCAGCTTCTGCAGCCAGCAGAAGCACATCAGCATAACGGAAAAGATAGATATCTGCATTTCCGCCGGAACCGGCACCACGGTATGCTCTGCTGTATCCCTTCTTATAAATAGGAGTAGAGTTCTGTATGTTGCTATAGGTGTTCAGAGTCGATCCATCATAATATGCAACATAGTTGCTGCTGCCCTCGCCATTTGCATAAGGGTAACAATGATTCTCTGTCATGTTGTCATCGGGCTCATAGCCTGTATAATAGTCCGTATGGAAGTATGTAGCTTCGAGCCTTGGATCAGGACAGCCGGAATAGAAGTGATAAGGGCCGATGGTATTTCCACCGCGCTCCACGAGATAAGCATCTCCGCCATATTTCTCACACCATTTCTCCCAAGTGAAACGGGTAGGACGCACCTTGAGTTTGTTACCGTTGTCGGTCGTGGTCTGCGCCGACCCCCATGGCTGCTTGGGAAGACTCCATGAGGAGTATGTACATGAGCCCACCATCACTGTGATAGGAATGACAACTATCCTCTCCCTGGAAAGGTAATCCTCCGGATGCTCCTCAGGCTCGAAGCGGAAAAGATTGGCATAATCCCTTTCCAACTCGAACGGCCCGTTGAGAATCACATCTTCCGCCGCCTCAAGAGCAAGTCTCCATGCTCCTTCCACATCATCCTTTGCGATGCCGCAATTTGAGAAATCGGGATATCTGCCCTCCCTGGAAATATCGAACCACTGGTCATCAGGGCTGGACATGTAAGAAGCAATCTGTACATAAACTTTAGCCTTGAGAGCTGTTGCGGAATAATTGCATACATGGCCCTCCATGTGCTCGGTGTCCGACAGCTGCTCATATGGTTTGAGATTCTTCTCTGCGAAGTCCAGATCATCGAGGATCACCTTGTATACCTCCTGATATGGAGATCTTGGAACAAAAGCCTCCTCGATAGTTCCGAGCTTGTCCAGAATCAAAGGAAGATCGCCCCACAGGCGGGTTGCGTAGAAATAATAGAATGCACGAAGAAATCTGGCCTCAGCCTCCATCTGTACCTTGGTGTTCTCATCAAGAGGAGACTTGCGCACATCATGAATAAATGTGGCATAGTGTGCAATAGCTTCAAAACAATACTTGTAGAATGTAGCATTGTAAGAGTTGTTGGAATACAGCGTATGCTGGAACCAGTAATCCTGAAGAGTTGTTCCGTTGTGCTGAAGGATGGAACAGCCCTGTATGTACTGCAGGAACGACGAATGCGAGATATAGAACAGATGCTTGTAACATCCCTGAAGAGCGGCCTGAGCCGAGCTCTCGTTCACATATACGTTCTCACTCACCATCGAAGTGGTCGGTATTTCTTCCAGAAAACTGCATGATGCAACACATGCACAGAAGAATGCCGCTGTTATTTTACTGATAAGCTTTCTCATCGCAGTTTCAGTTTAGAAAGTGAATTTTACATCGAAACAATAAGACCTTGCCAGAGGATATCCGCCCGAGTCGATACCGATCTTCTGTGAACTGATCTTGTAGGAGTTCACGATTGGAGAGAATCCGGTATAGCGCGTGAACACAACGGCATTATTGACAGAGAATGCAAACACGATACGGCTCAGAGGGCTCTTCTTCGGCAGCTTCAGAGAATAAGACGCCGCAACATTAGCGAGTCTGAGATACGAAGCATCCTCTACGTCCCTGTCCGTGATATATCCACCCTCTGTCGGATTGAACACATCCTGAAAAGGGGTTCCGTAATATTCGGCCGCATCCGACAGCGCAACGTATCTGTTGGAAGGATTGGCAACTGTCCATGCCCTGCGGAATGACGAGCTCACAACGTTGATAGGCGATGATGTTCTGTGGGTGTCGGACCACTGCGTGATGTTCGCATTGTAAAGATTGTTGCCGAAACTTCCGTTGAAATTAGCACTGATTCGAAGGTCTTTCCATGAGAACGAAGTGCTGAATCCATAGACGAACTTCGGAGAAGCATTGCCGATAACGGTCCTGTCATCAGCATCGATATAGCCGTTACCGTTCATGTCCACATATCTAATGGAACCAGGTTTCGCATAGATGCCATTCTCGTAGTTGGCCTTGTTGATAGGGATACCATACTCACCCTCCTGCACAAGACCGTCCGTCCTGTAGCCATAGATAAGGCCGAGAGGCTGTCCCTGCATGAATACATTCAGAGGAGAGCTGCTCAGGTATCCACCCGTACCGATAGATGAGCCGGTATAATATCTCTGGGTAGTCCTGACACCCGGCTCGAAGTAGAAGTCCTTCAACTCGCCCTCGTATCCTATATCAAGAAGGTTGTTGCGGTTGAATGTGATATTTCCACTGAGCGCCCACTCGATGTCATCTGTCGTCACAGGTATAGTCTCGAGGTTGATCTCCAGACCCTTGTTCACGATCTGACCCTGGTTCACATATATCGAAGCGAAACCGGTATTGTAAGAGACATTGCGCTTCTGCAGAAGGTCATATGTACGTTTGTAGTACATATCCACCGACAGAACGATTCTTCCATCCAGCATACCATAGTCCAGACCGCCATTAAACTGCTGTGTTGTCTCCCATTTCAAATCCTCATTGGCGAAAACAGACGGAGACAGTGCATTGATATAGCCGGCATCGTTGAAATGATAGCCCACGCGGCCCGTACCAAAGGTAGTAAGGTACTGATAAGGACTCATTGAACAGTTTCCTACCATACCCCAGCCGAAACGCAGTTTCATCATGGAAATGACACCGGACTCGAACCAGTTCTCCTGATGCATGTTCCACGCAGCGGCAAGAGAAGGGAATGAGGCGAACTTGTTCTTGGTAGGGAACATCGAGCTGCCGTCCAACCTGTAGGTGGCAGTCAGGATATATCTGTCGCTGTAACTGTAGATAGCACGTGTAAAGAATGACATCTTTGACGTCTGGACCTCTCCGAAGGTCATGGAAGCACCTATCGACGAATCAAGGTTATCCGTACCTATGCCATACTGAGCAACCTCTGATGACATGACAGTGTTGGTATTGCTGTGGTAACGGCTCATCGTGAAGCCCAAAGTTCCCGACAGTTTATGTTTCTTCTTGAATTTCTTGTTGACAGACAGCGTGGTATCCCAGTTCCAGTTGTAGGTCTCGCCATAGGTAACACCGCCTGACGCCGGCGATTTGGACACCGTCAGGCCCTTGAACTTAGCGATCTCCTGCATGTGGTAGTCACCGCCGAATGATGACTTGAACGTGAGCCAGTCCAGAATCTTGTACTGGGCATAGAAACTAGGAATCGCCCTGTACTCGTTTCGGGTCTGATACGAGTTCTTCGCCCATTTCGACGGACTCGACTGGCTGACCTCCCTCTCATCCTCGTACTCCTCGTCCTCATCTATCACCATAGTGACATAAGGACGGTAGCTGACCAGAGATTTGATGAAAGAAGAGCTGATGCTCTGATCGCCAGATCCGGCACCCTGCATGGTACGCGAGCGTATATATGCAAAATTGATTTTCGTTCCGATCTTGAACTTCTTGGTAAAATCCTTCGACACATCCATTCGTGCAGTAAACTGCTCGTTGCTCGTGCCCTCTACAACTCCTTTCGTAGTATTATAGCCAAGGGATACCGTATATGATATGGTCTTGGGACGTCCGGAGATTGATAAGAAGTATCGCTGACGAGGAGCAGGCTTGAGAAACATCTCCTGCCAGTTGCGTACAGCCACCTTGGGTGTTGTGCACTCAGGGTAATCCGAATACATGTTTCTGAGCATGCTGGAAGACTCCAGACTACCTGAAGCGACACGAGCCTGGAGATATTCCGTGAAGCCTTGGAAATCCAGAACATCGATACGGCTGTATGGAGTACTAATGTCCACGCCAACATTGAAATTGATCGTAGGACGGTCCTTGTTGGCCTGCTTGGTAGTGATAAGCACAACGCCATTTGCTCCGGCAGCACCATAGATTGCAGTTGCAGAAGCGTCTTTCAAGATCTGTATGGATGCAATATCCTGTGGGTTGATACCCATAAGGCCATTGACCTCCTCTTCCTCATCATTACCCGTGCGTCCTCTGCCGGCATTTGTAAGGATGACACCATCCACAACGTATAGAGGCTCACTTGAGCCATTGACTGAGGTTATACCGCGAATTCTTATGGACACTCCCGCATCCGGAGACTCGGACGATGAGATAACCTCTACGCCAGCAGCCTTGCCGACAAGCATCTGGTCCACAGAAGTACTGCGCGCCGCATCGTCTTCATCGATCTTTACTGATGAAATAGAACCTGTGAGGTCACTTTTGCGCATGTATCCATAACCTACAACAACGACCTCATCAAGCTGTTCCTGATCAGATTCAAGCACCACACTGACAAGAGTTTTACCCTTCAGATCGATAATTTCCGTCTTATAGCTCAGACATGATACCGAGAGCCTGGGATTCTTGACTGACGAAGGCACTGTCAGAGAGAAAAGGCCATCGATATCCGCTATCGTACCAGTCTTCGTTCCGTCTATGAGCACTGCTGCACCGGGGATAGGCTGGCCATCGATATCCTTGACAGAACCTTTGACCACCGTGTTCTGCGCGAAAGCGGATACACCGAGAGCAAGGAACACAAGTACCGTACAAAATTTTGAGAATTTCATTTTCTTCATAGTTCTGCCTGATTAGAATATTGCACTGACACCAAACATGAAACTTGGCCGCAGAGGGAGCGAACCGTAATCCACACCTGACAATTTACCGGAAATATGTCCATAGCAATTGACATCAGGGTTATAGCCCGAGTATCTGCTGATGGTAAACAGATTACATGCATTAGCCGAGAATCTGAGGCCTTTCATCCATTTTACGGCCTTCACGTCAAGGTCATATGACAGGCTCAGTCTTGACAGACGGAGATAATCGCCTCTCTCCGCATAACGGCTGTCGATAGTGAGAGCTTCGTCCTGCAGCATGGCATTGGCATTATAGATGGTAAAGCCGGCAACACCGCTCAACAGCATATCGAGTTTGAAGTTCCACAGGCCGAAAAGCATGCCCAGGCCTCCATAATACTCAGGAATAGGGTTAACAGGATACTTTTCGAAAGTGATATCGCTCCTATTATATGTCAGGTTTGCGTTCATATCCCAGCTGAAGATGCCTCTTTTCACCAGTCTGGCATCAAAGTCCATCTCGACACCGCGATTCTTAAACTCCTCGGAAGACGACACCAGTTCATAGCGGTCCGTCTTTTCCCAGGCATAGCCGGTGGTGAAACGCTGATGACCAAATCCATAGATTGTCATAGACTCATCTATGGCCTTGTCATATACACCCAGATGAAGTCGTATCCTGTCTTCAAAGAATGCAGCATATACAGAAATATTGTATTCCTCTGCCTTTGCCCTGCGGTAGGCATCGAAGTAGTTGGTTATGGTCGCCTCGGGATCGCTGCTGTCAATCACGATACTCCTTTCCAGGAGAGCCTTCGCCAGAACATCAGCAGGGAAACGACCCGGCAGCAGCTGATATGGGAAATACTCCCTCGAACCGGCCTGACCATAGCCCGCAGAAAGGCGAAGACCGCTGACAGCCCGGCTTGAGTCAAAGGCGAGTTTATGAATATCAAAATAAACCTCTCCGGATGGATACATGCTGAAGTCATCATCATACAGAGCACGCCTGTCTGCCGCAAAAGAGGCCTTGACTCCAGTGATACCGGCGAAGTCGTATTGCAGCATACCACCTATATTTATAGTCTGATATGATTTGTTTATATGGCGGGGAGTAGACACGCTTTCGCGAAGACTGTAGCCCTTTTCCCTGAGCGCATCCGTAAAATAATGATCACCGGACATCGCATTGGTCTTCAGAATATCTCCGTAGATCTCCGCACCGACACTAGCTACCAGATGATGCTTGGAGCCGAAGTATCTCTCGAAGTTAAGCTGAGTCTTGCCGGTCCATCCCAGGGATGTGGACAGCGCGATCGCCGAGGCCCTCTGATATGCACTGCCAAAGGCAGTACGCAGGCCATACCACATGTATCTTGTATTGTTATTGCAGTCGAAGTTGAAGTTCGTTTTCCAATATAGAGAAGGAAGGAAATTTACCCTCAGATAGATATCGCCGGTCGCTCTGAAGACTCTGGCATAATCATCATGATCCGCAACCCAGCCTTCTACAGTATTCTCTACGCCGAACGGATTAATGCCACGAAGAGCCAATCCCATCGACGGCACACCGTAATTTGCTGCTGCAGAAGCAGCAGACTGACGTCCCACAGAAACAGTCGAGTTCAAACCTGCCCATATCCATTTGTTGGAACGGGCATCCACCTTCACTCTTATACCGCCTGTTCTGTCATAAGCTCCGGCAACACCTCCTTCGATATCCTTGTAGAACGCGGACAACCATAAGAGCAGATTGTTTACAGAATAGCTGGCAGAGAGATTATGATTGTGGCTTATACCTGCCCCCCCCTGCTGCGAAACCGGGAAGCCAACATTGGAATTCCAATGGACATTTACCTTATCCTGTCCCAACGCTTTTTTCGTGTTGATGCGGATTACGCCATTTGCACCCCTCGATCCATACAGAGATGTCTCGGAAACATTCTTCAGAACCTCAATGCTCTCAATGTCATAAAGATTGAGGAAGTCCAGCTGCGACATAGGCTGCATATAGCCATAATCGCCGTAGACCTCAGGAGAAAAAGCGCTTTGCTGCTGAGAAGAGAAATCTGACAATACAGCCCCATCCACAATCCACAGGACCTTTCCACCGCTGAATACGGAGTTGAGGCCACGCACATCAACAGTCGCGAGAGAAGACGGATTACCATCAGTCAACCCGAAGCGTACGCCTGAGAGTTTTCCCTGGAGCAGATAATCCGGAGAATTATAATTCGCCGATCCATATTCCAAAGAATCCTTAATCACATCCTGCGCACCCGCGAGTATCGATGCGGTCAATAAAAAAGTCCAAATGGCCAGAAGGTTTTTTTTCATAAGAATGGTCTTGTTTTTCGTGAACGTGCACGGAAAATTTGGCCCAATTTACAAATAATCTTCTTACCACGGAAATTTTACCCTTATTATTTCACTTCCAAGTTACATTTCTGAGATAAACTTGACGCGAGTCTTCATGCACAGAATTGAACCCAATCTGAGATCCATCCATGCGCCAGCGTGGATGAAGATCGCAACGGGAATATTGCTCCGTATACCTCTGCGGGACATAAAATCTGCCCAGTGGAAGAATCGCCTCATCCTCAACCCTGACCAGTACCCACGAGCGATAATTATCCTTGTTCCAATAGCCATCCGTACTGAGGAACTTGCCGTTCGGAGACCATATCAGATGCCCATCCCAGTCGAGAATACCGGGGCCAATATGCCTTACCTGATCTTCTTTACCGACCTCAAAAACCGTGTGGCTCCAGCATTCACCACCATCCCAACACGCAGTAACGGCGAGTTTGTTATCATCATACCAATTGAAATGAGAACCCTTCCACCCGTCGGGATAACAGCGACGCAGATTACTGCCGTCCGAATCGACAGTGAATGAAACGGTATCCCATATATATACTATGCCACGCTCATCCAACTGCTTGCGGAAATCCTCTACTGTGCGGGCCAAGAAGAAGATCCTCTTACCGTTAGGACTGATTATCGTATGACAGAAATATGCCAATCCATCTTCCTTGGTAATTTGAGGCATCAAATCCTTCGCCTGCTCTATAGTAAGAATGAGCTTAGATTCACCGCTACGGATATTGACAAGGTACAACCCGTCGTTATCCGGCCATATGCTATCAGCACGGGCATCCTGTCCGGGACCGGCATAACCGTAATCAGGTCTGCACATGCGCAGACGAGCATAGTTGAGACTTACTCCCCATTCTCCGTTACGATCCACCGCACTGATAGGATAAGGGATGATCCGTTCTTCGCCGGTTTTCCAGTTCAGGACAACAGTGACAAACTTTCCATCGCGACAGTCATTGTAAAGGCATGCTCCGTCCTCCCACGGCAACCAATGAAACATGGCGGCCTCCTGGAAGTTCCAGCACGTCGTTTTGGCAATAGGGATCAGTTTGTTGTTATCCTCCAAATCGACAAGAGCAACAACCGCAGTGTCTGTCTGTTCTGCAAGCCTGCCGCTGAAATCTATTTCCAGAACACTGACATAACGTCCGTCCGGACTCCATGAATTTATGCCGAAATAACTCGCGAAAAGGTGCTCTTTCGGTCCGCTCGTGATTGCGAACGGCTCACCGACCTCAGGAAAAGGTGTCGGGCTAGATTTGCATGATATGAAGCCCAGAAAACAAGCACATACATAAGAAAGAATCGTGAAGTCTCTTTTCATACAGTCTAAAATCTTTTCAAATTTGTTACCTTATCTCTAATATCTCTTTCGAATGTCAAAGCGAACGATAGCGGCACACTGACCGTCATGCTGCACTGAAGATCGAAATTCTGGGAACATACTTCGACTCCCGTAGCCTTTATGAACTTCTGGACGTCGTTCATCTGCAGATAATCAAATACAAACTCGAAGCGGTCGCAGGCCACTTTTTCTACAATCCGGGACTGCGCTATGGCATCTCTCGCAGCCTCACGGTACGCATTTATCAAACCTGGGACCCCGAGCAGAATTCCGCCGAAATAACGGACAACCACAACGAGCACATCCTTCAATCCGGCACTGTCTATTGCCCCCAATATGGGACGCCCCGCTGTGCCGCTCGGCTCACCATCATCGTTAGCTCTCATCACAGCACCATCGAAGCCTATGCGATATGCATAACAATGATGACGCGCAGCATGATGTTCTTTCTTGATTGCGTCAATCAATGGCTTTACCTCCGCTTCGGATATCACAGGGTAGATATACGCTATGAAGCGGCTGCCTTTGTCTTTGAACAGGCCTTCCGCAGGAGCGGCTATACTCATGTAATGGTCCTGGATTCTAGGGTCTTGAGATTGCATGGCACAAAAATAGAGTTTTTTGAAGATTTTTACAACGCGCTCCGATTTTTGTGCTATCTTTGATTTATAAAATCAGACCTATGACCTACAGACTCAAAGTATCACTACCAGGCATCAAAGGATTTGCCCGCATCTACGAAGTAAACAGCAAGAATACGCTGTACCAGCTTCACAAACAGATGGTTGCCGACATGGAGTTCCCGATGGACCAGGTTGTACTTTTCAAAGCGATGGACATCACCGGAGCTGTCGTAGCCAAATACGCAACCTTCGATCTCGGGAACGGCAGCATTGAAGACATAAGCTTCGCCCATGTAGTGGAAAACGAAATCGTCGACTTCACATATTTCTACGATACCATAAATAAAAAAAACGTCATCATTACTTTCGAAGGAGAGGGCGACACCACTGCTGTCACCCCTACCCTCGTCGACAGCAAAGGTCCTAATCCCGAGGCCTTCCTCAATGGATATGTAGCATTCGAGGACCTTCCTCCGGAGAAGCGCAGGCGCATGGAAAATCCCGATGACGAGGACCTCGACGATGAGGATGAAGACAGCGAGGACGAAGACGAAGAGCCAGAATTCGAGGACGGCTACGACGAGGATTCATACGAGGACTAACCCCCGCAGATGCATAAACGCAAACTCATCATATTATTGGGCCCCACTGCAGTCGGCAAGACCGAGTGGAGCCTTGATTTTGCACGCCAGTACGACTCGCCCATAATCTCGTGCGACTCGCGACAGTTCTACCGCGAAATGAGCATAGGCACAGCTGTCCCCACACCCGAACAACTGGCACGCGTAAAGCACTATTTCATTCAGGACAGGAGTATACACGACGGCATGTATACTGCAGGCCGCTACGAACTGGAGGCCATGGCTCTGTTGGAGGAACTGTTCAATCAGGGACATGAGGTTCTTGTGATGGCAGGAGGGAGCGGGTTCTATATTGACGCCGTATGCAAGGGGCTTGACGACTTTCCACAGGCCGACGGGCAGCTGCGCGCCGAGCTCACAAGCCGGCTCAGGGAAGAAGGCATCGAATCGCTCCGCATGCAGCTGAAAGCTCTTGACCCGGAATCATATCACGCCATCGACATAGCCAACGGACAGAGAGTGGTACGGGCATTGGAAGTATGCATCATGACCGGGCGGCCCTTCTCATCATTCAAGACAGCATCGTCAAAGGCCCGGAGTTTCGAGATAGAGAAGATGGGACTCACCCGCCCCCGCGAGGTACTCTACGAGCGCATAAACCGCCGCGTCGAGCAGATGTTCCGCGACGGGCTTGTGGATGAGGCGCGGGAGCTGCTCCCATGGCGCGACCTTCCCGCATTGCAGACAGTAGGATACAAAGAGTTGTTTGAGCATTTCGACGGGGCATACGATCAGGCTCGGGCCCTCGAACTGATACAGCGCAACACCCGTCATTATGCGAAGCGACAGATGACATGGTGGGGTCGTGACAAGGATATTTCATGGCGTGAGCTGTAGCTCGCACACGTTTGGCTTTTTGAGCCATTTTCCCTATATTTGTTTGATAATTAAACTTTACGACAATGGAACATTATCTTTACGCGTTTGAAAAAACAACTAAAAGAGACTGGAATAATTACGCTTTAAGTAACTATAGA